>CAYLOL010000034.1:0-9197 GCA_964385295.1 uncultured Candidatus Peribacteria bacterium
TATATAAATATCTTCACCCTCATGGCCAATAGTCTTGAGCGCATCATCTTTCAACTTAAACTTTGCAGTTACGGAAAGATCCGTAACGTCCTTGTATCCCTGAGTCACCTCAAAATTCGACAACGGAGTCTCACATCGTGGACATATATGCATTGATTTAAAGCCAGTATAGACAAGATCTTTGTCCCAAATCTGCTTGAAAATCCACCATATCGTCTCCATATAGTTATTATCCAAAGTCGCATATCCATTCTCAAAATCAAGCAATCTTCCAAGCCTCTTCAAAGTCCCTTCCCACTCCTTCGTATAACGGAAAACTGATTCTCTACATTTATTATTAAAATTTTCCACACCATACTCCACCACGTCCATTCGCCCATTCAATTCCAGCTCTTTTTCAATCTCATACTCAACGGGCAACCCATGACAATCCCAACCATTCGTTCGCGGCACATAGAAACCTTTCATAGTCCAGTATCGAGTAACAGCATCCTTTATCACATTTCCAACCATATGCCCATAATGAGGCAACCCATTTGCAAATGGAGGCCCATCAAAAAACACATACTTCTCTTTCCCTTCTCGCTGACTAATGGATTTCTCAAAAATCGTATTGTCCTCCCAGTATTTCAGCATATTCTTCTCCATATCTGGAAAAGACTGTTTTGGATCAACTTTATCAAACATGCCGACAGTTTAGCGGAAACCGCAGTGTTTTCCAAACAAAATTTCAACCCATTGACACAAGACGATCACGCTGATATACCTGTTAACCAAATATTTACCGATATGATAGAACAAGGACAAGGACAAGCAGAACAAGCAAAGCAGATACAAGAACTATTTCCCGATATCTCTCAAGATATCGCAGATTTAATAGTAAGTATTGGTCAAGAGATAGAAAAAGTAGAACATAAAAAGGCAGAATTAGGGATACGGAAACGAGAAAGAGGAATGGAAATCAACCCATGGATAGGATTTAGGATAAAGCCACTACTAGACGATAATCAATCCACAAACTACAACTCTCGCCCACCAGAACCAGCAAGCTCGATAGCAGCAGGAGCAGAATATGACTTCAACAAAGATCTGGCCTTGTACCATGCCGCAATGGAAAAAGGAGAAATAGACTCAGAAAAATTTGGAATAATTCTAGATATAGGAAGAATGCGACAAAACACTTCAAGTAAACTAAAACACGCGTTCATCACTTACATCCTTGACTCCCCCCAAAGGGCAAAAGGCGTCCCAGAAAGAATATCTTTAGAAATAAGAAACTGGACAAGAAAAGTAGGTGTATCGATCGGTTTACCAGGCGAATTCTCAGAAGACAAAAAAACCTATACTGAAGACGCGGAGTTAGGACTCGTATTGACAAATATTCTCCTGGACGTTCAAAGAGAAGTAGAAAAATTAATCAGCGTAGAGGTTGGATGCTAACCACACCCCATGCAACCTTCACAGCTCCCAGAACATTCATCATTCCCAGCCTTGACAGAAAGCTCGTAATCATCGACAAGCTCCTCAGCAAGTCCTGTATATTTTTCGGGAGTAAGCTTTAGTAATCTATTTTTATCTGCAGAAGGAATCTTTAGTCCTCGGACAAATTTCTGGACAGTAACCTTTGTAAGACCTGCTTTTCCACGGGTCAGTTTTTTGAGTTGCTCGTAAGGATTTTCGATCCCATGTTTTCGCATTACCATTTGGATCGGTTCTGCAAGAACTTCCCATCTATCCTTCAACGCTTCCTTGATAACCTTTTTATTCACATCAACTTTTGACATTCCGCGGAGCGTACTCTTATAAGCAAGAACGCAGTAACAGAAGGTCATTCCGACGTTCCTAAGGACCGTAGAGTCCGTAAGGTCTCTCTGCATTCGTGATATTGGTAACTTCGCAGACATGTGCTCAAGAAGAGCATTTGCAAGTCCGAGATTTCCTTCGCTATTCTCAAAATCAATTGGATTTACTTTGTGAGGCATTGTCGAAGATCCAACCTCACCTTTTATCACTCGTTGCTTGAAATATCCCATTGAAATGTAAGTCCACATATCTCTATTGAAATCCAAAAGGATAGTATTGATACGCTTGATAGCATCGAAGCAATCCGCATAACAATCATGTGGTTCAATCTGCGTCGTATACATGTTTACTTTCAGCCCCAAACTTTGAACAAATTTCTTGCTCGCTTCACGCCAATCGACTTTAGGATAAGCCATGATATGAGCATTGTAATTACCCACTGCACCATTGATCTTTGCCATCAAAAAATCCGCATCGTAAGCAGTTTTGAACTCTCTTTCTAGCCTAGCCACAACATTGACAATCTCTTTTCCAAGAGTTGTAGGAGAAGCAGTCTGGCCATGCGTTCGTGCCAACATAGGCAATCCTTTGTAATCAATAGCCATCCCATACAGATCCTGAATAATCCCACTCATAAGCGGCGAATATTCTCTCTCGAAAAAGTCTCGGAACATTGCAGTATAAGCTAAATTATTAATATCTTCACTCGTACAACCGAAATGAATAAACTCACTGTACCTCTCGATAGGCCCACCCTTCGTCTTCTCTTTGATGAAATATTCACAAGCCTTCACGTCATGATTCGTAGTTTTCTCAATTTCTTTAACCCGAGCCGCATCCACAACATCAAACTGTTCGTAAATACTTCTCAACATCCGTAGTTCAGTAGGCTTCAAAACCTTCGTCTTTGGCAATTTCATTGTGTTGAAAAGAAAAATAAACCATTCTATTTCAACCAAAAGCCGATACCTCATAAGCGCAGCCTCAGAAAAATACTGACTCAGATAGTCAACTTTGTTTGCATATCGTCCATCTATCGGTGAAATTGCAAGTAAATTGTGTTCATCCATATGATTTTTGTTAAAAACTAGCTTTTATTTCTTTGATTCGTTCTATTACCTTGGCCTTTAGCCCTTCATCTTTGAGTGCCAATATTCGCACTGCAGCCATCGCTGCATTTCCCGGATCAATGACAGTCAAAACCGGCGTATCGCTCGGCATCTGCAAAGTACTATTAATATTCACCATAAAGTCCTCCTTGTCCTTGAACGGCGGACAAGCAATCACAGGATGAATGCTATTTGCAGCAGTCACACCAGACAGCCCATTTGACCGTCCAGCAATAGTAATATAAACGATGTTGTCCTCGCTTTCGTTGTTCTTAGTAACAATATCGAAAACTTTTTCCGGCACTTTATGCGCAGAGGCAACCAAAACTTCAGTCTCTACTTTCCAATCGCCCAACTTCGCCAAAATCTTATCCGCAAACTCACGGTCACTTTCCGATCCCATTATAAATACAACTTTCATTATCGTTAGGTTAAAAATATTTTGCTAAATTTGCCTTGAGTCTTTCCGCAACATCACCGACTTCAGCTTCAAAAGTCTTTCCAGTAATCAACTCATAAGCCTCAATGTACCGACGAGCAGTCTCGGCTCGAACATCATCAGGAATCTCAGGAACATCGCCCTCCCCGATAAAGTCTCTCTCAGCTAGCCATTCCCGCAAATACTCCTTATCAATCTTCTTCTGCTCTTCCCCAGCCTCAAACCTCTTCTCGTACTCATCCGCATACCAGAATCGACTAGAATCTGGCGTATGGATCTCATCAATCAACACAATCTCACCTTCCGCATTCCTACCAAACTCATATTTCGTATCAACAAGGATAATCCCCTGCTTCGCAGCGACCTCAACTCCACGTTTGTATAGAGCCATCGCCTTCTCAGCCATATAATCAAAATCTTCCTCAGTCATTCCAGTCCGCCTGATAACTTCCTCCTTCGACACAGACTCATCGTGCCCGCCCTGCTCCGCCTTCGTAGAAGGAGTCAAAATCGGCTCATCAAACTTCTGATTTTTTTTCATACCTTCAGGCAATATATTCCCACAAAACTCTCTCGAACCCTTTTCATAATGATACCAAGCACTAGTCGAAGTCACTCCAGTAATATATCCACGAACAACCATTTCCACAGGAAGCGGCTCGCAAAGTTTCGCCACGATAGCGGTCGGATCCGGATATTCGATCACATGATTTCCCATGATGTCAGCAGTTTCCTCAAACCAAAATTGTGCAATCTGGTTCAGCACCTGCCCCTTGAACGGAATAGTAGTAATAACACGATCAAACGCAGAAAGCCGATCACTTACAACAATAATCCGCTTATCCCCTTTCGAATAATTGTCCCGAACCTTACCTTTATAGAATTCACCAAGACCCTCATGCTCAGTTCCCTGTAGACAGTTCGGGATCTGCGCGAGTAGCTGTTCATTAGTAAGCATATTTTTGAAATTATAGAATGAAGTACCCACATAATAATGGTTTTTTGCACTTGTAGCAAAATTTTGTTTCCCATATATTGTGGTCAAGAAGAAAAATTAACCTCTATATATGGATTCTAATAAATTGACTGTAGTCCTCGGCGGGCAATGGGGAGATGAAGGTAAAGGAAAGCTAGTCGATATTTTGGCTGAAGACTGCGATTATGTTGTGCGTGCGACTGGTGGTGCAAATGCTGGCCACACTATTTATCTCGACAATCCGGACAATCCTGAGAAACCATTCAAGCATATTTTCCATCTCGTTCCGTCTGGAATGTTGAATGAAAAACCGGTTTGTGTGATTGGGAATGGTTTGGTTTTGTCTCTGCCAACGATGTTTGAGGAAATAGAGACATTAAGAGAGCATGGAGATAAAGTTGAGGGAAGATTGTTAATTTCGAGCCGCGTGCATATACTTTTTGATTATCACAAAAAAGTCGATGCATTACAGGAAGAAATGAAAGGAAAATCCGCAGTAGGAACAACATTAAGAGGAATAGGCCCTGCATACACAGACAAGATTCGTAGAAATGGAATCCGCATGCACGAACTACTAGATTGGGATGCATTTGAGAAAAAATACCGAGGAAATCTAGAAATGTTCAAGAAAATGTACGGAGATTTCGAATACGACGCAGACACAGAACTCGCATACTACAAAGGCATCGTAGAAACAGTACGCCCAATGATCGTAGACAGCGCAAAATTAATATATGACGAACTCAAGGCTGGCAAAAAGATCCTAGTAGAAGGAGCAAACGGCGCATTGCTAGACATCGATCACGGAACATATCCATACGTCACATCATCAAACTCAACAATCGGCGGGATCTGCACAGGCCTCGGAGTCGGAGCAACAGCAATAGACAATGTGATCGGAATAATGAAAGCCTACACAACAAGAGTTGGAGCTGGCCCATTCCCATCAGAACTACATGACGACCTAGGAGTACAAATAAGAGAAGCAGGTGGCGAATACGGTTCAACAACAGGTCGTCCACGAAGATGCGGCTGGTTTGACGCAGTAGTATCAGGATATTCAGCAATGATAAACGGACTCACCTCAGCAAATTTGACTAAACTAGACGTCCTCACAGGCCTCGACTCATTAAAGATCGCCACAGGCTACAAGCTCAACGGCGAAAGCATAAACTCAGTACCACCTAGCCTCGACGACCTCGACAAAGTCGAAGTCACCTACATCGAAATGCCAGGCTGGAAAGAAGACATAAACAAAGTCCGCAAATTCGAAGACCTCCCAGAAAACGCCCAAAGATACGTCGAAAAACTCGAAGAACTCATGGACTGCCCAGTAAGTTCAATAGGAGTTGGAGTGAAAAGAGAAGACATAATCTTCAAATAACACGGTTGACAGAACAGGGCAAAAGTACTATATTGTGCCCTAATCTCGACCAATGGCTGAAGACATAAACATAGGCATCTTCCACTGTGGAATCCCGGAAGTTTTGGGGGTTTTAGTAGAAAGGCAAGTCACATTGGCAATTCAAGATGAAACAAAAATTAAAATTGAAGTTATTTGCCCTACGGATCAAAAATATGAGCAATTTACAACTCCAATAGAAACTGAAATGATGTCACACTGGCCAATAGAACATATTTTAGAACTAATAAGTAGAAAAATGCGAGCATGGAAAGAAAGTAACTTCAAGCTCTTAGTCACATCCCCCATTCAACTAAGGGCAAGGCATGACGGAATAGATCAAAAAGATTTAATAGATATCGGAGGTATAAAAAACAAATTCACAACAATCTCAAGGGAAATAGTAAAAATATTAGAAGAGTTCAAAGTTAGCTTTAATAAGGAAAGAATACTAAGGCTTGGGGATTTGGATTTCATTGATAAATATCCACCAGACATACAAAGACACATATACACTAAAATAGCGGAAATGTGTACCGGAATTATTAATGAATAATTAATGGTGGGCGCAGAGGGAGTCGAACCCCCGACCCCCTGGGTGTAAACCAGGTGCTCTAGCCAACTGAGCTATGCGCCCCAAAGAAATTTGCCAGTCATTTTTACCACAACCACCAAAAACTTGCAATACCTCTACCCCAACATAAACCCACTATCCTTCAGCCACTTCTCATGTTCCTTGTATTCCGGCACAGCCTCCCCCACCAGCGCCCAAAACTTCTTCGAATGATTCATCTGCTTCAGATGCGCAAGTTCATGCACACACACGTATTGAAAAACCTCCCTCGGAGCAAATAGCAGCCTATACGCGATATTAATATTCCCCTTCGACGAACAACTCCCAAACCTCGAATTCATCCGCTTGAACCGAACCATATTAAACCTAAACTTGAAATGCAGATCATTCAGCTCACTCACCACCTCTTTCAGATAGTCGATCTGATCCTTGATAATAGCTTTCTCAATAATCTCCCGCACATCCCGTCGACCCTGCGGCAATTTGACCCGAATCAGATATCCATCAATCAAATCCGTCCGCACAGACTTCCGATCCTCATGCACGATAGCAATCTCATAAATCTTATTATGCGTACAAACTCGCCCCCCATCCTTGTACGAAGGCTCAACAAAATTCCCACTCGCCCCCTTCTCGAGCTTCTTCATCGCCCACTTCAAAAACTTCTCCACCACCTCATCCCTTTTCCGCCCCATCATAAAGCGACTAAGCTTCAGCACAACCCGCCCTTTCCTTATCCGCACCGAACTATTCGCCTTTAGATTGATCTCGTAATCAACAGGAAAGCTGTGTGTGCCGATCTTTAATTTCTCAGGTAAATCCATCAAAGATAATTATACCTAAATAAAACTTACAAGCAAAAACAAGAAGCTTTAATCAGAAAAAGTACCCGGGACTAGATATTCCAACTCATGTAAAATTCTTTCAGCCTTCTCATTTAGCGGCTTTATAACCTTTTCAAGTAAAATTTGCCTTTTCGCAAGCTCAATAGACCCAGATTTACCTTTGGCCGTAGCTCTCTTCCTCTTACTACGATTTATTTTCTTTAAAACAATATTAATTTCAGTCTGAGCCTCTCGGAGAAGAGCAGAGGCCATTTCCGGCAATTTTTGGCACCTACACTGCAATGTATAAATATCAGCTTCAAGCAAACCCAATTGTGACTGCAAATTGTGCTTTACTTGCTCATCTCGAGTCCTATCAAGCTCAATATGAAAATCTTTGGCCTGTTCATGGAGCTTGGAAATATAACTCTCTATAACTGGAGGATATAAAGTTCCAGCAATTATATGATATATCATGCGCTTATAAGCAGCAGAAGTATCCAGATCAGTATTCTCAGTCTCAGGATTCGCCATACCCCTATAAAGAAGCTCCAACTGCCAAGGAAAAGTTCCTCCACAAAAGATAGCCGCACAACTTGCACGAGAAGTATCCCTGCAATGTTCAGCAATTGTTCTTTCCAAAAATTTATCTCCTCCCAACCTATGCAGTAATTCAGCCCTCATTTCCTGCCTGTGAGCAGCCTGACAGGAATCAGCATTATAAAAAGCATTTCCCAGAGCTTCATCCGATTCAAAATCCCCAGTACAATCAGCATACGTTAATCCTCCAATAAGTTCTTGCTCAACAAATTCTACCATATCAAGATCACCCAACTCTTCAAACCAAATTCCTAATTTTTCAAGATATTCAAATTCTACCTGCATAAATTCCTCATGCCTTTTCTTAAATAAATCAACCATTTTGGGATCAAGTTCCTGCCACAATTCACCTTCATTAAAATCAACATCAAGACTAAAATGGTCAAGCAAAAAATCGGTATCAAGAAAATCTAATCCAATCCTTTCAGTAAATTGCCGCTTAGCAGAAGCTTTTTCCCTGCGAATTCTGGTTCTATTTGACCTCCTTCTTCCATGTTCCTTATCAAGCAAGCTTCCTTTAACACGAGTCAAAAGAGCCTTTTTTTCGGCTTCCTTAAGATCTCTTCTATCCATCACTCTCTCACGATTTTTAAATACAATCCTGAGTCTTTCATCCACGGAAGTTTGAGTCCTCCTAATTGGCCGCCTAATATCAACATCAACAACATCAACATGAGATCTCCTCCGACCATTAAAACCAGTATGTAAATTCCGCGAATTCTCAATGCCCATTTTAAGTAATCTGTTTTAAAATATATAGTGACCAATAATAGCACTATACTACCTCCTGTCAAGCCCAGCAAGGAACCGCTTTTCCCATAGCACACAGCTGCGTCAGCTGTTTATAGACAGAATCAAAATGTATAGAGAAACAGAAAAAGGTAAGAAACCCAGGATAAAAGCAATTATTTCTATGCAATTCAACCCTTATCCTTTATAACCAAATACTCCACCGAAAATACCTCCAATGATCGCACCAGCTCCCATTCCCAGGAATGCACCCATTGAAAGTGGTACAGATCCATAAGGCTGAACTGCAACCATTCCGGTAATCCAAACGATAAGCAAGCCAAAAACAAAACCAATAACGATTCCTACAACCAAACCCACAAGAGCCATCCCGACTATCCTCAGAAATAAATGTGCCGTAGATTTCTTTGCCATAATTTTAAGATTAAATAATTGGTGCCCAGGAGAGGACTTGAACCTCCACCCCGCGAACGGGACTAGCCCCTCAAGCTAGCGCGTCTACCAATTCCGCCACCTGGGCATGTTAAAGAGCGCGACAACTTTACCCTTTACTACTCTGCAGAACAAGCGTGATTTCAATAGTTTCACCTTCGCGCCACACCTCAAGCTCCAATTCATCACCCGGCATATATTCCCGCACGATTTTGTGCAACGGTTTGTCCACAGTCAGTTCTTCCCCATTAATCTCAAGAATCACATCCATCGCCTCAAGCCCCGCTT
>CAYLOL010000035.1:0-8733 GCA_964385295.1 uncultured Candidatus Peribacteria bacterium
TTTTGACCGAGTTCACGAATTTTCCATGCTAATTCTTGCTCTGTGACTGCGGGCCGGCTTTGTATAACTTTCTTGATCGCAAGAAAGACTTTTTCGTTTATTGACTGGCTTTTCTTGATTAGGGAAATTTCGTTTGGAGTTTTGATTTCGCGTTTTTGTTCGAAATGACCCGAGGTATCTACGAAGGTGATGTGTGGTGAGATTTTTTTGAATTTTTTATATTTTTCGACGGTAATTGAGTCTTCTTCTAGGCCGAGAATTTTTATTCTGTGTTTTTTAAGAATTTTTTGCCAGTTTGATTTTAGTTCCTTAGGATTGCGCCACATTTTTGTTGTATCAATTATTGTGATTCCTTTTTTGATTGTATTCTTGGCACGTTCGATGTATCGAAAATCTGTAAATAGATGTTTATTAGTTTTTGTGACTAGCATAAATCCTGTCGAGCCTGTGAAATTTGACAAGTATCTAATGTTTGATTTATTTGTGACGAGGTGGGCCTGAGGTTTCTTATGCATTTTTGAGGAAGTATGAAATTATATCTTCAACTTCTTTGACATCACTTGGGAGATCGGCGAGAGTTTGTGATATTTCGCGTCTTTTGTAACCAAGTCTTATCAGTGCTGCTTCGACATCACTTTGTTTGTCAGGAGTTATATTTTTGTAGTCTCGGTCTAGATTTTTCGTTGTGATTTCTCCTTTAAGTTCTAGAATGAGCCTTTGTGCAGTCTTTTTCCCGATGCCAGGAGTTTTTGCAATGAAGGTAGCATCTTCCGCTATTATTGCTGTTTTGATTTTTTCTGGATCAGTCGAGAGTAGTTCGAGGGCGACTTTTGGACCTATTCCTTTTACATTTATTAACGTTTTGAAAAATGTTAATTCTTCAAATGTTGCGAATCCGTATAGGTCTGATGCATCTTCACGAATTTGATTGTGCGTAAAGACTTCTATTTCTTTTCCTTCTTTTACTTCTGGTAGGAGTGATTTTGTTATATACGCAAAATACCCGATATTTCCAGTGTCTAGAATTATTCCTTTGTTCGTGATTTTAAGAACTTTTCCTTTTAAATGTGCGATCATGTTTAGTTTCAATTATCTTTTTTAATCCGAAAACTGACTTTCCTGAGACTTTCATTTTTGGCTTGCTGACCTTCTTGTCTCGTGGTTTGTATTTCTTACTTACCTGTTTTTCCAAGTCGTCGTAAGTAGGCATTTTTGAATTTTTTGAAATCTCCTTTTTCAATGTGGGATCTGATTTGCGTCATCAAGTTTAGCAAAAAGTGGACGTTGTGGATAGAGATCAAACGGAGTCCCAGGATTTCGTTTTCAAATATTAGGTGACGAATGTAGCTTCTTGAGTAATTTTGGCAGGCTTCACATTCGCATTTTTTTTGTAATGGGTTTTTGTCGAGTTTGAACTTTTCATTACGAATAGAATGTCGACCTTTTTCGTCCCAAAATGCTCCGTGTCGTGCCATCCGAGTTGGATGAACGCAGTCGAACATATCAATTCCGCGTTCGACGCATTCAAGCAAATCTTCTGGCGTTCCGACGCCCATTAAATATCGTGGTTTTTTGTCTGAGAGATAGGGGATTACGACTTCGATCATGTCTGTCATTTGTTGTTTGCTTTCACCTACGGATAGGCCTCCAATTGCGTTACCAGGAAAGTCTAAATCATTCACGAACTTTGCTGATTCTTTGCGGAGATTTTCGTGGAGGCCTCCTTGCACTATTCCAAATAATGCTTGTTTGTGAGTTTGTTTTTTTGAGAGTTTTTCGTGTTCCTTTTTGCATCTAGTTAGCCAGTCATGTGTTCGCGCCATTGCTTCTTCAAAGTACTTTTTAGTTGAATCTGCGGGGGCGCATTCGTCGAATGCCATTATTATATCTGCTCCGAGATCGTGTTGAATTTTTATGGCTTTTTCCGGAGTGAGGTAGTGTATTGCGCCGTCGAGATGAGATTTGAATTCAACGCCTTTGCTGTCGATTTTTACTTTGGTTTTAAATTTAGTGTCCTTTGTGAATCCTTTTTCCTGTGCTAATGAAAATACTTGGAATCCGCCTGAATCTGTGAGAATTGGCTTGTTCCAGCCTATCCATTTGTGTAAGCCGCCCATTTTTTTGATCAATTTTTCTCCTGGTCGAAGAAATAGGTGATATGTGTTTGATAAAATTATATCTGCGTCTAATTCTTCTAAATCTTTCTGAGATAAAGTTTTTACGGTAGCTTTTGTTCCGACTGGCATAAATATTGGCGTGCGTATTTCTCCGTGCGGAGTTTTGAAAATGCCGGTTCGTGCATTACAGTCTTTTGAAGCCTTTTTTATTTTGAATTCAAACATTTATTCTGGAGTAGGTGATCGGCTAGTACTAGTGCTGCCATACTTTCGGCAACTGGGATAATTCTTGGAGCTATGCAGCAGTCGTGGCGGCCGTGCGTTTGAATTGTGGCATTTTTACCAGTCTTTGTTATTGTTTTTTGTATTAATTTTATGCTTGATGGAGCTTTTACTGCTAATCTTATTGTTATGTCTTCTCCTGTTGATATTCCCCCTAGTATTCCGCCGCAATTATTTGATAGAAACTTTTTGTTTGAGAGTTGGTCATTTCCTTCTAATGCTGTCATTTCTGCGACATTAAAGCCTGCGCCAAATTCGATTCCTTTTACCGCTCCTATTGAGAGCATTGCTTTTGCAAGGTCTGCAGATAATTTATCAAATACAGGTTCTCCTAGACCTACGGGTGGATTTTTGATAATAATTTCTACTATTGCTCCTGTTCCATTTCCTTTTTTACTTAATTCTTCAACGTATTTTGCCATTTTTTTGTATGCACTTTTATCTGCACATCTTAGGTCATTTTTTTCCATGAAGTTTTTGTCGAATTTCTTGGCTTTAATTTTCCCAATTTGGACTGTGTGTGATATGAATGTGGTTTTTTTGAGTAGTATTTTTGCAATTGTACCTGCAGCGACTCTTGCGACTGTTTCTCTTCCAGAGCTTCTTCCGCCGCCTCTGTAGTCGCGAATTCCGTATTTCAAGTCATATGTCATGTCTGCGTGTCCAGGTCGATATAAGTCTTTAATTGCTGAATAATCCTTTGATTTGATGTTCTTGTTTACGATTAATATAGATATTGGAGTTCCGGTTGTTTTTCCTTCAAATACTCCTGATAGGATCTTGGGTTTGTCGTCTTCAATTCTATCAGTTGTAGCGCAAGAACCCTTGAGTGGTTTGCGGCGATTTAGTTCTTTTTGGATATCTTTTTCGCTTAATTTTAGGTTTGGAATACAGCCATCTATTACTACGCCAAGAGCAGGGCCGTGAGATTCGCCCCAAGTTGTTATCTTAAAAATTTTTCCAAAAGTATTGCCTGACATGCGTGTAATATAAGGCTTTTAAATGGTGAGCACAAGAATTAAGCAGCTTTTTTGACGTCTTCTTCAGCTTTTTTGACGTCTTCTTCAGCCTTTTCATTTTCTTCTTCAGCTTTTTTGACGTCTTCCATCTCAATTACTTCTCCTTTTGATTTCTTACCCTTGCTGTCTTTTTTCTCTTTAAGTTCGTCTGCTTTTGCTTGTTTTGCGCGGAATTTATCAACTCGTCCTGAACTATCTATGAGTTTTTGTTTTCCTGTATAGAATGGATGACATTTTGAGCAGATTTCAGTCTTGAACTCATCGCCGTCATAGCTTGACCCAGCAATGAATGTAGCGCCGCAAGCGCATGTAAATTTGGTGTCTTTGTATTGTGGGTGTGTGTCTTTTTTCATTGTATTGGCTTATTTTTGGCTTTTACCCTTCTTCTTCGGATTTTTTGTGCCCGAAATATACTTGAAATATATTAGTATTGCAAGCAAAAGTGCGACTAGCGTAGTTAGAATTTGTATATAGAGTTTTAGGTTTAATACACTAACTTTAAATACTGTGCTTTTACTTTCTCCATTATTGTCCGTAACTATCAATTTAACGCTGTGTGTACCTGTTTTGTAGAATGTATGTTGGACTGAATTACCTTCTTTTTCTATTCCGTCTATTTCCCAGAGGTAAGAAACTATTTCTCCGTCTTCGTCGTATGATGGGGTTGCATCAAATATATGATTTTCTAGAACTGGGATGGTTAGATTTTCTTCGTTAAGCTTTATTACTGGACCTTTATTGAGAGGGAATCCATCTTCTTCGTCTTTCATCCCGTCATTATCATCGTCTATATCTGTGTTATTTCCAATTCCATCACTATCTGTGTCCAAAGTTTCATCTGGATTTAACGGGAATGCGTCGTCTCCGTCATTAATACTGTCATTGTCAGTATCCGTATCTAATGGATCTGTTCCATTATTGTCTTCATCAATATCGTTTACACTGTCGCCATCATCGTCCATATCTGCAATATTACCAATTCCATCGCCGTCTGTGTCTGTTGTTTCGTTTGGATCTTGCGGTAAATCGTCGTGCTCATCTGGTACTCCATCATTGTCTGCGTCTTCATCAGCATTATCACCAATTCCATCGCCGTCTGTGTCTGCATTTTCGTTTGGATCTAATGGGTATTCATCTTTATCGTCGTTAATGCCGTCTCCATCGTTATCTTCATCTTCAGTGTTTGGGATTCCATCGTGATCTGTGTCTTGGATTACAAGGATTTCTTTTACTATCCAGTTATTCCCAGGTTCATCTATGTCTTGATCCCAAGGGTATAATTTAACTGCAATTCTGTAATTTCCATATCCTGCCGGTACCCAATCTATGAATACATCATCTGTTTTTTCTCCGAATAAAGAAATAGCTTGATCTCCCCCAATTTGGACATCATTTGCAACAAACCTTACGACGCCTAGAAGATCTTTATTGCTATTATTGCTTGCTGTTGCATATATTCTGACTGGATTTCCTTCCAAGAAGTTGTATGAAGAAAATGTTATTGCCGAGCTATTTATCGAAATGTCACCACTGTATGCAAATGCAGTAAAGGACATTAGTAGGATCCCTAGTAATGTAAAAGCTAACTTTTTCATGTGTATTAATTAGACTTTACTAATTTGGGCTGGTCGGCTTTTTTTGGCTTTGTTTTCTCGTCTTCTTTCTCTTCGGTTTCTAATAAAATGTTTGGTATTAGTGAGACTGATGCGACTTTGTCATTCGGTTTCATTCGCATCAAGTATACACCTTGTGTTGCACGACCTTGTGTTGGGATTTGTTTTGTGTGGAGGCGAATCAGCTGTCCTGACTTTGATATTATTATTAAATCTGCGTCAGTTGCTGCTCTTATTATTCGTGCGCCTATTATCTTACCAGTTTTATCGGTGAGTTGCGCTGTTTTTACTCCCGTCCCTCCTCTTGCTTGGAATCTGTAGTTCGATACTTTTGTCATTTTCCCGAGTCCGTTGCCCATTATTACTAGGACTTCTGCGGTTTCTGGTTCACTGACGACGTCCATTTCTACAACGAAATCTTTCTCTTTGAGTTTTATTCCGCGGACACCTATTGATGGGCGTCCCATTGGGCGGGCATTTTTTTCGTTGAATCGAATACACTTTCCTTCGTGCGTGACTAAGACTATTTCATTTCCTTTTGAGCATTCCTTTACCCATTCTAGGGAATCTCCTGGGCGTAGCTTTATGGCTATCAGGCCGCTTTTACGGACATTTACAAAGTCTTCTACTGGCGTTTTCTTTACAGTCCCTTTTGTTGTTGCCATGAAGAGGTATTCTCCTGTGAATTTCTCTTTTGCGTTTAGGATTGCTGTAACTTGTTCGTCATCTTGCAGCTGTAGAAGATTCACTATTGCTTGTCCTTTTGCGGTTCTTGACGCTTGTGGTACTTCGTAAACAGGAAGTTTGAACACTCTTCCTTTGTTTGTGAAGTATAGGAGTTCATCATGATTGAATGCATATCTTATTAGCTTAATTTCGTCTTCATCCTTCGTTGTTCCGCCGATTATTCCTTTTCCTCCGCGTTTTTGTGTTCGGAAAGAAGAGGGAGTGATTCTCTTAATGTAATTTTCCTTACTGAGCACTACAATCATTGGTTCATTTGGAATTGTGTCTTTTTGGGAAATCTCATTGATTGCCCTTTTGACTATTTCTGTTCTTCTTTCGTCTCCGTACTTTTCTTTTACTTCCGCGAGTTCTTCTTTCATTATTTTTAGAATTTTTGCAGGGCTTGCGAGAATATCTTCGAGTCCTTTTATGAGGTCTAGTTTTTCTTTCAATTCGTTCTCAATTTTCTGTCTTTCGAGACCTGCAAGTGTTTGGAGCTTCATTTCAAGAATGGCTTTCCCTTGCATTTCTGAGAGCTTGAATTTTTTCATCAATGCTGTGAGTGCTTCTTCTTTTGTTGATATTTTTCTGATTGTGCCAATCACTGCATCAATGTTGTCGAGTGCAATCTTTAATCCTTCGAGGATATGTGCTCTGGCTTTTGCAATTTTGAGTTCGTATTCTGTTCGTTTTGTAATTACAACTTTTCTGTGTTCGATGAAGTACTCAAGAACTTGCTTGAGGTCGAGTAGATTTGGCTGGATCTCATCTACGAGGGCTATCATATTCATATTGAATGAATTTTGTAGCTGAGTGTATTTGAATAATTGATTTAGAATCTTCTTTGGATATGTGTCTTTTTTGAGTTCAATGACAACTCGTAGTCCGTCTTTGTTTGATTCATCTCGAAGGTCTGTTATTCCTAGTATTTTTTTATCTCTTACTAGGTCAGCCATTTTACTTATTAAGTTTGATTTGTTTACCATATAAGGTATTTCCGATACTACGATTGCGAATTTACCTCCTTTTCTTTCTACTATTTCAGTCCGTGCGCGGACCACCATTCCTCCACGACCCGTTGAGTATGCGTTCTGGATATCTTTTATATTGTAAAGAATTCCTCCGGTAGGGAAGTCGGGCCCCTTGATGAATTCCATTAATCCTTCGATTGTTGTTTCTGGATTTTCTGATAGATGCATGATTCCGTCTATCAATTCCCCTAAGTTGTGAGGGGGGATTGATGTTGCCATTCCTACTGCTATTCCAGTTGATCCATTTAATAAGAGCTGTGGGAGTTTTGTTGGTAGGACTGTTGGTTCTTGGAATCTTCCATCGTAGTTGTCTCTCCACTTTACTGTCTCTTTATCAATATCATTAAGCATTTCGTCACTGATTTTTTCCAATTTTGCCTCTGTATACCTGTATGCCGCTGCGTTATCTCCATCAATTGATCCAAAGTTTCCTTGTCCTCGTACCAATGTGTATCTCAATGAGAAATCTTGTGCCATTCGTACCATGGCTTCGTATACCGAGCTGTCGCCGTGTGGATGGTATTTTGCTAGTACTTCACCGACTATGGCTGCTGATTTCCTGAATGAAGCGGAAGATTTTAGGCCAATTTCATTCATGGCATATAGGATTCTTCTGTGTACAGGCTTTAATCCGTCTCGTACATCTGGAAGAGCACGTGCAACGATTACACTCATTGCATATTCTAGGTATGAATTTTCCATCTCGTCTGAGATAGGAGCCTCTTCTATGTTTTCTGGGAGTATTTCACTTTGAGTTTCTTCCTTGGTTTCTTTTGGCTCGTTGTCTGTTTTTTGGTCGTCAAATAACTCTAGGCTTTCTTGACTTTCTTGGTTTTCCTCGTTTTCTTTTGGAGCCTCTTCTGAGGGCTTTTTAGGGTTTTCGTCTTTGTCTTTTTTTGCCACGATAAAGAGTAATTAGGGATAATTTGCTGGGTGGATATTAGCACAAAAACTGGTGGTGGTGTACCTTAGTTGGAATTGACGGATGGTTCGAAAAGTGCTATTATTAGGCAATAATTTAATATTGTTATTGGTATGCCATCAGGGGAAGATGATAAATTAGACGTTGCATCTAGATCAACAGATCTGGATTTGGATGTTAATAGTGATGGGCTTAGTGGTACTTCTGATTGTCCCTTGTATTACGTTGATCCAAATTCATCTCTTGGGACTCTTTTTAGGGATGTAGAAGAAGAGGTTTTACGAGTTTTAAGTAATGATGATTATTTTATGGAAGGCGTTTATTCCTTGGCCAAAAATCCCCCAACTTATGATATACGTGGTGGTGTGAGAAAGAATGTATTGCGTGTGTTGACAGGTTTTATGGAGGCAAGGAAAGGTGCTAGTATTGATTATCTGACTGGCCTTTTTGTCAGGAGTGCTTTTTACAAGATGGTGAGTCCAGAAATATCAAAACTTTTGTCGAGATATGAAAAGGAAAAACTTAAACAAAGAGTTGGGATGGCTATGTTTGATCTTGATAATTTTAAAGTTGTAAATGATAGGTATGGGCATCAGGTTGGAGATGCGGTGTTGCAAGAGTTTGCAAAGCAAATGAAGGCTTTATTGAGGGTTACTCATGATTTGATAGTTAGATGGGGAGGAGAGGAGTTTGTTTTTGTGCTGAAAGGGTTGTCTCTTGAGAAGGCTCAAGGGGTGGATTCTCACGAGGAGTTGTTGAAGAAAGTTTTGGATAGATATAGAGAAAGTGTGAAGATTTACATAACGAAAAAGGGAAAAGTTGTTTCCGAGAAAGAAGAGGGGGCTTTTCGAGTAACCTTTAGTGCTGGTGCTGTCTTGGTCGATAAAGACAATTGGCCTGATAGTGCTGTGGGTATGGCGGATAAGGCTCTTTATGCGTCAAAAGCTGGTGGTAGAAATATGGTTACAATTTTTAATGATGAGATTGGGAATGTGGAAGAAGTTTAAGTTGTTGTTTAAAGTT
>CAYLOL010000036.1:0-8518 GCA_964385295.1 uncultured Candidatus Peribacteria bacterium
TTTCCCAACGTCTTCCATCATGAGCTACCACCCATCCCAATCGTTTTCGTCGTGCCCATCCTCGATAGAAATAATCGGATATTTCCGCAAAAGCACGTCGTAAAACGCAACTAGTTCTCCGCTTGTTAATGCCTCTTCCTTCCCTCCAACCTTAATGTCATATTTCCCACTTTCTTTATTGTAAAAGCTATTCGCAGCACAGTCCAAAGCAAGCATTACTTCCTTCCAAGGTTTGTAACCTGCCTTCTCAATCGCCTCAACTATGTGATCTAGAGCTGCCTCATTGTTCGGTAAATCCGGAGCAAATCCACCTTCATCACCCACGGCAGTACTCAAGCCTTTGTCTTTCAAAACCCCCTTCAAAGTATGAAAAATCTCCGACCCCATCCGCAAAGCCTCCGCAAAACTCTTTGCCCCAACCGGTAAAATCATAAATTCCTGGATATCTAGCCCGCTATCCGCGTGCGCCCCACCATTCATAATATTCATCATCGGCAACGGTAAAGTCGTAGCTTTTGGATTCAAATATTCGTACAAAAATTCCCCACGCATTGTGCTGCTCAATCGCCCCGCCGCCATCGACACTCCAAGTATTGCATTTGCACCAAGTCGCCCTTTATTCTCGGTTCCATCCAGCTCGATCATCTTATTATCCAATTCCTCTTGCGCTTCACTATCCATCCCAACAACCAAATCCGCGAGTTCTCCATTCACATTCTCCACGGCCTTCAGGACACCTTTACCTTTGTACCTAGATTTATCCCCATCGCGCAATTCCACAGCCTCATGTTCGCCCGTACTCGCTCCACTCGGAACAATTGAACGCACACTCACATCATCACTCCAAATTTCTACCTCTACAGTAGGATTACCTCTAGAATCAAGCAATTCCCGAGCCTTCACTTTTGTAATTTTTGCCATAGCTAGAAAGTTATTAATTTTGCTACTGCATACTAGCAATCTTAGCCTCTACATGACAAGAAATTCACTCTCGATCACTCTTGCGAAAACGCCCTCTTTTCGGTATTCTGCACTGGCAAATTTAACTAATTAACAAAAATAAATCATGGAGATCAGTTGGCATGGAAATACATGTTTCACGGTAAAAGATAAGGGGGTAGCGATCGTGATAAATCCTGATAAAAATGCAGGGAAATTAAGTGGAGATGTTGTATTATCGAGTCTAAGTGAAACTGCAAAAGTTGATGGTGAGCCTATAGTTTTTGATTGGCCAGGTGAGTATGAGGTCAAAAATGTGCCAATTATCGGTTTTCAAGCGTGGACAAAGAGTAAGTCAAAAGAAGAAGACGAAGGTACTGCAGGTGATCCAACTATAATATTTTATTTCCAGATTAATGGTGTGAAATGTTGTCATTTGGGCAATCTCGGACATGTTTTGATAAGTGATATGGTGAAAGAAATTGGAGATGTTGATATTTTGATGATTAATGGAGATAAAGATGGAAATCTTGGTAACAAAAAGGCAGTTGCGGTTTTGGAGGCAATCGATCCACGAGTTGTAATACCAATGGGGAATAGTGAACACAATGGACTATTGAAAGAGCTCGGAGCTTCAGAAGTTGAGACCCTTGAGAAGTTCGTCCTAAAAACAGCATCAGAATTGCCAGACGACAAAAGGAAATTTGTAGTTCTAAAGAAATTATAAAAACTCGTCCCCGTAGTTCAATGGATAGAATAGAAGTTTCCTAAACTTTAGATGCAAGTTCAATTCTTGCCGGGGACACCACGCGACGAACGACGAACGTAGTGAGGAAGTGAGAAGGGTAGTTCCGCGATGCCCTCGGGTACCGGGGACACCATTAAGAAAGCATTCTCAATGCAGTTTCAACGTTAGGACGATCTTGAGAGTGGAAATTTGTTGATTCAATAATGAATTCTACAAGTTTACTGACGACTGTGCTTACAGATTCTGGGAACTTACGGCTACGTTGCCTTAAAACTCCAGGGCTTTCCAAAGGATATTTCCGTCGATAAGCAGACATGACTCTAAATCCATATAAAAGCCGAATAGTAGTTACGCCGAGAGCAAACATATCTGCTTTTGTGGTTGCATTACAAGAGTATCTATTATACATCTCAGGGGCCATAATAGGGAGTGAGCCAACCCCACCAAAATCAGCCACATCTGTTCCATGATCGGTAACTAATAAATCTGGATCAATAATAGTAACCTTTGACGCATCTGACGAAAGAACTAAATTTTCAGGCTTAATATCCCTGTGAACTATGCCGGCACTTTCAAGAAATCCAAGAGAATGCAGCGTATTACGGACAAGGGAAGTGATTCTGTTAACTCTTTCGGCACTCCATTTTGGGTCAAGGTCCAATTTGTCCAAAGAATTCCCAGGTGCATATGTGGTAATTACATGCCCACCCCTTTTTATAGCTCCGCCAGGAAGAAATTTCACCAGATTTTCCTCTGGTAGCCCAGGGTGATTAGCTCGAATCTCCATGGCGTGTTCAATACTTTGAACTGCCCAATCTTGGGTAATAGTCTTTACGGTAACCTGTTGGCCATTAGAATTTTCTGCGATAAAAGCCTTACCTACTTTACCTTTTCCAAGGCTTTCCCCAACATGATAGATGTCATCTTCGACAGTGATTTCTTTCGGCTTCCAAAGCATATGATAATTTTAGAGGGAATTATCTATATAAGTAGCCCTTAAGTCAAAACTTTTCTTGCCCTTTGTTATTCTACTGGTATTATTTCGGCGCATAAAATTACAATGAAATATACAATTCACACATACGGGTGTCAGATGAATTATTCCGATTCGGAGAGGATTGAGACATATCTTCAGGCTCTTGGATTTGAGAATGCAAAGGATGAAAAGGATACGGAGATGATGATTTTTAATAGTTGTAGCGTGAAGCAGAGGGCAGAGGATAAGGTTATTGGGCAGATCCGAAAAGCGAGGAAGCTACTAGGCAAAAATCTCATAGTTGTACTAACTGGATGTATGATACGAAAATCTAGCTCTCGTTATTCTGATGATCGCGATAAATTATTTAATAGAATCCGCGAACTCGACATATCATTGAGAATCGAAGAATTACCAAAATTGGCAACATTGATAAGAGAATTAGATCCAAAACTTGCTATCAAAGAAATCCCCGAAGAAAAAATAGAAAACTACTTCTCAATCACCCCACGCTACGCATCAAAAATTCAACCACTCGTAGCAATCTCAACTGGTTGTGACAAATTTTGCACATACTGCATCGTACCATTTAGCCGCGGACGAGAAAAAAGCCGCCCGATCAAGAAGGTAGTAGCCGAAGCAACAAAATTAGTGGAAAACGGCGCAAAAGAAATCACCTTAATAGGTCAAACGGTCGATTCATACGGGCTTAGTAACTATGACAGACTACACAAAACATTCGTAAACGTCCCGGAAGATGAGGTGCCATTTGTATACCTTCTCAGCAAAATTGATAAACTTAGCAAGAAGGGTCTTCGAAGACTCAGATTTACCTCTCCACATCCACGCGACATCTCAGACGATCTGATCGATGCAATTGCAGAACTAAAGACTCTAATGCCATATCTACACTTGCCAGTCCAGGCTGGCCACAACGAAACACTCAAGAGAATGAATCGTCCATACACAATTGAGCAATATAAGGAAATCATCAAAAAACTCCGCAAAAAAACTCCAAGAATAGCAATATCGACAGATATAATAGTTGGATTCTGTGGTGAAACAGAGGAAGAGTTCAAGACTACGTATGATTTTTACGAAGAAGTCGGATTTGATCACGCATATATATCTAGATATTCAGAACGAAAGGGGACATATGCCCAGAAAAATCTAGATGATGACGTTTCGTTAGAAATAAAAGCTGAAAGATGGCACAGACTAAACAATCTACTCAAAAAAATCTCCAAGGAAAAGCTCAGGGAATACGTTAGTAAGGAAGTAGAAGTCCTAGTGGAAAAGTGCGAAAAAGGCATCTGCGATGGCCGCTCAGAACACTTCAAGACAGTTCAGTTCCCAGGAGAGAAGGCTCTTATCGGCGAACTAGTAAAAGTAAAAATTACAGACTCAAAAGATTGGGTCTTGATCGGAGAGCAAGCCTAGCCAATCAACGCCTTTATTCTCCGTACGCCAGCACTTGAACTCTGTTCCTTTTTGATCTTGAAACCCTTCAGTTCAGAAGTATTTTCTACATGAGGTCCGCCACAAATCTCTCGACTAAATGGTGATTCAGGATCCCCCATCGTATAAACTTTCACGCGATCCCCATATTTTGATTCAAATAAACCGATAGCACCCTTTGCTTTTGCTTCTTCCACGGTCATTTCTTCACAAGTAACAGGTAGTGCAGCCTGGATTTGATCATTAACAATCCTCTCAACTTCAGCTTTCTCCTCATCGGTCATCTTCTCTCCATGAGTAAAATCAAATCGTAATCGATCAGCATTAATATTCGAACCTTTTTGCTCAACATGATCTCCGAGAACCATTCGCAATGCTGCATGAAGTAGGTGAGTTGCCGAGTGCAACTTCGTAACTTCCTCGCTGTGATCCGCCAATCCTCCGGCAAACTTTGCTTCAGCCCCTGCCCGCGATTGCTTTTGGTGCTCTTCGTAATATTTCTCATAAGTTTTCCAAAGACATTGCTGATCTTCTTCGGTAGTTGCCCATCCTGCATCTTTCAATTCCTCGACAGTCATTTCTGCAGGGAATCCATAAGTTGCAAACATTTGAAAACAGAAATCATCTGGGAATGCTTTGATTCCTTCTGATTTGCGATCTGCATTCTTTTCCATCTCTTTTTTTAATACTGCCAAACCCTTATTTATTGTTTTTGAAAATTGTTCTTCCTCATCAGTCATGGCCTTGAACACTAATTCCTTATTTCTATCCAATTCCTGATAATGGTGGCCATAATTTTTCACGACAATTCCGGCAAGCTTTCTTACAAAATCTGTCTCAATCCCAAGTTTCCTTCCGTGCCTAACTGCACGTCGGATCAAACGCCTCAGCACATATCCTTGATCGGTATTTGAAGGGGTAACTCCACTATCATCACCGATAATAAATGTTGCTGCACGAACATGATCAACAACAATTCTTTCAGATCGAAGTTGCTCTTCATTAGGATCGCTGTACGCTCCAAGAGTCCGCACCTCCGCAATCAAGTCCGTGAATAAATCCGTGTCATATGGACTCTTCTTGCCATTCAATACTGCAATTACACGATCTAGCCCCATTCCAGTATCAACATTAGTTTGTTCTAGCGGTTCATATTTTCCATCCTCAGTCTTGTTGTACTGCATAAATACATCATTCCAAATCTCAACCCATTGCTCATCTTCCGGATCAAACTTTTCTGGAGCCTCCTCATCCCCAGTCCAATAAAACATCTCTGTATCAGGACCACACGGGCCAGTTTGTCCGGCAGGTCCCCACCAGTTTTCCTCTTTCGGTAAATAAGCAATTCGCGCTTCTGGTACACCTAAGCCTTTCCAAATCCCAAACGATTCCTCATCCTTTGGTGCATTTTCATCACCCTCAAAACAAGTAAATGCCAATTTTTCCAATGGAAGCCCAAGCCCAACCTTTTTATCAGTCAAAAACTCAAAACTCATTTGTATAGCTAATTCTTTAAAATAATCTCCAAGCGACCAATTCCCTAACATTTCAAAAAGAGTCAGGTGAGTTGGGTCACCAACTTCATCAATATCGCCAGTACGAATACATTTCTGTACATTCACCAATCTTTTACCACTTGGATGATCCTCGCCCATCAAAAATGGCACAAGCGGGTGCATACCAGCAGTTGTGAACAATACCGTAGGGTCGTTTTCTGGGATCAGGGATGAGCCCTTTACCTCAGCATGATCGTACTTGCTTACGAAGAAGTCTATGTATTTTTTACGTAATTCGTCTGCAGTCATGGGTAGTCGTAATTGAATTTTTGCCTGCTAATACTACAAAAAATAACTTTAATTTACAAGTAATCTATGCGAATATAGAAACCACAGCAAATTACTCAACTCAATTCCTTATGGGCAGAAAATCAAACAAGAAAAAGAAAGTTCGAAAGCTTGTCGAAGAAAAGCAATCGGAAGAGAAGGGGAAGCTTATTCGTAAAAAATCGAAGAAGCAGTTAAAAAAAGAAGCACAAAAAGAAATCGAGAAGGTGAAGATAAAACCCAACAAAAAGCGTAAAGGGAAAAAACAGCCAAAGAAGGCTGCAAAACCAGAAAAAGTATCAAGAAAGGGAGTTATAAAAAAGAAGCTCATCGCCCACAAACGTAAAATTATGGGCGGCGCGCTGACAGTGATCATGATTTTGATATTGGTATCAGTAGGATACTTGTTATTTGAGCGTGCCTTTCGCGCCGCTCCAATCGCAAAGTTCCTTCCTGCCGACCGAACTGTTTCACTACTAGAGGTAAACACAAATATCGAGTATGACCAATATTACAAGTCCGTAGATCTTCTGGCAGGACATGCAGAGTATTCAAAAGATGCATTCACTCAACAAATCGAAGAAAAATTTCTCGTCTCATTCGATGCAGACATTTTGCCGTGGCTCGGCCGACAGATTGGAGTTGCTTACATGCAACCAAAAGAAGGATCGGATCGACTGCAAACAGCTTACTTCGCAGAAACGCTAAACCAAGCAGAAACAAAAAAACTTCTCACAAAAGAAGGGGATATATACAAGACGGAAAAAGGTTTATTTGCAGCGTTCATTGATGATTACATATTTGTAAGTTTCGACGAGGCAACAATCACTCAGCTACAAGAAGACGAGGACACCAACAAATTATATAGCTCAGCAAAATACAGACGTATCGACAACAACCTTCCAATAAGTAGAGCAGCATATTTATATATCGACTTCGAAAAAGTTTCAGACAGTTTCTTTAACAACTTTGAAATCCTGAGTGAAAAAGGCCTTTCGATGGAAGTGATTGGCCCATTCATAAAACTATTTGAAGCAGAAGGATTTGCATTAATAGCAATGGATGACAACTTTGTATTGGAAAGTTTCCTTTCGATAGATTCCCAAAAAGTCACAGGCAGCAAATATATAAACTTCAAAGAAAAATATCGAGCAAACTTAAGTAAATATTTAAGCGCAGACACCCTCGCATATTGGGGAGGCAAAAACCTTGAGTATCAAATGAAACGAATGCTCGAATTAATGTCAGGCGGAGACAAAGGAGCTGTACTGATATTGGATAGCGTCGCAGAAAGTTACATTGAGAAATACTTTGGGCCAGAAACATCGTTGAAGGATGACGTCCTGTCATTGCTAAAAAACGAATACCTACTAGCAATCGAACAAATAAACGGGAACTACATATACAAATTGGTCACAGAACTGGATAACCAGCAAACAGATGCATTGAAGATTCAAGAATTGGCAAATAAATTTACTCAAATGGGCGGCTTCTTTGAACCAAAAGTCGTGGAACATGTGCTCCCAGACGGGACAGTCTCAAAAGAAATAGTTGCTCTACCAGAAGAGATAAAAAAATCAGAGTCAGAATACAACGGAGTCACAATATATAAACTTAAAATGGGTGAACAAGAATGGGGAGTTTACTATGCACTACTTGGAGACATCGCAGTTGTAGCAAATCATATAGACGGAGTAAAAAGCGCGATCGACCTAGGCAAAAATCCGACTGGAAGTCTCAAGAATTCCGAGGTCTATGTGTATAACATTGCGCCGGTACTAAGAAGTTCAGACCAAGTTACATATTTCAAATTCGAAGATGTACTTCCACTTCTGATAAAAGACGAGAACAAGATTCCGAGCTTTATGAAAATAATTTACTCACTTAGTTCCGGAAAAAATTACTTCAACGACGGTGTCAAAACAACAAATTATTTGCATATTAAATAAATATGCCAAGAAAACTCTCAGATATAAGCGCGTCAGGCAAGAGTAAGAAAATCGATCTGCGCAAAAATGCATATGATAAATCGCCAAAAAAGGCGGAGCGCATTGACCAAGTCAAAAAAATCTACAAGAAAAAAGGGCCAATCAAAGAGGTGCGCGACATTTACGGAGCCGAAAAAGAAAAATTCATATACGTGTATGGTAAGAAGTTTGATCCGCCTCGTCACCTCGGCGGCCTCCTAAAAATCGCTGCGGTAGGATTTGTAATTCTTCTAATAATTAATTCTCTGAACGTATATTTCTCTGGAAGAGCTTTGCAGCGTGATATTGAGGCACAAGCGTATGAGGGCTTTTCACTTTTAGTAGATGGTGGCAAAAGCACTTCGAAGATTCAGTTTGACCAGGCACTTGAGGCTTTTAATAATGCATTGAATAACTTTTCTGATGCAGAGGAAAATCTCTGGTTTATAAATACGGATACGTCATTTTATGCTCAGGAGGAAGGTGTGGCACAGGCGGTTAATGCGATACTTGAGGGAGGAAAACATTTTGCAATTTCTGGGGGGTATTTTCTTGAGGCATTGGAATATTTCAATCAAATTCCAGTTTATTTCGTTTCAAAAAATCG
>CAYLOL010000037.1:0-8480 GCA_964385295.1 uncultured Candidatus Peribacteria bacterium
CTCCGGCCTCACGCTCCCAAAGCGCGCACTCTAGCCAACTGAGCTACACCCCGATTATGTGAATTCAGCTTCACGATTCTATACAATAAACTGGCGATTGTTAAGGGGATTTTTGCAAGTTATACTATGTGCGTGGAAAAACTATATTCAAATATTGTCGGGACGCCTGTGAAATTGCACGGGGAGACGAGTCCGATTGCAACGGTACGGGATCTAATCGTAGATCCAGAGACTGGTAAAGTTGTAGCGCTAGTTGTGAATAAGCGCACAAACAAGATCATAGTGCCTCACGACATAGTGGAGTGGGGAGATATACTCCACGTCCATAATCATGATGCGATCATTGATGCGGACGAGGTTTTGCGAGTTGAGGAGATCATGAAAAGAAATGCGCACCACATATTCCAAAACAAAGTTGTTTCCGTTGATAATGAAAATCTGGGGATAGTTACCGATTATGCGGTTGATGCGAGAGCCCTTAAGCTGAAAAAACTTTTTGTATCGAAAGTATTCCTTGGATTAATACGTCTAGGGTCACGAATTATTGACGAGAAAAATATTATCGAAATCTTGCCCGATAGGATTGTTGTGAAAAATTTTCAAGAAGTGAAGGAAGACAAGGCCGTCAAAGCTGAGGATCTGGCTGTAGGCTAGGTTTCCGTACCAGTCCCAGCCCCTACTATCATATTCACAATTGCATACGAGAGAAGGACTATGACGAGTCCTATTGCTGCGTACATTATCGTCTTCTTGGCTGTCTGCATTTTTTCGTCTTCGCCCCCTGAGGTTGTGTATATGACTCCAGCGTAAATTATCATTATGACCGCAACTATCCCGAGAAATGTAAGAAAGAAATTTATCATCGTAAGGACGATCTCACGCAATGACGTTTCATTTCTTGTCGCTTCGCCGATAGGGGTAAACGGGTTTGAACTAGGGATAATATCTGCTGCTATTGCTAGATGCGGAATAGCTATTGCTGCGACAATTAGTAATGAAAGGAATGTGAATTGCTTGAGTGTTTTTTCCATAGTTGAAATTAATATCGCAATCATATTAACAAAAAAGCCCCACCAATTGGTAGGGCTTTAGATAAGCTTTGTGTAAAACTACTCGGTTCCCGTTCCTGCTCCCAAGATCATGTTCACCAATGCAAATGATATTAGAACTATGATTATACCAATTACTGCGTACATAATGATTTTCTTCGCACTCTGAATCTTCTCGTCTTCTCCTGCTGCCGTAACATATGTCACACCTCCGTAGATAACCATAATTACTGCAACTATTCCGAGGAATGTGAGGAAGTAGTTAACCATTGTGAGTACTAGCTGTCGAAGTGAGCTTTCTCCTCCTGTTGCCGCTGATACTTCAGCTGGATTGTCACCAGGATTTAATAATGCTGCACCTGCTACTGGAAGCATTGACACTAAAGTGATCGCTCCAACCATTAGGCCGAATACGAGCAAAGTCTGCTTCAGAATTCTTGTGTTCATAGGGATATGTGTTAATTATTTTTTTGGAACTTTCGTTGGGATTATTATAGCAAAGGTGGCTTATTTAGCAATATTTATCAAAAAAAGGCCCCGCCATAAATGACGGAGCCTTGGTAAGCTATTATTATTGCTCTACTCCTGTTCCTGCTCCGATGATCATGTTTACGATTGCAAATGACAGTAGGATGATAATCAATCCAATTACTGCATACATGATAATCTTCTTTGCGTTCTGTACTTTTTCGTCTTGCCCTGAAGAAGTAACATATGTCACACCTCCGTAGATAACCATGATTACTGCAAGGAGTCCGAGGAATCCAAGAAAGTAATTTACCATTCGAACTACTAGTTCTCGAAATGTCGCGCCACCTGTTGGCTCAGCAACTAAGTTGTCGCCTGGGTTAATAAGTGGGGCAGCTCCAGCAACTGAGATAGCTGAGACTAGAGTGATTGCTCCAACCATTAAAGCAAATACTAATACGATCTGCTTTAGAAGTTTTTTGTTCATAGGAATATGAGTTAATTTATTTACGTTGCTAGAATTATATCAAAATGCCTTTTTTTCGGCAATGGAAAAGGGGATTGGGCCGGTTTCGCCTAAGATTTGTACCTCAGGAGTTAGAGTGATATTAAACTTGGCTTGCACTTCATCTTTTGCGAGGGTGGCGAGGGCAAGAATATCCTCTGCGGTAGCGGAGTTTTTGTTGATAATAAAGTTCGCGTGTTTTTCGGAAATTTGGGCGCCACCTTGGGTGTAGCCTTTGAGTCCGGCTTGATCGATTAGAAGGCCGGCTGAGTTTTTCTGGGTTGGGTTTTTGAAGAATGAGCCGGCGGAGAAGCCCGCTGGTTGTGTTTCGGTTCGGTGGGTTTTTGCTTTTTGTTCCACCTCTAGGTCTGGAGTATCTGATTTTGAAAGTTTGAATGTTGCGGTTAGTAGAATTTCTTGGGTTCGTTTGAGTCGACTGTCTCTGTAACCGAATTCAAAATATGAAGCATCTACTGTTGTCATTTTATTTGTTTCGGGGCTGTAAATTGTGGCTTCTGCAAGAATGTCTTTGCATTCAAGTCCATTGCAGCCTGCATTCCCTCGTACTGCTCCACCAACCGTTCCTGGAAGTGAAGCCCATGGTTCAAGTCCTGTGAGATTTGTCTCTGCACTAGACTTTAGAAGCTGTGAAATTAACACTCCTGAGTCTGCAATTATTTCTGTTTCGCTTATTGTAATGTTGCTTGTCTCGTTTCGGATAATGAGGCCACGAAAACCATTGTCATGAAAAAGAAGGTTGCTTCCTGCGCCAATTATGAAATAGGGGATTGAATTTTTGCTTGCTGTTCCGATTAATTCTGGGAGCTCATTGATATCTTTAAGATGATAAAAATAATCAGCTGGTCCACCTATGTGATACATGCACCAATTTTTCAGTGGCTCGTTAATTTTGACCTGTGGAAATTTTTCCTTTAGTGCTGTCATTTGTTTGCTTATTTCGTCGGTGAAGGATAGCATTTTCGAGAATAAATTGACAGAGAAGGTTATTTTGAATAGAATCGCGAAGCAATCTTTCAGATAGCTTACAAACGAGCCACCTTAGCTCAGCTGGTAGAGCAACTGTCTTGTAAACAGTAGGTCTCCGGTTCGAACCCGGAAGGTGGCTCCATTGACAAAATCTCTATTTCCAGTAGAATTTTCCTGATTTGTTTCTTTAATTTAATTAAATTATATGGTCGAACAGAATTCAAAGTCTTTTTTGTGGGTAACAAGCCATCCCCGTGCAGTTAAAATTACGGGAATGTTATTAGAAAAAGGTGGACATACCGTTGATATTGTCTCAAATAAAACCGAGGCCATAGAAAAAATTCAGTCTGGAGCATTTGATCGAGTTATTTGTGCTTTGTACCTTGGGGATAGAGACGCGACAGAGGAGATTTTAAGAGCAGCTATTGATCAATGTGTCGAAAGAATATTCCTAGCAACTTCTGTGGCTGATCTTATTCCTTCTTTAGTTTCAGATCATACTCGTGCCAGAATTTCAAAGCAAATCGACGTATCTACCGTTATGCCAATAGGACAAGTAGAAATACTTACTGAAGCTTAATAAGTTTTTACGCTTCCCCACCGTGGTGTGGGAAGGTGGCTCCATTTGCATTTGCTTTATCAGTTTCTTTTCTTAATATGATATAATTTTTTCGCATTTAACTTTTTTATATGGCAAAGGAACATTCAATGGATATCTCGGTGCAGTTTGATTCTCAGGAATTGAAAAACGCTGTGGAGATGACTAAAAAAGAGGCTACGAATAGGTATGACTTAAAAGATTCAAATGTTGAGATTGAGCTTTTTGACGATTCAATAAAAATTACGACAAAGAGTGAAATGCATGTTGAATCGGTTTATGGAATTCTGACTAAAAAGATGATTAGTAGGGGATTGTCTTCAAAGATTTTTGATAGACAAAATATCCAAGAAATCGGTGGGATGAGGGTAAGGCAAGAAATAAAATTGATAACCGTCTTGGATCAGGATACTTCTAAGGACCTTTCAAAAAAGATCCGAGAAGCTTTTCCGAAAGCGAAACCTATTATTCAGGGAAATATTCTTAGGGTCACTTCTATGTCTATCGATGATTTGCAGGCTATTTCGCAAATGCTAAAGGCAGATGAAAAAATCCAAGTGCCATTGGAATTCGGGAATTATAGATAAGTTTAATTATGAAATGTCCTTATTGTGGAGCAAAATTGGCAAGTGGCGCTCGATCGTGTGAGAAGTGCGGTAATTACTTGGGAGAGAGTTTTGGTGGTGAAAGTACGCCTAGTAAAAATGTTGCGCATACGAAATCTGCAAAGTCGTCTCGAATGATTGTGATGGCGTTGATTATTGGACTAGTGATTCTTGGAGTGGCAGTTGCTGCGTTTCTAATATACTGGCGTTAGCCATTTTTTGTATTTTGGGGAACGGCCCGTAAACGCTTCGTCGTATGCTTGGGCTATTTGTTTTGTTATGGGTCCTTGGCGTCCGGTTCCTATCTTTTTGCCATCAACTTGACCTATTGCGACGACCCGACTTGCCGTGCCTGTTAGGAAGAGTTCGTCGGCACTTTTGATGTCACGGAGAGTTATATTTTTTTCTTTGATTGGGGTTTTTAGTTCATTTTTTGCTAATTCTAATATGCTGCGTCGTGTTATTCCATTTAGATTGTTAGCTGAAAGTGGGGGGGTGAGAATGTGGCCTTTTTTGATAATGAAAATGTTTGCGGCGCTCGTTTCTGAAACTTGTCCACGTGAGTTAAGCATTATTGTTTCTTGGCACTTGTGTTTTTTTGCTTCGGCTTTTGCAAGAGCTGCGTTTATATATCCACCTGTTGCTTTTGATTTGTTGGGGATCATGTTGTCGTCGAATCTGCGGTACGAAGATACATTTACCTTAATGCCTTTAGCTGGGTCGAGGTAGCTATCGAAGGAAATAATGTATACTGCTAGATCGTCTTCTTTTGGTGCTAATTCGGGTTTTATTTCTATTGATCCTGCATATATTACTGGCCTAATGTAAAGATTTTGCTTGGCTTTATTTTTCTTAATCAGGTCGATAATCACCTTCTTGAATTTTGGAAAAGTGTATGGAAAATTAAGACCAATAAGCTTGCTTGATTCCTTGAGTCGATCGTAATGGTCACGCAGTCGGAAAATGTATAGGTTCTTTTTTTCTGCATCCCAATTTGCACGAATCCCAGTGTAGCATCCTATCCCATATTGAATAACCTTCGCCTGAATCGGAATCACAGCGTTTTCAGTTTTTGTAATTTTCCCTCTTATGTAGGTGTATGGAAACTGATTTGTCTTCATCGCTTTGTGTCTCTGTAGATATCAACTATTGATCCAAGGATGATCCCTGCAGATGCAAGAACAGTCAGATAGAGTCCCATCCCGACGTGACCTTGGTACTTTTCGACTGCACCAGACATTGCCCAAAAATCTATTCCTCCGATTCCAAGTGCAATAATTCCAAGTAATAATGGTATCCAAGCTGGAACTTTGTAGATTAGATCGATTATCAATAAAACGATTGCTACTGCGCCAATGCCGATTGTAAGCATGCCGTCTGTGAGCCATCCTTCAGCCGAAAGCCCAGTTGCAACTGTTCCTGATGGAGTTGATCCCCATGCTAGAAATGCAGCGATGATTAGAAGTATTGCCGAAATGCCGACAATGATTTCTTCGACTTCGAATAAAAATCTTTTTTCTTTTCTGTCCATTGGAGTGAGGTTAATTTGTACCTTATGTATTTTAGACATTTGTAGAGTTTGGCACAAGTTGAATCTTTGATTTGCAAAAAAGCCGAATTTCGCTATAATCCACGTGCTTTTTTAAAGTGCTGATTGTTGAAAACTGGGTGGGTATCAGAGTGGTCAAATGAGATGGGCTGTAAACCCATTGGCTCCGCCTACGGGGGTTCGAATCCCTCCCCACCCACCATTAAACACCTTGATGAAAGGAGTCTATTTTGTGTATAATTTGTACTGATACTTATATTCTTAAATTCATAAATATGAAATTTCTATCAAAGTATTTCGTTCTCCCAATGTTTGTTTTTGCCCTTTTAATGGCGAATTTATCCATCGAGGTTGCCTTTGCGGCCGATCATAATTATGTGGTAGATGATACTGGCGAGGCGATTGACAATAATATAGGGGATGGTATTTGTGCTACTGCTGGCGCTGTTTGTACTTATCGTGCGGCACTTGCGGAAGCAAATGCTGACGCTGGAAGTACTGCAATTACATTTACCGCTACTGGCACAATTACTCTTACATCTGCTCCGCCTACAATTACACAGGCAGTTACAATTACTGGTCCTGGGGTTGCGAGCCTTACTATTGCTGGAGGTGATCAGTACCAAATAGCAAAATTTTCAACCTTAAATTCAAACGAGTCCTCTATTTCTGACCTAACCATGACAAGTACTATTTCATCAGGGGCCGTTAGTACTGATTCTAATGCTGCTGGCGCAATTACTGTTGAGGATAACGCAATTGCAGGTTTTGTTTATCCTGGCCCAGGCTGGACAGTAACAGGAAATGCCTTTACCTCAAGCGTTGCTGGCGTAAGAACTTTTGCAACAAATGATTATTCTAATATCACTATCACAAGCAATACTTTTGATTGTGGTGGTGTCTTTACTGGTATGGGTGGCGGCGTGATTGCTTTTACAAATGATTCTATTACAAATATTACGGTTGGTGGAGATACCGAGGCAGACGGGAACACAATCACAAATTGCCAAGGAGACGCCTTTTCCCCCATTAATGTTTCTGGGGCTTCTGGAATCACCATTAAATACAATACTATTACAGATAGTTATAATACTGACAGTGTTGCTCATATTATAAATGTAGTACCTTCTGGCGGAACGACTGTTATTTCTAATAATACTATCAACCCTGGCGACGAAGGAGATGGTGCTGGAATAGGGATTGAACCTACTGCTAGTATGGCTGATACTGTCGTTTCTAATAACACTATATCTTCCACTGGGGCCGGCGGAATTAACGTTGCTATCACTGGAGCATATACATTAACAAATTTTACTGTTAGCGGAAATACTATTTCTGGTACTAGCTCAGATGGTATAGCTTTTGATGATGTTATTGCTGGAAGTGATGTAACTATTAGCGGGAATAATATCTCTGGTGTTGATCTTGATGGTATCTCCATTGACACTGTTGCTGATGGTGGATTTACCATTACTGGAAACACTTCTAGTTCAAGTGAAGGTGGTTCCGGAATATTGATTAAAGATTACCAAGGAACGGTCACTATTACTGGAAATACCCTAAACTCGAACAGTGGAGCAGGAATTCTTATATGTGCGGATGACGAGTCAAGCGGGCCAAGTGGCGGCTCAATTTCTAACAACACCAGCATTACAAGTAATGTTTTCGGAGGCATACTAGCTGATTATATTTCTGGACTTACAATTTCTGGGAATACTATTGCAGCAACTTCTGCAGGTAATGGACTTGCCCTTACGTCTGTCGGTATTGGAAACACAGTTTCTAACAATACAGTCTCTGGTTCAGCCAAACATGGTATTTGTGTCACCGGCGGGAGTTCTGCAGTTACTTTTACCGGAAACACTATTTCTACAAACGGAACTTCCCCTATGGATGGTTTTTATGCAGACTACTTTGTCCCTGTGTATGACGAGAAAGATTATAATTTTGACAAGGAAGAAAAAATCGCTTTTTATGTTGGTGGTGGACTTGGATCTATCGCGTGGGTTGAGGACGGCAGTACATCTATGTCTTCCCCTTCAGTGCTTGACGGTGTAAATGATTTCAATTTAGCTCTTATAGATATGGATGGCACCCCGAGTGGCTTTTTGGTTAGGAATGATGTTTATAGTGACGGCGCTACATTCACCACTCACTGTACTTCATGGGGGGAAGGTACCTGTACCCTTGATAAATGGGTTGCTTCTGTGTTTGTACCTAATGGGCTAACTTCTGATTATACATGGAGTCTAAGTGATGGAACCGTTACGCTTGATGAAGACGCCCCTTCGCCGGCACTTACTTACTACGACAATCAATATCTGTTTGGAGGATATGCCATTGGAAATGGTAGCAATGTTATTGGAACTGCCGCTTCTCCAGAAACTTTGACTGGAAATGGTTCTGCCTTAGTTTTCACTGGCTCTAGCGCTACTGGGAACATTGTTGCTGACGCTACTATCTCTTCTTCTACGGCTAACGATGTTTATCAATATAATACCGATGCTGCTGACATTAATTATTTAGACAATGTGACTTTTGATAGTACAAAGTTGGACATTGATAGTGGAACTCTTGATGTGGATTTTGACGTTAAGGGGTTTGCACGACTTGCTGAGGCTGATGCTATAGAGAGCGCCACCATTACCATAGTTGACCCTAGTCAGAACGTTACTTCTCTTGGCACTACTGATGCTACTGGATATACAGCTCTTACTTC
>CAYLOL010000038.1:0-2265 GCA_964385295.1 uncultured Candidatus Peribacteria bacterium
CAGAAACAAACCTTCCCATAAAACATATATACACATATAATAAATTATGCACAGGGTGTACCCCTCTACTCCCCCGAACACACCATGACAACGCTCTACCAAAACTAGCTACAACAAGCCAAAATCCATCCTTCCAGCCCATAGTAGAAACATGGTAAGGCGGAGGTAATGGGTCCAAATCCCATCGGCGGCTCCATTACACACAGTAAACTACATAGTAAATACAAGTGCCTAGGGTAACGCTATCCATTTTCCTCAACTTCAGCCGCAACCTTAGCTGCCGCCCCTGTATCCCCAGCTTCAGCAATAACATCAACCTCATCCTCTCTGCTAACAGCATCTGGCAACTCAGCTACCTTCGCTGCGGTATGTTTTTCGGGATCAGGAATCACGATCTTATCAAACATATAATTCAAAAACGGTGTCTCCGTTAAATTCTCTCGCAAATAATCCATCAAATCTTCTTTACCCCCAGCATCGTAAATATCAGCAATTACTTTAAATTGATCCAAAACCCCATGGAAGAAAGCCAAAATAGCAACCTCGTCTGAAGACACCTTCCATGGATTTTCCGTATCAGATTCATCTTTATAAATAGCACCCGTCTCCTCGGCCACCTTCATTAACATCATACTTTTTCTTGTATAAGCTGCTGCATATGGATGATTTCTAGATTGAGCATAACGACAAGCCGTAGCAACATGCCCGATAAGCCATTTTTCTAGCCTCTCATAGTTAGCAATATTTTGCTTCTTGTAATATGGCTCTAAATAATTTCCTATCAATCCTGCAACAGTGGCTTTCCATTCCTCTATATATGGATTCATCAATGTAGATTCATCTAACCTCTCTGCAGTCCCATCAACCAGCAACAAAGCATGTCCTAACTCATGTGAAGCTATGTCAGAACCAGCCGCTTCATCAGGATTTAGAATAGGATCGAGTTTTTCCTTTGCTAATTTTTCACCGAACACTTTGGCAAATCCTGCTCGTGCAAGAGGCATTCTTGCAACAACAGTCCCTAGATCTAAAGAAGAATCGACACCACCCGCAACCCTTGACTCAAATTCGTTAGGTAATATTTGTCCAGCAGGCTTCAAGTCTATTTCGAATCCTGTTCCCAAAAAATGTCTAATATTAGCATTACTGCGCTCTAGCAAAGACACGCTTTTAGTTATGGCGGGATGCTCTTGAAGATACTTCCCATCAGGATTTCGGAAAGATTCAAGCATTGTCGCCTTAGTCTGCACAGACAAATTCTGAGCATCGTTAGCCTCAAGGTCAGGTATTCTCAACCCAATGCCAGGAGCTCGCACAATCCTGTCCTTCATATACCCCACCTCAATAGAATGAATATGGATTAAATCGTTCCCACTAACTATTTGCCCCGGAAGCAAAGAATCTGCAACTCTCCACTTCTCAATATCACTACATTTCAACGCTTCTAAAACCACCGTATAGTATTCCTTCTTTAATTCTAGAAGCTTATTCATCTTCATATTTGGATTACTACCATGCGGAGTCACCAATAATCTATCAAGCTCTTTAAGAAGGAATTCATAAGATTCAACCATCTCCATAGTTTCTTCAGGATAAGCTTCATGCAAAGGCACTTCAACAACCTCCCCACCCACTTCTCTAACTATTGCACATTCATTCGTAAATCCCCTATTTCTCCTCTCGGTTGAATCAATAGGAAACTTTTCTGTAACCATTTTTAGAAAAATCTGATCTGCAGCGGCCATAGCAGGCATAACATATTCGTATTCTGCCTCAGCTACTTCGCCAAGACCAGTCCCCTGCTCAATAACATTCTCCATCCAATAATTGATCATTTGGAATTTCAACCTGTTGATCTTTACGACAAGCTCTCTCAAGGCAAAGTGTTCTGGAGAATCAACCTCAACGCCCTCCCAATTTTTACTTCGAATCACATTTTCAGCTCTCTGTCTCAAGTCAGAATCAAGACCAAGATCGTCAACTTCATCAACTACGAATTCATAAACAAGATCATCTACATACTTCAACGCATGAGATCCAAGCATAGTTTTTAACTCTTCGTCAGCTTCCATGCCTTGCGCAAAATCAATAAGTTCTCCCATGTCTAAACCAAGAGCTCTTATTGCACTTTCTTGTTCCCCAAATTCAGGCAATTCAAGATCACCATATTCCAAAGGAATAAAGCCATCATTCAAACCCGCCTTAGAAATTACTTCAACCATAATTTTAAGATTAAATTATAAGATGGAAAAGTATCACACGGCA
>CAYLOL010000038.1:2365-8414 GCA_964385295.1 uncultured Candidatus Peribacteria bacterium
ACAGAGTGTGCCCCTCTGCCCCCCCCACAAACCATGACAACGCTCTCCCAAAACTAGCTACCGCGAACAAATGTTGTCGTTAGCAGCATAGGTATTTTGTAACATATCGATTCCCAAACGCCAGCTTCCGCGATATATTACTTATATGAAATACTTCACTCAACAAGACTTTTCCAAGATTAAAAATCACATCATAATCATCGACATTGATGGGACATTAACTGCCAGCAATAAATCTCATGTTTCTAAAACTGCCATTAAGCAAATTGCACAGCTCAAAAAGCACAATGAGGTTTATATTTGTTCAAACAAAATGGCCCCACACAGAAATGAGCTCGTCGCAAAAACAGTAAAAGCAAAATCTTTACAAACTCGCTACAAAAAACCAAGCAAAAAGGTAATGCGCTTCGTCAAAAATCCAAAGAAAAAACCAATTTTGGTAATCGGCGATAAATATTGGACTGATGGCAGATTTGCAAATCAAATCAAAGGGGAATTCTTAAAAGTAAAAAGAGTAGAGCTTCCAACAGACCTTTTTGCAATAAAGCTCATTCATAAATTCGACGACTTCATTTCAAAAATATTTGAAAAATGAAACAAGCATTGGTCATATACAACCCCGTTTCAGGAACAAAAAATTGGAAAAATATTCCAAGCCTTATTTTAAAAACCCTAAACGAAAACAATTATCAAGCCACATGGTTTGAAACAAAAAAAACTAATAACCAAAACTTCGACAAAGCATTCAAGGAAAGATTCCACAGAATAATAGTTATCGGCGGTGACGGCACAGTTGGCCAAGTAGTTTCCTATATGACAAAAACTAAAATTAAAACCCCATTAATAATAATAGCTCAAGGAAGTGCAAATATACTTGCCCGTGCACTCGGACTTCCGATCCTCAGAATAAAAACCGCCATCACAAAAGGTCTAAGAAACACAGGACACGCAATAGACGTAATGGAAATAAATCGAAACCAATACAGCACAATCGCGGCTGGAATAGGCTACGACACAACAATAATGAAAGAGACCAGCCGCTCCCTCAAACGAGCGCTCGGCCCCATTGCATACGGCCTTACGATTCTAAAAACTTTCTTTTTCTACAAAGCCCAACCCTATAACCTTACTATCGACGGTAAACGAATCCCCTTGGTCGCAAAAACCGTAATGGTCTTCAATCTAATCCCTCTCGGCCATCTCCGAATCAGCAAACTAATAACTGGATCCCAAATCCTCCCAAACGACGGCCTGCTAAATGTAATAGCCTTCAACCCAAAATCAATATTTGACCTGTTCTCCCGACACCCAAAACTACAAACCTTCACAGGAAAAACCATAAGTATAAAAGCCCACGAATCTAACGAATTCCAAATCGATGGCGATATCCACAAAGGAAAAACTATCCAAATCCGCACACTCCCAAAAGCAATCCGCATCGTCCATACTAAAAAATTCCAATGACCACGTTAAGAAACTACTCGAGGCTTCTACGAATCAGCCAATGGTACAAAAACCTAATAGTATTTTTACCATTAACATTCACCCAAACATACGCACCAACTGAATTGCTAATCGCATTCCTCGGCTTCAGCATGGCCTCGTCAATCACATACATAATCAACGACTGGACCGACCAAGAAGCTGACCGCCTACACCCAACAAAATGCCACCGCCCACTCGCCTCAGGCAAGATTTCTGGAAAAGCAGCTATCATAACAAGCCTCGTACTCGCAGGAATTACAATCCTCACAATGATTACGCTCAGCTCATTCTTCGCCTCGCTAGTCATTTCCTACATCTTGATCACAAATGCATATTCGTTCGGCCTCAAAAATATCCCCATACTAGATATCACAATAATCGCCCTAAATTTCGTTCTTAGAATGATGGCCGGAACGCTCAAACTCCCAACCCTAGAAACTCTCCCCTACTTCCTACTACTCTTCGGCCTCATAATAATTCTTGTCACCCACAAACGACGCGCCGACATAAAATTCTTAGGCACAAAGAAGGCCGCTTCCCACAAACCAGTCCTCGCCTTCTACACCCGCCCACGAAATTACCTAATCCGCCTCATCGGCTTCCTCATATCCACCGCGGCCTTCACACTCCTATATCAAGCAGGCCTTCCACTACTAAACATCGCCGCCCTCCTAACACTCCTAGCCACAACCAGCTACTTCTTCTCACTCGACCCACTCAAAGTCATGAAACCACAAAAACTCTTCAAGATTTGGGAATGGGACCTATGCCTCCTCGCAAATATCTTAATCTTAGTAATACTTTAGGCAGCTTTAGCGGCAACTTCGTCACCAACTTTTCTAGCGTAATTCGGTTCACAATTACTTCCTCTATATATGGCCAACCTTACCAATAAATTCTGGATAGCTGCCAAGTCAACCAATGGCTGAATATCATCATTAACACGCCCAACCTTGATGGTTCTATCGGCAAACCTATTGCCCAAATCCGCAGAGCCAATATAATAAACTGGAACACGTGAAGCAATTTTCTCTTCTATTTTAGCCACTTTACTAGGGTATGGATTAAGGACAAGAACAACATCGCCAGCAGTCAGCGTTTCTTCATGTCCATGCAATATATCTGCCCTCTCAATAATCCGAACCTTTATTCCAATAGTTTCAGCAATCTTCAATGCAGTCTCCATCTGCTCTCCCCTAGCTCCCACGACGACGAGCTCTCTTGCCCTAGAAATATTCTGAATAATATTTGGGTCAATAGGCGCTCCAAGATTACTTACAAATTCTGTTGCCAGAGTTTCATAATCAATCTCTGCATGCCGCTTTTTCCCAGCAAGTTTACCCATAATATTTTCTATAATCATCGTCTGCTCAACGACACTTTTAGTCGCCCCGATAGCTTCTTCTTTGCCACATTCCAAAACAACAACATCATCTTTTTCACATATCTTTGCCAAAGGACTATTCTCGTTTTGAGTAATCACAATAACACGAGCGCCTATAGCCTTTGCTTTCTCGGCCAATCGAACCGCAGTATCAGTTTCTCCCGAATTACTCATAATGATAAAAGCATCTTTTGAAAGAATCTCTCGACCATTTAGCAATTCACCACAGCGCTCTGCTTCCACAGTAAAATTTTTGGGTCCAAAAGATTCGGCCATATGCTTTGCAATCTCCCCAGGAATAGCAGCACTCGATCCCTCACCTGTAACAAAGATTTTAGAATCTCTAGTTTTCTCGTTACGCTCAGATCGTACATGCCTATTAATCCTTCCGGTCAAAAGCCTAAGCTGCTCTTCATGATCTCCCATATTCCTTATAACAAAATATGACTGCATCATTTCATAGAAAATAACCGGAATCTTCATACTTTCTAATTCGGCTTTCGTCTCACCATTAATATCCCCAAGCTCTAATCCATCTGCATTATTTGCCAAGATCATATCAAAAACTCGACTAATATCTTCTTGTAAAAGTTGCTTATCCTCCCAAAGATTTCTCATATCAAAAGCAAAATATCCAGCCACATTCACAACCTCCTTCCCTGCCTGCATAACGGCATCAGCGGAAGAATCAATCTTATCCACAACCTCCGTCCCTGCATCGATAACAGCAACAGCAAAAGAATCAAGCCTTCGCATAGCATTAAAAGTTCTATCAAGAGTATTAATAGCAATATTTGCCACAGCTCCCCTAGGATCTTGCGCAATATCCAAAGCTTTTCCTAAAATTCCCATACTAAATGATTTTATAAATTAAAATAGGAGGAATCATACACTGCGGCGCCAATTTGTCAAGAGAGGATCCAAAGAATTTCCACTTGGTTTTAAAACCCTATCCTTGATATAAATATACTTACTTAATAACTCCTATAAATATGCCTTTCTGTAAAAAATCATTTTCTTTATTGCTTACAATTATAACTGTAATTTCCCTAAGCTCTTGCGGAACATTGCAAAGCAATCTTCTCAACTCCGTAACTGACGCAGGAAACTATCTTATCCACTCAATCAACGAAAACGGAACATTTGCATACCAATATGACCCGTCAACCGACCAAGTAGCAAACAAATACAACATTCTCCGCCACGCTGGCACAATATATTCAATGCTAGAACTTTATGAAGTCACTCAGGATCCTGACCTCCTAGAAGCTGCGGAAAGAGCTTTGACCTACCTCGCCCAACAAATAAAACCATGTAAAGCAAAGCTCGAAGCTTCAGCCTGCTTAATTGAAAAAGAATATACAAAAATTGGAGGAAACGGGCTAGCAATTGTCGCGATTGCGCAATACACAGAGGCTACCGGAGATGATAAATACATCCCAACAGCTCAAGCACTCGCACGATTCCTAGTTTCAAATCAATCCGAAGAAGGAGAATTCTGGCCACACAAAATAGCCTTCCCAAGTATGGAAGGAGATACTTTTATCTCTGAATATTACCCTGGTGAGGCACTCCTTGGACTAAACCGCCTATATGAAATCGACAAGAATGAAGAATGGCTAACCGCAGCACACAACGGAATAAATTGGTTAATAGAAGTCCGCGACAAAGGAAAATCTGCCAGCAAATTGCCACACGATCACTGGCTCCTATATGCAATTTATGATCAATCAACTCACGAAGAAATCCCTTACTCATTCACGGATCACGCCATGAAAATTGTTGGCGCAATCCTAGATATGCAAAAGCCAGAAGGGAACTACTACACTCCTCCCCGTTCAACACCAACTGCAACAAGATCTGAAGGATTATACGCAGCTTACAAACTTGCTCTCAACAATGGGTATGAAAACAAAGTCGATGAAATATTCGAAGGGATAGAAAAAGGAGTAGGATTTCAATTACAAACTCAATTCACAGAAAAAAACGTTAAGGATCTACGCAATCCTGAACGCGCAATAGGCGCATTCCACGAAGGGCTAGATATCACAACAATTAGAATTGACTATGTACAACACAATATCTCAAGTATTCTTGGGTACATCGAATTATTAAACCTTCAACAATGAAAATCAATTTCAAAAGCTTCGGCTTTCTTGTAATCCTCGCCATCGTCCTGATCGGCACCTTCTCAATCGCCCTCCTCTTCTACGAACCATCAGAGCAACGACCAGACGTAATCGTAGACCACAATTATCTCAAAGTTCTCGATCGCGAAATTCTCGATGAATCACTCGAACTAGGCCGCGATTTTCTACTCAATAATCAAAAGCCAGAAGGAAACTTCAATTATGAATACAACTTCGTGGACAAAACATTCACAGACGGAGACAACCAGGTTCGCCAAGCCGGCGCACTCTGGGGCGTTGCATTAATACACAAAGACAATCCATCAGAAGAAACACTCACGGCAGCTCTCGAAGCCCTCAAATTCTTTGATGACATATCTGAAACTACTGACACAGGCGACAAATACGTAATCTACCCTGGAGACCGCCAAGGTTCAACCGGAACAGTCTCATTAATAGCGCTCTCATTAATAGACATTCTACGGGCCGAGCCAAACCTCGAAAACCGAGCAAAATACGAAGAAGACCTAGATAAATACTTAGACTTCCTAATCTCCCTCCGCCTCGAAAACGGCCAATTCAGCTCAAAATACAGTCATGAAACTGGAGAAGGAACTTCTGGCCCATCACCATACTTTGATGGCGAAACCCTCCTCGCATTAACACAAGCCGCAAACTACATGGGCCGACAAGATCTAAAAGAAATAATCCTCGAATCTGCAGAAGGTATGTATGAAGAAAACGTTGAGAAAGCCCTCAAGGAAGATCCCGACAGTACTACCACAAAAGGCTTCTATCAATGGGGATCAATGTCATTCTACGAAATATACACAAGTGGCTGGAAAGGCGTCGACAAGTACGCAGAACGCACCATAGAGCTCGCATACTGGATGATTGACGTACACAAGACACTAACTCGCACACGAAACACTGCATACGCATATGAAGGCCTAATCTCAGCATGGGAACTCGCCCGCCTCACAGACGACGAGGACGCAATGGTAAAAATCGGGAACGTAATAGACGAAGGCCTCTACAAACTAACAAGCTG
>CAYLOL010000039.1:0-8027 GCA_964385295.1 uncultured Candidatus Peribacteria bacterium
TTCTGGGCACGCTCAATCACTTCGTCTCGCTCCCCATCAAACTGAGAAACCATTATATGTGCATGCGAATCCGTTAGTCCCATTTTTGAATATGATTAATGATATCTTCACTCCTTTTAAAAGCCTTGTCAGAAAATTTACCAAGAAATTTCTTCACTCCATTGAAACGCTTCACCAAAACCCCTGCATCACGCCTTTTCACAGCCCTCTCATAATCAGAAACAGCTTTCTTGAGGCCTGCAAGAACCTTTAGCGTATGTGGATTATCAGCAATGATTGAACTATACAATTCTCCATCTTGCGAGAAAATTCGCCCGATGATAGCAAGCTCCAATTTATAAATAGGCGTACTAATATTGTAAGGTTTTTCCGGATTCACCCCCAAATTCTTAAACATTTCTCCAGCCAAAATAGCCTTCAAATGCGGAATGACCTGAACTACCGCCATCAATTTATCGTGCTCCTTCGGAGTCATAATTGTAATCTTCATCCCAGCACGTTTGAATAATTTTTCCAACTCAACAACAGTAAATTTTGCACACTTCCCAGGACACAAAACAATAGACAATCCATCAAACTTTTTCTTGGACGGACCAAATAATGGATGCATTCCAACCACTTCAGCTTTCCCGCAATTCATTGCCTTCACCTGCCTCTCCTTCAACGAGCTCACGTCCAAAACCAACTGCCCTTTACGCGCTTTCCCAGACATATCTCTCATAACCTTCTCGCTCAAATGAAGCGGCACACTAAATACTAAAATATCACTCTGTACAGCCACGTCCTCATTTGATAACTTAGTCCCCACATCACTCACAATCACTCGAAATCCAAGCTTCCGAAATAGCCCAGCAAACTGACTCCCAGTTTTACCTTTTCCCCCAATAATCCCAATTTTCATCCCAATCTCAAGCTTCATGAATTTGACAATTAAAACAAAGCCGATATAATCAACTCACAAGTTAACACTAACTCATGCGAGAGGCAAAAGTAAAAGAAGCAGTCCTAAAACAACCACTTTCGTGGTTTAGTTTCTTTTATTATTTCTTTCTGCCTCGGGCATAAGTTGAAATTGTAAACACTTTTTCATACTCATGCCGAGACAGGCATGAGATTTTTTTATATCCTTAACCCACAAAATCATGAAAAAGACACAAGAGAGAAAATCCTTTACAATCCAAACAAAAGGTTCGTTTAAAGCCTATCGATACTAAATCCAACAAATTAACCAATAAAAATATGATAATTGTAATGAAAAACGGCGCACCTCAATCCGACGCCGCAGCAATAATGGAAGAGCTAAAAGACAAAGGATTAGAGCCAGTTCCATTGTACGGCGTTGAACGCACAGTAATAGCTGTAATTGGTGAAGAGCGCGACATAAACGTCGGACACCTAGAATCATTGAGTGGGGTCGATCGTGTAATGCGAGTAGTAAAGCCATTCAAACTCGTAAGTCGCGAGACTCAGCCAGAAAACACAATAGTAGAGGTAAATGGAGTCAAGATCGGCACCAAACAATTAGCAGTAATAGCTGGACCATGTGCAGTCGAGTCCGAAGAACAAATGGAGTCAGTCTGTAGTTCATTAGCAAAGATAGGAGTCAAAATAATACGTGGAGGAGCATTCAAGCCACGAACCGGCCCATACTCCTTCCAAGGACTCGGTGAAGAAGGTCTAAAAATTATGCGCGCTGCAGCAGATCGACACGGACAAGCAATCTGTACAGAAGTCCTAGATGTACGCGACGTTGAATTAATAGACCGAATGGCAGACATACTACAAATAGGAACCCGAAACATGCAAAATTTCGAACTTTTAAAAGAGGTTGGGAATAGCAAAAAACCAGTAATGTTAAAACGCGGAATGTCCGCAACGATAGAGGAATTCCTTCTCGCCGCTGAGTACATTTTGTCACACGGGAACCCAAATGTAATTCTATGCGAACGCGGTATCCGAACATTCGAGAAAGAAACTCGAAACACTCTTGCATTAGCAACAATTCCTCTAGTAAAACAGTTGAGTCACTTGCCAATCATTGTAGATCCTAGTCACGCCACCGGTAAGAAATCACTCATTGAGCCTATGACAAAAGCTGCTATTGCTTGTGGAGCTGACGGAGTTATGATTGAAGTACATCCGAATCCATCAGAAGCAACCTCAGATGCAAGTCAACAATTCACTCCAACCGAATTCAAATCAGTACTAGAAAACATACAACCAATTATTAATGCGGTCGGAAAACACCTCTAACCCTAAAGAAAAATGCCAACACTAAATCTAAAACTCAAGAAAGCAGGCCGAAGATCCTACGAAATTTTCATAGAAAAAGGAGCAATCAAACTCCTGCCTAAATACTTGAAAGAGAATAGTGTTGGCAAATCTTACGCCATTATTACAGACACAACAGTCCAAAAACTATTTGGCAATTCGCTCCAAAAATTATTAAAAAGGAATGGAATAAAGTCAGAAATTATCACATTCCCTCAAGGAGAAAAATCAAAACGAATGTCAACAATCAAGAGTATGGCAGAAGAGATGGTAAGAAAAGGATTCACACGAAAAGATGCAGTAATAGCAATTGGTGGAGGAGTCACCGGAGATATGGGAGGATTTCTAGCATCGGTATACATGCGCGGGATCCCATATATTCACATACCAACCACGTTGCTTGCAATGGTAGACTCAAGCATTGGAGGAAAAACAGGAGTAGACCTACCGTCAGGGAAAAATTTAATTGGAACAATAACACAACCCAAAGCTGTATTCATCGACACCTCATGCATGAAAAATTTTCCCGAGAAACATCTAATTAATGGAATAGGCGAAGTCATCAAATATGGCGCTATAATGGACAAAAAGCTGTTCAAATTTCTTGAACAAAACCACTCGGAAATAATGAAAAGAAATCCGAAAGCACTCGCCTACCTAATAACAAAATCCGTTCAGGACAAATGCAAAGTTGTAAAAAGAGACGAAATCGAAAAAGGATACAGAATGATATTAAATTACGGACACACATATGGGCATGCATTAGAGAGACTTTCAAATTTTAAACTACTACATGGACACGCAATCTCAATCGGAATGGTAATCGCAAACCAAATAGCTGTTGAACAAGGAATATTGAAAGAAAAAGCAGCGGCAAGAATCAAAGATCTATTAAAACTATATGGCTTACCTGTGTTAACAATGAAAAAGCTTACACCATGCGATATAGCCTCAGACAAAAAACGTGAAGGAGATCACATAAATATGGTTCTTCCAAAAAAGATCGGAAAACACTGTATCTATAAGCAAAAATGCACGTAAGTATTTCAATCCCAGGATCAAAAAGCATCGCAAATCGTGCGCTAGTTCTCGCACATCTTTCTAGAAACAAAACTAAATTCAAAAACCTTCCAAATTGCACCGATGTCACGCTCATGCAAAAAGCTTTAAAGAGCTTAAATAAAGCAAAAATCAATACGGGTGATGCAGGAACCACTACAAGATTTATTACCGCACTAGCAACCCTGCAAAACCGCAAAATCACAATTGACGGCACTACTCACATGAGAAAACGCCCAATAAGGCCACTCATAACCGCACTGAATGGTCTTGGGGCAAAAGTAACCAGTAAGACAGGATGCCCACCGCTCACGATACACCCAAAAGTCCCAACGGGAGGCCAAATCTCGCTTCCAGGAAACATCAGTAGTCAGTATCTATCAGCACTTTTAATGATTGCGCCAACACTAGAAAAAGAAACCATAATCAACATTGAACAAAAACTTTGTTCAACCCCGTACATAGATCTCACGCTGGAAATAATGAAAGATTTTGGGATCAAAGTAACCAACAAGAACTACAAACAATTCAAAATAAAACCTCAGAAAATCACCCCTCAAAAAACCCTCTCAATAGAACCTGATGCGTCATCCGCTTCATACATTGGAGCATTCGCCGCATTCCACCCAAAAACGCACGTGCTTCTAAAAGGCCTAAACAAAAACTCGATCCAAGGAGACATCTCCTTCCTAAAGCACCTCAAAAAAATGGGCTGCCTCATAACCCAAAAGCCAACAGGCACACTCATCCAGGGGCCCAAAAAGCTCAAGTCGCTAGGCAAAATCGACATGAACGAAACTCCTGACCTAGTCATGACATTCGCAATACTCGCGATCTTCACAGAAGGTAAAACTACAATAAAAAACATCGAGAACCTCAGGATAAAAGAAACAGACAGACTCAAAGCACTCAAGACTGAACTCACGAAAATCGGCATCAAAGTAAAAACCACAAAGAACTCTATAACAATAATAGGAGACCCAAACCTCACGCCAAAAAAGACAACTATTGAAACATACAACGACCACCGAATTGCAATGTCATTTGCAATCGCAAATACTAGATTGCACACCCTGATAATCACAAACCCAACGTGTGTACAAAAAAGTTATACGCAATTCTGGGATGATCTAGCAGAACTAAACAAAACGAGCCTAATCCTCATCGGCCTACGTGGCAGCGGAAAGACAAAGCTGGGGAAAATGATCAGCAAATACACGAACCGTCAATTCATCGACACTGATCAAGAAATAGAGAAACAAATTGGTATGAAAATCCATGAATTCGTAGAACAAAATGGATGGAGAAAATTTAGGGATATCGAAAGAAAAGTAATCTCAGAAACAACAAAACGCGACAATACAGTAATCTCAACGGGAGGAGGTGCAGTACTTTGCCGCCACAACACCAAAAATCTACAAAAAAGCGGATTCATAGTTTACCTACACCGTCATCCAAAAACTTGTGCAAAGTACATAGAAAATAACAAAGATCGTCCCCCGCTAACAAACAAAGTTGATATTGAAGAAGAAATGAAAGAACTCTACAAAACTCGAAACAAAACCTACAAAAAAGTCGCCACCCTGACATTCAAAAGAACCGAAAACCTCGAAGAAAACGCCTTGCAAATCATCAAAGCTTTTGACGAAGCATAGCTCCAACCACTATCCCCTTTTTTAATTTTAAAACTTTTTCGCCTGCACCTCCATGAACCGCCTCAACCTCTTCACCTTCCAAATCCCACATTCCACTCACCTTGCACTCAAACTGATCCTCAGGAGTCATCACTTCAACTTTAGACCCTTGCTCTAGTTTATTTCGCACTTCAATCAAATACTTCCCATCGCCTTTACCTTCCTTCACAATCCCAATAAATTTATGAGTCTGAATCGGAGCATTCTTCTCATAATAAACATTCCCTTCCCCAGGAAATCCCTTCAAAAATCCAGGTATAAATCCCCTATTCGCAGTCTTTCCAACCTCAGTCAAAAGACCCTCATCAAACTTCCGCCCATCAACCATATCGTCAATCGCCTTTCGATAAGCCCGTGTCACAGTCGCCAAGTAATGCTCTGTCTTATTCCGTCCCTCTATTTTAAAACTACTCACTCCACTCTCCCACAAATCCTTCAAGAAAGGCAATAAACACATATCCTTAGAATTCATGATATACGTTCCATGCTCATCCTCCTCGGCTGGCATCATCTCACCCGGCCGCTTCTCCTCCTCCAAATGCACTTTATATTTCCATCGACAACTCTGCGCACACATCCCTTGATTTGCATCACGATCAGTCATATATGAAGACAGCAAACACCGCCCGCTATACGCAATACAAATTGCACCATGCACAAAAGTTTCAAGATCAATATCCGGCACTTCCTTATGTATTTTTTTAATTTCAGGCAATGTTAATTCTCGCGGAAGAATAATTCGGCTTGCCCCGGCCTTTTTCCAGAAATCAACAGCTTTATAATTCAAAATATTCGTCTGAACTGACATATGAATCTCCCCTTCAGGATAATACTCCCGAATCATATCAAAAACCCCAGCATCCGCCACGATAAGAGCATCTGGCTTCACTTTTTCCTGAATAAACTCAATATGATTCTTAAACGCCTCAACTTTATTCCCTCTAGGATAAATATTTAACGTAAGATAAGCCGTTTTTCCCTCCGCACGGATCATTTTCATCCCTTCCAATAAATCATCAACACTAAATTCATTGATTCGACTTCGCATACTAAATGGCGGCAAACCAAGATAAAACGCGTCAGCCCCATACTGTAGCCCTATTTTCAGTTTTTCGAGATTCCCTGCCGGGACCAATAATTCTGGCTTTTCCATAACAATTATTACAAATCCAATTGATTCTACCCTACCAAAACCCTTTATTTCAAGCCAAAAATCTGCTATAATATATAGAAAAATAAAAATAAATATATGGCACTCGATCAGGCTTCACTAATCAAGGCACTTCTCGAAAAGAAGCTCATTAGTGACAAAAATCTAAAAGCTCTAGCCGAAAACGCAAAAGCTCAAAACACAACTCTAGAAGAGCTACTTTTTGACCGCGAAAGTATTGCAGACGAAAAGCTAGGAGAAGTTGTAGCAGAACTATACGAAGTGCCATTCGTTCATCTCTCGGACAAAACGATTGTTGATAGCTTGCTTCGTGTAATCCCATACACACTAGCTTCACATCAATCGATCCTTCCATTTGAACAAACTGGAGAAAAATTGAAAGTTGCAATGAGCGATCCAAAAAACTTCCAGTTAATTAGTGGACTCGAGAAAAAAACAGGATTAGACGTAGAGGTTTACTACTCAACAAAGAAAGACATAAAGCACTCACTAAAAGTCTACAATAGAGACGTAAATCAGAAATTCACAAAACTCCTAAAAGGCGTCCTCGCAGATCCAACAAAAATCGAATCCCTAAAAGACGCATCGAAAATCCTAGACACAATCATCCTATTTGCATATCAAAACAGTGCATCAGATATCCATATTGAACCAAGGAAAGACTTTCTTATAGTCCGATATAGAATTGACGGCATTTTACAAACAATTACGGAACTCCCAATCGCCATTCTCGACTTACTAACAACAAGGATCAAAGTCCTAGCAAACCTAAGGACGGATGAACATATGGGAGCACAGGACGGCCGATTCAAGATCGAACTCGAAAACAACGAGATTACAATGCGTGTATCAATTCTCCCAACATACGACGGAGAAAAAACCGTACTACGTATCCTGAGTTCAACAAATCAAGAACTAAATCTCGATGCCCTTGGCTACACCGACTACAACTTGAAAATGATCAAAAGAAACATCCAAAAGAGTCACGGGATGATCTTGATGACAGGACCTACGGGATCAGGAAAAACAACCACACTATACTCAGTTCTAAAAACTCTAAATTCACCTGAAGTAAACATCTCTACGATAGAAGATCCAGTTGAGTACAGGCTCGAAGGAATAAACCAAATCCAGGCGAATCCAAAAGCAGATCTGACATTTGCAACCGGATTGCGCTCACTACTCCGTCAAGATCCAGACATAGTGATGGTCGGAGAAATCCGTGATGAAGAAACAGCCGGAATTGCTATTAATGCAGCTCTAACAGGTCATCTTGTCCTCGCAACACTCCATACAAACGATGCAGCTTCAACTCTTCCTCGTATGTTAGAAATGGGGGTCGAAGGATTTTTGCTTGGAGCAACAACACAAATGATAATGGCACAACGACTCCTACGAGTTATCTGTCCAAAATGTAAAAAAGAATTCAAAGTCACTCCAGAAGATTTAAAAACTCTAGGAAAAAAATTCGACTACGAAGGTGATTTCGAGACAATTTTCAACAAAATCGCAGAAGCAGACCCAGCCCTAAAAGAAAAATTAGCGGCAGGAGACCTAACCTTTTACAAAGGTGAAGGTTGCGGAGCATGTGGAGGAACGGGATTCAAAGGACGAACCTCAATAATTGAAACAATGGAAATTAGTGACGAAATCAAAAAAATCATATTAAGAAATGGATCTCCAGACGAAATACAAGCTCAAGCAGAAAAGGAAGGAATGAACACAATGTTTATCGATGGAATGAGAAAAGTTTTAGGAGGAACAACAAGTATTGAAGAAGTCCTAAGGGTAATGCGAACATAACGCCAAAAACAAAATGCCAAAATACGCTT
>CAYLOL010000040.1:0-7666 GCA_964385295.1 uncultured Candidatus Peribacteria bacterium
TGATTTTTCGGGAGACGTTCCTGTTGAGGCGGCGTGTGTGGATGATAGCGAAAGGGCTTCTCTTGGGGATGTAACGTCTGCCAATAAAGTTTTCACCTTGGGCCCCGACGAGTATGTGATTAGGGGATATGCATGGAGTACTAATATTGGGTTTATTTCAATGTATTGTGCTGATGAGAGAAACGAAGGGGTTGGTTGTGGCAATTTTGATTATGGGGTGAAGATTGGGGCTTTGGAGGATGGCAAGAGGGAGCTTGCTGGATACGCGTGGAATGCAGCTTTTGGATATATGAATTTCCATTGTAATGGCGATCTTGATGGAGTTGGGGGCTCGGGCTGTGGCGATATTCCTTATGGTGTTGAGCTGGATGAGGATGGGAATATGAGTGGCTGTGCGTTTTCGCAGGCTGGGGTTTACGTTTGTTATAATGGGCCGCAGGTTGATTTAGAGGTGGTCCCGGTTTGGGAGAAGTGGTGCGAGAGGCCTGAGTGGGTTGGAGCTTGTGTGGAAGTGAATTCTGATGAAGATCATCGGGTTATTGCTGATGGGAATGATGGTTACCAAATCGATGTTTATTTGAGAGATATGGATGGGAATCCTGCCGCAAGATATGATTTTGATCTTACCTTGGATTTTGAGTGGGATGATCAGATAAAGCTAAACCAAGTTGATCCGGGAGGGACGGCGGGTGGTGCGATTTTGGATTTTGATAATTTTTTTGACGATGTTCTTACGAATGCTAACCTTGAAAAAGTGGGATTGGGGCATTATAGGATTAGGAGGGAATTGAAATCTCTTGCTCCGACAATTAGGGGTATTAATAAGTCCAAGATGGACTTGCGAGAGCCTACTGTGATTGGTGCGGAAACTTTTGGGGGGAATACTGCATGGACTACAAGTACGACAAGTATAAGGGGGCCAGAAGATACCAATCCTCGTATAGAGGTTGGGAATGAGGTGTTTTTGAACACGGTAGAAATTGGGAATGAGGTAGATCCTAGCTATTTGAAGTTGAACAGAATTAATGCGGAATTGTCACAAGGAGGAATTAATGTTTGGGGTGGCTATGGTGATCCTCGCGGAACTATTTTTGCAAATGGCGTGCCTGAGTTGCTTGTTCCTTTTGCGCCTGCGGTTGATGTGGATGTGTTGTTTGCTGAGGGGTATGAGGATTCTATATTGGCATACAGGGGTGTTCCAGTTGGGTTTACTGTTGGAGCTACGAACAATGATACTGGTGGAAATATTGCGGATGCTGATATAAAATTTGAGTTACATGTTGATAATGGCAAGATGGCCTCGTCAGAATGTTCTGGAGTTGGTTATGACTTCTTGTTTGATGATGGTACTGCTGCTCGGGATTATGTTTTGTCAGACTTTTCGGGAGGCAATTTAGAGTATTTTACTGCGAAGGCGGAATTAGACGATAATGATGAGTGTTCGTATCTTTATGGGGCTACGTTGTATTCAGAGGTTTCCTATGATGTTGATATTGATGGAGATCCTGAGGCCGTGAAGTATTTCTCAAACAAATTGCCAAGATTGGGAGACAATTCGATTGCAAATCTTGCAGCAGAGATTCACGGGAATGTGTATTCACAATTTAGCTGTGATACCAATGCTGAGCTTGATCCTATTTCTCCAATTGGAGATTTGACCGTTAGGGCGGTGCGAGATTCGATCAATAGGAATATTAGAAAATATGTGAAGAGTGATGGAGTGCAGTCTGGGGGTAATTGTGCGGATGGATTTCCTGATAAGCCTAATGAGAATTGGACTCGATATTGTTTTAAATTTGATGATACCGGAGAGGAAGTAGCTTATTATAAAAATGTTAAGGATGATTCAGATGTGTTATCTATTGGTTCTTTGTCTCCGTGGACAGGGAAGTATGCGATCATAGTTGATGGGGGAAATATTGAAATTGATAAAGATATATATAGCGTAGATGGTGCAAATCAACTTGCAATAGCTGTATTGCGTGCTCCTGGACAGGATTATTTTAAGGGAGGGAATGTGTATCTTGATGCAACCGTGAAGAATATACAGGCAAGCGTTATTGCTGATGGATCTGTGTTTTCTGGAGACGGAAGCCGTATTGACGGAGATACTGGTGTAGGAATTGAGGATTATTATGAATATCTAAAAACTGAAAGTGCTCAATTGTTGTGGGAAGGTGGGGTCTCATCTAGAAATACGATTGGTGGCGGGGACATCTGTGGTGATAGGACGAAGTATTTTTACAAAGGTAATAAAACTACGACCGAGAAAAAGTTGGCACAGTATTATGATTTGAATTACTTAAGATTGTTTAGGTTAGGAATTGGCGTTGATGATGAGGGGTTGCCTATTGATCAGCAATGTGGGATGGGGTTGAGTGCAGATAGTGTAATTGCGATAAATGCTTGGAAAACCGATCCAGTTACAAATCCTTACGTTTGTGGGGTATATGCGCCTTGTAGCCCTGTTGCTGGGGGGAAATATTGTGACGGCCTAGATGTTATTCATCAATATAATGTTCTGGATCCGTTTAGTGAAGAGTCTGGAGACTTAGTGCCGATGGGGTCTGAGGATAAGTTTGTGCCAGAGGAGCCTCCGGTAGACCCTTCTGATCCTAATGATGCAGGCCCAAGAGGGCCATTGGGGTTTTTGGATGAAGGTGAATTCAACCCTGTGTATATTTACTACAAAGAAAGTGACTCGTTTTTGTTTAAGGTGGACTAGCCATTTGAGTATTTTATGTTTTCGGGAATGAAGGGGTGTGCCAGTCGAGGCTAACTTCCGGATATTTCCGGAGCTCTTTGACCATGATTTCTTGGATCTCGGCTAGGCGCTCTGGAGTGTTGGCTTCGAATCGGAGAGTGAGGTTTGGGCTGGTGTTTGATGCTCGGACTGCGCCCCATGATGTTTCGTCGAAGTTTACGCGGACGCCGTCTATTATTATGCATTCGTAATTTTGCGTGAAGTGGTCGACGAGTGCTTTTACTATTTCAAACTTCTTGTCGTCAGGGGTGTGTGCTTTGAATTCTGGGGTTGTGTGTACCGGGGTAAGGTCAGAGAACATTTCTGACAATGGAACGTCTGATGCGGCTACTATTTTGCATATACGACCTGCTGCGAGCATGGCGTCATCAAATCCATACCATCCTTCACTGAAAAATAGGTGTCCAGATACTTCTCCTGCGAGCGGGGCATCTACTTCTTTCATTTTTTTCTCAATGAAGCTGTGGCCGACGGCGCTCATTATTGTTTCTGCGCCGAGCTCTTTTAGTCGATTTATTATTGCTTGTGAAAATTTTACGTCGAAAACAATCTTTGGATTTGGGATACGTGTCATTAAATCTTTTGCTAGGAGGAGAAGCATAAAGTCTGCTGAATATAGATGGCCTTTTTCGTTTACTATTCCTACTCGATCTCCGTCGCCGTCAAAACCTATCCCGAGGTCTGCGCCGATTTCTTTTACCTTCGCGATTATATCTTTCATGTTTTCGAGTTCTTCAGGGTTTGCTTCGTGGTTTGGGAAATTCCCGTTGAGTTCACAGTATAGTTCTGTGACTTCGCAGCCGAGTGTTCTGAGTAATTCTGGGGCAAATAGACCTGCTACTCCGTTTCCCGTGTCGACGACTACTTTGAGGGGGCGGGGGAGTGATACGCGTGAAGTGATGTCTTCTAAGTATTCTTTTTTGATGTCTTTTTGCTCGATTGGTGGTGGGGTGTCGACGGTTTTGAAATTTTCGGTTTCAATTATTTTTAGGATTTCTTGTAATTCATCTCCGCATATTGAGTGCGCATTTTTTGCGACTGTTTTTATTCCGTTGTACTCTTTTGGATTGTGGCTCGCTGTTATATTTGTTGCTGAATCAAAATCGTTCTTGCAGCTCGCCCAATATGCCATTGGCGATATACTTAGGCCGATATCTGTGACTTTGACGCCTGTGTCTGCCATTCCTTTCATGAAGGCCTTTTGTAATTTTTCTCCTGTGAGACGATTGTCGCGGCCAATTGCCATTGAAGTAGTTCTGTACTTTTGTTGCATGTAGGTTCCGGTTCCTTTTCCTATCAAATAGACTGTTTCTTCAGTCAAATCAGGCTCGGATCCGTCGCTTGGATCTGCAATACCTCGGATGTCGTATGCGCGGAAGATGTTTTTATTCATGGGGTGCGTGTGTAGATTTTATTCGCTTACTAACATCCCATTTTTTTAATAATATTTCTACTGTTTTTGGTACTAGCGATTCCCAATTTCTATCTTTTGACATTGCTTCACGGACTTCGGAAGCTGATATTTCTAAGTTTTTTTGGATTGGGACGATCATGTCGCGCTTTGCTCCGTAGCAGTGTTTCACTATTGATGAACCAGTGTAGATTTTTTGATATTCAGGAACTTGGTCGTCTACGTATGAGGCCCAGTTTTCGTAATCGTTTAGGTCGTTTATTGGGAATAGTTCGTATTTTTCTTTGCTTATACCCTCCGCTTCTAAAGTTGTTGAGATTATTTCTGTTCGCTCATCTATTGTTAATGGGTTTGCGAAAGTGTGGCTTTGTTCTGCGGATCCTATCACAATTAGCGCCTTATCATTTTCTGATAAGATCTGTTTCACAACGTCTAGATGTCCGTTGTGGAATGGTTGAAATCTTCCTATGAAGAGTGCTTGTTTCATTTTTTGATTTGAATGATATGAGGTGGCATCAATTTATGCTTGTTCTCTTCCATTAGCCTTATCACCTTGTGAACGGGGTTTGGTTGAAGGCCTTTTGTGATCATTTCTTCTGGGGTCATCTCGTTTTCTATCATTTTCAAAATTGTGTCTATTTCTTTATAGCTCATTCCGAGATCTTTTTCATCTGTTTGGTCTTGATATAATTCCGCTGAAGGTTCTTTCGTTAAAAATTCTTCTGGTAAGCCGACGTGTTCTGCCAACGCATAAACCTCTTCTTTGAGGAGGTCGCCGATGATATCAATGTCTACACCGAGGTCTCCATGTTTTGTTCCATAGCCAACTGCGAGTTCGGATTTGTTCGATGTTCCTATTACTAATGCGCCTTGTGTGTTTGCGAGATTGTATAGGAGAACCATTCGTACTCGTGCTTTTGTATTGGCTTGCGCGAGGTTGTTTGGACTCCATGACAGAGTTAAGTAGTCGGTGAGGAATGGGTTGATTGGATTTATGTAGTTATTAACTTTCAAAAATTTGCAGAGCATTTTTGCGTGTGCCGTGTTCTCTTCTGCCGTGATTCCTTTTTCGGGCATTATTAATCCGGTGACGCGTTCTGGTCCGAGTGCGTCTACTGTTAGCTTGAGGCAGAGTGCGGAATCGATTCCTCCGCTCACACCTATCACAGCTTTTTCTTTATTTGCGTGGCGAAAATACTTTTGTATTTCTGCGATGATTTTCGTGTATACGTTGTGCATATGTGAATGATTAATGCACACGAATTATACGAGTTTTTGGGAATATTGGAAGGGGTAGTTATAATTAGTACGGTGGGTTGACTGTCGTGGTTGTTTTGATAACACCACGTCATTTTTTCTATTTGTGGAATATCAGGGAAGTGATATTGTGCGTTTGAAAGGGCAACTAATCTACACAACATGAAAACTTCCTCACAAGAAACAAAACTACGATCTCACAATTTTGGTTTAACTATAGTGCTATCCATGATCACCCTTGGTTTATATATTCCGATATGGTTTATGATTAGAAAAGAGGAAATTAACGGTTTGGTCAAAGGGACAAAATTTCCAAATGGGTTAGTTTATGCTCTTCTTATATTATTTATACCTCATCTATTGAGTGTTCTGGTTATTTTCGTGATGGAATTTTTGCCGTTTGAGGTTATATTGCTAATTATGTTGTCGTCACAATTTTTCGGATTGATCGCAACGATAGTATTCTTGGTACTGTGTTTTAGGGTTAGAGGAATTCTTGGAAAACACATAAAGGAAAAAGGGTACAAGAATTGTAAAGCGTCCGGGGTGCTTACGTTTCTTTTTACAATCATGTATTTGGATTACAAAATAACAGAGCTTGCCGAGATGGATCAAAAAAACAATTAAGCCTGACTTATTGTAAATAAACTATTAATTGTTCTGCGTGTAGCAGGAGGCCGTGCGTTATTAAGTATACTTCTTCATTTGGCGTTTTATGTCCATTTCTTGGCTGCGTTTTTTGAGTACTTCTCGTTTGTCGAAGAGTTTTTTACCGCGGCAGATGCCGACTTGGATTTTTATGAGGCCGCCTTTTAAGTAGAGTTCCAGGGGGATTGCGGTGACTCCTTTTTCGTGGATTTCTTTGGCGATTTTGTAGATTTCTTTTTTGTGGAGGATTAGTTTTCGTCTGCGAGTTGGATCGTATGATTTGCTTGAAGAGTGTTTGTAATGGGATACGTGGATTTCGTTTGCGAATGCTTCATCATCAGTGACATCTATGAATGCGCCTAGCAGATTTGCTTGGCCGTTTTTGATTGATTTCACTTCTTCTCCAGATAGGATGATTCCTGCCTCAAGCTTGTCGAGAACTTCATAATCATGGAACGCCTTTTTGTTTTTTGATAAGGATTTGCTCATAGTGCTAAGATTTTGGAGGGAAAGGGGCGAGAAGTCAATGTTGTTGTGAGTTGGGATAATTTGTTTGACAAAGGTACTTTTACTTGGTAAAGTCTTTCTACTATGAAAAGCCTAAAGAATCAAAACACGAAAAATCTTGTGAATGCTATAGATTCGTTGAAAAACGAAAAAGAGGTGTGGGCGTTTATGTGTGATTTGTTAACCGAAAAAGAAATTGCTGAATTTGGACGAAGATGGGAGGCAGCAAAAATGCTTGATAGAAAAGTTCCTTATACGGACATAGTTAAGGAAACGGGGCTTAGCTCTACTACTGTTGCTAGGGTTTCAAAATGGCTTAGTAAAGGTGAGGGCGGGTATCGATTAATGATTGATCGAATGCATCATCAACATAAAACTTCCTCTTAGGGAAAGGTTTGTGTTGATTGCGTATCAATGTAGGCCCTTCCTTAAGGGGAAGTGGCTTTTTCTCTTTGCGTGGTGCAGAGAAGAAAGTCCGCTGATGCGGATTTCCTATAGATGGAAGAGCGTTTGAAAATTTGGAGGTAAATAATGTTTGGTATTAATGGTATTTCTGACAATAGAATGTTTGAGCTTATGGGTTTTTGGAAAATGGAAGCTCCGATCACGGAAGCGATACTGCAGGTTACGAATGCCGTGCAGGTTCCATCTTTGGGGTATCTTTTTGTTCCGTCGCAGCCATTTGCTTTGGCGCCAGGACTTAAAATGACTCCGGCCAATCCTACTTTGCGGGATGCGGTTAGCGCTATTGATTTATGTCAGAAATTCAACAAGGGTATGCATGTAAAAACTGTTCGTGTTGTGGGGGGAGATCCTATCCTGTGGGAGCCTATTGAGGAATTCGCCGAGATTTGTAGTGGCAAGGGGATTTCTGTTCAGGTATGGACGAGTATGCTTGCTCTTGATGAGAGGATTATGCGGAATTTTAAAAATTTGAATGTTCGTATTATGGGATTGCTTAATCTTTTTGATTATTCTAATCCAGAGCAGCGGATGCTTGCTGCTCTTATGGGGGAAACTGAGGCAACTGAAACGATAAGAACTGCTAATATAAATATGATTCGTAGTTTTGGGTATCA
>CAYLOL010000041.1:0-7470 GCA_964385295.1 uncultured Candidatus Peribacteria bacterium
AATTCCCGAACGGATTTTGGTAAAAATTGTGACATAACAAAAAGAGCCTAGCATAGCTTTAGGAAATATGAATAAAAAAACAGCCCCACGCGTTAATCGTGAGGCATGCTAGGTCGATTTTTAATTGAATTTTTAAGATGCTACAACTTCGTGTCCTAGCGAGGCAAAGAGTCCTCTCAGATCTTTGCGGGCCGCTTGGATTACAACTTTTAGACTAGGAGATTGGAGTTCTATTCCTGTTCCGTTCGCCTCAAGCATCTTTTGCAATTCAGGTACGTTAATTCCACCGCTATCTTTGGCATGAATTATAAAAGTGCCACCACCGTTTTCCCCACTTGAACTCTCGACGGGGTCAAGTCCTCGTGATTGTAAAAAGGGGCCTAAGCCGGTGTCTGTAAATGAATCAGCAGTTACCGTTAATTCTGTGGCTACGACGTCTACACCTTGTGCATCATTTGCTTCAAGTGTCTTCTTTAAGGATACTGGGTTAATCCCTGCTCCGTCTCGAATATTAAATACTTCAGACATAATAAATTGTTAAATATTGTAATTAGCACACACCATACCAACAATCCCGAGATGTGTCAAGCCAAGTCAATAAAATATCTATGCACAGTCAGATCGTGTGTTAATTCTGGATGGAAAGTTGTAATCATAATGTTTCCTTCTTTTGCCGCAACGACGTCACCTTTGTATTCTGCTAATGTTTCGACCGAGCCTCCCGTGAATGTAATTTTTGGAGCACGGATGAAAACTCCCGGCACCGCTGTCCCATTAAAATCAACCTCCGCCTCAAAACTATCCAGCTGCCGCCCATAAGCATTGCGATCCACCTTTACGTCAATCAACTCCAAGTCCTCTGCCAATAATATCGCGCCTGCGCACGTCCCCCACACCGCCATACCCTTCTTCGTCCTGCTCTTAATCTCCCCCTCCAACCTCCACTTCTTGATCAATTTCCCCACAGTCGTACTCTCCCCTCCCGGGATGATCAGCCCATCGAGGCCCTCCAACTGCTCCGGCTTCTTCACCAACTCCATCTCCACGCCCAAACCCAACAAGCATTCAAAATGCTCCTCCACCGAACCCTGTATGTCGAGAATACCTATGTGCTTCTTCATTTCGAGTGCCTTTTAATCCACAACTTTTTCACTGGCCCCAAAATAAAAGTCGAAAGCGTGAATGCAATTGCCGGAACGGCCGCATTCAAAAACGGCTTATCAAGTTGCGACACCAACATAAAAGAAAGGATGACTAGATATGTTAGCACGAGAATAAAAAACACTCTCGACCAACTAGTCTCCCATGCTTTATCGGCCTCAACTTTTTTATTACGTTTTTTAATAGCAAGAACTTCTTTTTCTATATTCATGCTAGAAATTTATCATTACCATCCCCTATCCGCAAACCGATCCTCAAGCTTGTCGATCTCGAGACCGTCCATAGCCTCACCAAGCCCCTCGGAACACTTCGCTAAAATAGCAGGATCATCGAAATGCATAGTCGCATCAACAATAGCCTTTGCTCTCGCAGGTGGATTTGAAGATTTGAAAATTCCACTTCCCACAAACATTCCATCACAACCAAGCTGCATCATCATTGCTGCATCAGCTGGAGTAGCGATCCCTCCTGCCGCAAAATTCACAACTGGTAGCCTACCTAATTTTCGAACCTCTTTCACCAAAGCAACAGGCACTCGTTCCTCTTTCGCATATTTCTGCAACGCCGCCTCACTCATCTTTTTTAATTTTTCAATATCCCCCGTCACGCTTCTCATATGAGTCACCGCCTCCACAACATTTCCAGTTCCAGCTTCCCCCTTTGTCCGAATCATCGCCGCTCCCTCATTAATCCTCCGCAATGCTTCCCCTAAATCCCTACACCCACACACAAACGGCACCTTGAAGCCGCTTTCATCCACATGCCTTTCATTATCCGCCGGCGTCAAAACTTCACTCTCATCGATATAATCCACACCCAAACTTTCAAGAATCTGCGCCTCCACGAAATGCCCGATCCGTATCTTTGCCATCACAGGAATAGTCGTAACCTTCATAATAGCGCGAATCATCTTCGGGTCACTCATACGTGCCACTCCCCCGTCACGCCGAATATCCGACGGTACACGTTCAAGCGCCATCACCGCCACCGCGCCTGCATCCTCGGCAATCTTTGCCTGCTGCGCATTTACAACATCCATGATAACTCCGCCCTTCATCATTTGTGCCAAGCCTTTCTTTAATTTTGGGGTATTCTTTTCCACCCGCGCATTCTATACGCACCCTAAGAAAAAAAGCAACTTTTTAGAAATGCCGCATCTGTAAGCGCACTATAGTCCGAGATTTTTTCGGATTTCGTCAGCCTTTTCCGCTTCGTCTTCTTCTGCAAACTCTTTTGCTTCAGACTCGACTCTTTGTTCTATTTTTTGAAGTTCTTCTTTATGGCTTTGTTGTTCTTCATCCATTTCTTTCTCTGCATCCTCCAAAATCTGCTCCATTTCCGGCTTAACACGCTCAAATTCCACGTCTCGTTTTTCTTGTGCTTCCGCGAGCTCACCATGAAGGCCATCAATTTTTTCAGTCTGATTTTGGGCCTCTTTTTTGAAAATTGCTTCAAGTTCCTGAGCTATTTCTGGCTTCAACGCTTCCCCCTTTTCAATTAGTTGAATGTATCGCTCTTTATCAGAATCAGATATTGATTCAGCTTTTTGTATTAACTCTATAATTTTTTGTTGGTCCATAGTGTGATTTATTTTTTAGGCTTATTATCAACTAGTCGTCCACCAGTAGAGTTTACCGTAATTGTATCTATATACTTTTTACCCCTTTTTGTAAGGAATGGGAATCCATCGATATTATCAGGCTTTGCCTTTAAATATTTTCCATTGGTATCAATGAGCAGAACGTGCTTAGAGTCTTTGGAAATAAAAACCAGCTTATCCCCACTTTTTCTCGACAGAAACAACTCTTGTTCTATCTTAAAAAAGTCACCAACTCCTTTTAATTTTATAGAAATAGTATTTCCAACATTTAGCCCTTTCAATTTTCCCATAACAAAATCCATACTTTTAGCTTTTTCTTTTTTGCCTAGGCCATCAGAGGTATACTTTGTGACATATTTTCTTACATTGGATGCATCACTAAATGCACGACCCTCCATCGCCTTATTACTAGTCAGGTATTCTACATAACTTTTCAGCGCCTTGATATCACCTTTGGCAAGGCCATAGCTATGGGCATCCTTCTTTCCAAGAGGGGTTCCCTCCTCAAGCTTCTTAATAAGTTTTTTGATAGCATCTTCATCTCCTTTTTTTAAGGCGGCGTCCAATTCAGGAAGAAGGTTGGCGTCATATTTGCCAACAATATTCCGGAAAGAGGTTTCTACTTGACGAACATTTCCATATTTTTTATCTGCTTTGCCTTCAATTTTGTCCTTATCAGAGGTGTAGTCCGCCCGAGCTTCCTCGGCCACTTTTACAGCCCTTTCAAGAGTGTCTGTCCGTGGCAACGAAGCTGCCTGCTTCAGTCTTTTAATTGGATGCCAGCGCAATTCACCACCAATGGCTTTTGCCGCAGCATCATATTCAGCTCTTATTTCTTTTGCTTCCTCTATTCTAGCTTTCAAAGAAGCAATAACTTCCTCTGTATACATCAAGCTACTTGAAACCTCATGTAGCTTTTCCGCGCTTTTTTTAAACTTCCACACCCCTACTGCCGCTTTGCTATATTCGGTTTCGACTAGGGCAGAGTCCGTTAAGGAAAAGGAATCATTTTTATACATCTCTTTTATGTCCTTTTTAAACTTTCGTTTTCCAGTGACGAGGGGGATAGCCCTTGTCCAGACAGCATTTGCATATTCTTCTAGCTCTGCACTTTTTTCTTCCGCATTAGCCTTGAGGGTTGTCTCGAAATCATCAATCCCTTTGAGATGCGTTTTTTCCTTTGGCTTTCTTTTATCCAGAGCAGTATTCATCAACTCCTTGTCTGACTCCGCCTTCTCCGCAAAGAATACGAGCCGGCCGTCCATGAATGTAAACTTTTTGTTTTGCATATTTGTTTTTATTTCCTAGTATTATAGCAAAAAACTGCTAAAATAGCAACCGTAACCCACTACATGAAGAAAACAATCACAAAAATTACAGCAATAGTAGCGATATTGGCAATACTTGGCCTCATGGTCATTAGCGCTACCGCAAACGCTTCTAGCAGATATGGATTTTTCGAGAATTTCTCGCAATTCCCTGGGGGCAAATGTGTTCCTGATGGGGCAGTGGTTGCTCCATGGAAATCAGAATGGAATGGCTACGGATGCGTCAAAGTAGACGAGGTAGAGGGGAATAAAGTTATTTCCCTGAAGCCAAAAATGAGCTCGCAGCCAGATGAATACCACTCGGCCTTGGTGCTTGGCCCACACACTACTGGAAACGTAGTTTTTCAGACAAAAGTTTACACAGAAGAACAGCTCCGTGAAGGATCTGAGGCAGCAGGTTGGGAGATGGCATGGATAGCTTGGAATTGGCACGGCGACGAATTCTACTACTTCATCCCAAAGTTAAATGGTTGGGAATTAGGAAAGAAAGACAGAACATTAGATCTAGAAACAGGCGAGCCAATTTACGAAGGAACTCAAAGATACTTGGCTACCGGCACTGACAAAACATTCGAATTACAAGAATGGTACGAAGTTACAATCCTTCAATTCGGCAATTGGATTCGCGTATACGTTGACGGAGAAGAAATTGTAACATTCGAAGATACAGAGCGTCCATATATGGAAGGAAACATTGGGCTGTATACCGAACAAGCCCACGCATATTACGATGACATCGAAATCTTTAATCGAAATATGAATCTCTCTCATTAATCCTCAGGTCATCATAGCCATACCCCTACATAGAGTCTCTGTTGTGATTTCGGTAACACTGACAATGGTTGACAAAGCAGCCAAAATATGAGAAAATATACGCTATAATAATTTCAAAATATGCCACTTAGAGAGAGCGGGCCTGCCGAGGAGCTAGATATAAAAAGCTTAATAGATAGGTTCAAAGTACAAGAAATAGCCAAAAGACACAATTACGTCCCCTCGCCCACTACTACCAGCTCTATTGATCTTGGTATCGACTGGGGCACATTAGACGTAATCTTACATATTGAGGACTTTGTGGGATTTCATTGTGGGAGTATTCTTTCAAATACGTACAGGGAAAATTTGCTGACCTCAACAACAGGAGAAAGACCCGCACTCGCAACAGCCAATGTAGATACGTGGAAAGGATTAGTTCCTAGGGGGGACCCATCTATGCTAGAGGATATTAGGGGGACAACATATGTTTACGTATATTCCCGCGAACAAAAAGAGGGGAATAATCTGGTAGCAAACTTTCAGATCAACAGAGGGCAAACAAGGGAGAATGACTGGTTTATCCCACACCGAATTGTAAAAGAGTCCTTTAGGGAACAAGGGATTGGAAGTCATTTGCTGAAAATATGCGAAAGCTTGATGCAAGCACAGGCAAACAGAAGTAATGCGCCACAAAGATTAATGGTAAACCCAGGGCAACTAGAGGTTTTGGGATTTTTTTTAAAACATGAGTATAGACCAACTGGAGATAGTGGCGGTAGGATTCTACAAGAATTAATTGAAGCAGAATCTCCCACGACAGATCCAAACGGAATAGTGATCAAGTCTCGACCCCAAGATAAAAATAATCCAGACAATAAAATGCAAGGATTTATGTTTTACGGAGACGTTATGCAGGAGGCTGGATTTAATCTTTGGGAGAAGGAAGTAAGAATGAATTTTATAGAGATTGCCCTAAAGGTAGAGCTAGGAAAAGTTTTTATACCCCAAAAAGCCGCAGAACCACTTCATATTGTTCCAATGGTCGATAAAGTCTAGCTGAAATATGAATCTCGATCTTTGATCTTCAAATCGTCGACACTGTATTTCCGTAGTGCACCTGCCATAATCTTTGCTACTTGAACATTTGTAATCAGGGGGATGTTTAGGTCAATAGATTTTCGTCGTATCATATAGCCATCAGTGACGACTGTTCGATCGTAATGTTTAGGGATATTGATAATGAGATCAATTTCCCCTTCCATCATCCCGTCAACGATACTTGGACTCTTTTTTGTAAATACTTTGTTTAATATTCCGCACTTCAACCCCTCTTTTTTGAAAAATGCCGCAGTTCCTTCAGTCCCATAAATATCAAACCCCATCTCTGCAAACTTCTGCGCAACTGCCACTAAATCGCCCTTCTGCTCAACCGATCCCGCACTAAAGAGGATTCCTTTCGTCGGCAATTCAAATCCCACACTTATCATTGACTTCAAGAACGCCTCATAAAGGTCGTCTCCAAAACAAGCAACCTCACCTGTTGACGCCATCTCGACACCAAGAACTGGGTCTGCTCCCTTCAGTCTTGGGAAGCTGAATTGTGGAGCCTTCACCCCCACATGGTCCAAATCCAAAGTCTTATAATCTCGATACGCCAAAAGTTCTTCGCCATGTTTACTAATCTTTCCCATACTCTTCTTCAGCATCGACTCAGTCGCAATTTCGATGAAGTTGTACCCAGTGATCTTCGAAGAAAATGGGAAACTTCTACTCGATCGGAGGTTACACTCGATCACCATTACACGGTTACTCTTAGCCAAAAACTGTATGTTAAATGGCCCACTTATATTCAATTCTTTTGCAATTTCTTTCGCAATCTTTTTTATCCTCCTGATAGTCTCGATATATAGTTTCTGTGGAGGAAGAACGATAGTCGCATCCCCACTATGTACTCCTGCATTTTCGATATGTTCAGCAATTGCATAGATCACGAGCTCATCTTTGTGTGCAACCGCATCTATCTCAATTTCTTTTGCTCCCGTCTCAAATTTTGACAATACAACCGGCGCCTCTTTCGAGATAATTGCCGCCTTCCCAAGAAACAAATCCAAAGCTTTCATGTCATATGCCACGCTCATTGCAGCTCCACTCAACACATAAGATGGCCTAACCAAAACCGGGAAGCCAACCTTTTTCACAAACTTCACAATGTCCGCTTGCTTGGTTAACTCCTGCCATTTTGGCTGGTCTACTCCAAGCTTATCCAGCATCCCAGAAAACTTGTGCCTATCCTCTGCTCTATCAATATTTTTTGGGTCAGTTCCGAGAATTTTCACTCCTTGCTTATCCAATTTCATCGCCAAATTATTTGCCACTTGCCCACCAGTCGACACAACAACGTTCACAACTCCCGCGCCACTATTCTCAAATTCATAAATATCCAGCACTCTCTCCAGCGATAATTCATCGAAATATAATTTGTCACAAATGTCATAATCAGTCGAAACCGTTTCGGGATTGTAGTTGATCATAATAGTGTCATACCCCTCTTTTTTCGCTGTCTGAACCGCATTTACGCAACACCAGTCAAACTCCACACTCGACCCGATACAGTATGCTCCACCA
>CAYLOL010000042.1:0-7174 GCA_964385295.1 uncultured Candidatus Peribacteria bacterium
CTTCCGAATCCTCCTACAAGTCCAGGACATGCTAAGTAGAAATGAAAACCAATTCTCAATCACAAAAAAGCTTAAACAACATCCATTCGTAATTCAAAAGACCTCCCAGCAAGCGCCAAACTTCACCGCAAAAAAACTTAGATCAATCTACGAAAAACTCCTAGAAATAGACGTAAAGGTCAAAACCGGAATTGTCAGAAGCTACGGCTCAGACGCAAAAGAATTCAACCTCGAAGTAGAGAAGTTTATTATCGACTGCTGTAATTAAAGATCCTCATAAGCCGAAGCAACCTGAATACAAAGGCCTTCTTTGAATTGCGGAGCAATCACTTGAAATCCAACCGGCAATCCAGCAACATCCTTCCCAGCAGGAACAGCCAACCCAGGCAATCCCGCAGAATTAGCAGGTATAGTTAGGGCGTCAGCCATATATTCTTTAAGTGGATCATCCGAGAACGCGCCAATTTTCCAAGCAGGAAACGGCGATACTGGAGCAATCAGAACGTCAACTTTCTTAAATACTTCCTCAAAATCCTTGATAATCATAGTTCGAACTTTCTGGGCTTTTTTGTAATACGCATCGTAATATCCCGCCGACAAAACATAAGTCCCGATCATAACTCTTCGCTTGATTTCCTCCCCAAATCCTTCACCCCTCGCTTTAAAGTAATGATCAACCAGATCCTCAGCATCTTTTGAAGGCTTTGATCCATATCGTATTCCATCTAGTCTCTCAAGATTCGTACTAAGCTCAGCAGGAGCAGCAATATAATAAACTGCCACAGCATACTTCGTCATCGGCAACGACACTTTTTCAATCTTAGCTCCAGCTTTCTCCAATTGATCAACTGCAGCACGAACAATATCCGCAGTTTCCTTCTCTACACCTTCTCCGAAATACTCTTCCGGCAATCCAATCTTCATTCCTTTCACTCCTTTATTCAAATACGAACAATAATCATCCACGGGCACGTCTGGCGTAGTCATATCTCTTCGATCCTTCCCTGCAGTAACATTAAGAATCTCCGCAATATCCGCAGCACATCGCCCAAAATGACCTATAGAGTCAAATGATGAAGCATAACTCGTAACCCCACTCCGGCTAACTCGCCCATAAGTAACTTTCATTCCATACAATCCACAAAAACTCGCCGGCTGCCGAACAGATCCACCAGTATCAGTCCCCATGGCATATCCACACATATTTGCAGCCAATGCTACCGCACTACCACCACTACTCCCCCCTGGGACTCTCCCGGTATCATATGGATTCTTCGCTGGTTCAAAATAACTATGTTCATTTGAAGCCCCGCAAGTAAATTCATCAAGATTTGTTTTTCCAATTATCACCATCCCCTCCGCCTTCAGCTTCTCAATAACAGTCGCATCATACGGCGGCACGAAATCCTTCAAAAGCCCCGAAGCACATGTAGTCCTCAACCCCTTCGTATTGAAGCAATCCTTCACCGCAACAGGAATCCCCGCCAAAACTGGAATGTCCTCACCATCTGCAATCATCTTGTCCACTGCCTTCGCTGCCTTACGCGCACCTTTTTCGTCTACAGTAATAAAAGCGTTCAATTCCTCATTCTTCTCATCAATAACCTTCAAATACGCATCCAAAAGATCCTCACTCGAAAATTTCTTGGCCTTTAATCCTGCATGCACATCTCGAATTGTAAGTTTCGTCAAGTCAGACATATTATTTTATTGCTGGAAGTACACGCACTTGTTTGCTATCAACTGGTAACTCACTACAATCCAAAAGTTCCTCCCTCGAACTTTGCGAAGGCTTGATTTCATCCTTTTCCATAACATTCTCAAGCCCTGTAACTTGGCTTGTCCCCTCCACTTTTGACACATCAACCTCCTCCAAAATATCCATATACCCAAAAACCTTATCCAGCTGTCCACTAAACTTTTTCACCTCCGCATCTGCAAGGTCCATACGTGCAAGCTTTGCTACATGCCGAACAATTTTCTCGTCAATCATGGCCAAAGTCTACAAAAAGCATGTTAAAAAAACAAGCATTATCATATATAATACCTCCCGTTATGAAAACTTTTGAAAATATCAAAAAGATCGCCCTCATATTTTTTGTAATAACTGGAATCGCGCATTTCGGATCAAGTGTCCTAATCGCAAACGAGCTATACCTAAAAGAGGCATCAATTATAAATAAAACAATGGACTTCCCATTTATATTGACAGGTCTAGTGTATGGGCTATCCTCTTTGCGCCTATCATTCGCAAATCCAGAAAAAGATCACAAGAAACTCGACATTTTCCTTGGCGTAATAGTAATCATCGTATTAATTGGACTCGTAATTATTAACCTAGTACTGCCAGATTTAAATTCATGAGTAATACAGGAAAGAAAAAATTAGTAATGGCATTTGGAACTTTCGACTATCTGCACGCTGGGCACGAAAATTTATTCAAACAAGCCCGCGAACTTGGAAATGAAATAATTGCAGTTGTTGCACGTGACAAAACAGTTAATTCAATAAAAGGCGCCCTCCCCGATCACAATGAAAAACTCCGCCTTCAAAATCTAAAAGAAACGCAGTGGGCAGAAAAAGTAGTTCTTGGAGACCCAAAGGACAAAACGAAAAACATCAAAATATATCGTCCAGACGTAATAGCACTAGGATACGATCAATTCGCCTTCACCTACACACTAAACCAGCTTCTAATTAATCTAAAGCTTGATGCAACCATTGTTCGACTCAAGCCATATAGACCTGGAATGTACAAATCTTCACTCATCAAAAAAAGAAAACTAATGTATAGTGAGGAAAAAGTTGTCGCCACATCATGAAGAAAAAAATCTCAAATTCGCAGCTCCTAAGAAAAGGCCTCCACTTGAGCTTTATTAACCTTTGGAGAAACAAATTTCTATCACTAGCAACAATCTTTGTGATGGGAATAATTATACTAATCTTCAATGTAATCCTCGGGATTAATTCAATAGCAACAGAAAGTCTTGAGAACTTAAGCAAAAAAATAGACATAGTTGTATACGTAAAAGAAACATCTAATTTCTCCGACACACAAAACTTCATGGAAGAAATCGAAGCCTATCAAGAAGTAACAAACGTTAAATACACATCAAAGGACGACGCAATCAACCAATTAAGAGTGACACATCCAGACATAACGCTAGCATTTGAAAAATATGAACTCCCAAATCCACTACCATCAAGCATAAACATCACAACAAAAAGTCCAGAAGATCACGAGACAATTGCCATCCAAATCAAACAAAGCCGCTCACGCGGCCTAATCTCAAGCATTACAACAAATGAAGACTCAAGTACTGGGAATTCAATCCTAACAAGCGTATCAAAAAATCTCATACAACTAAGCACATTTACAAAACAAATCATATTCTGGCTCATCCTCACATTCATTGTTGGCGGAATATTAATAACAGTAAACGCCCTCCAAATAACAATCTTCAGTCGTCGAAAAGAAATAGGGGTTATGAAACTAGTTGGAGCATCATATTGGTTCATACGATTACCTTTCATAATTGAAGCCGTAGTTTACGGACTTCTTTCCATAATCTTAAGCTTCACAATGCTTTACGCATTGTCACGAAACATTCCAATCCCAATAGATACAAACTGGGCAAGCATCTTCTTAATAGAACTTGGTGCAACAATAGCCTTAAGTGTATTCAGCAGCATGGTTGCAGTTCACGAGTATTTATTGAAAAAAACACTATGAGAAGTGTTTCTGCCAAATGCATAATTCTAGGTCACAAAAACCTCAATGATTTCGACAAACTTATTTTCCTATACAACGAAGAGCGAGGAAAAATAAAAGCAATCGCAAAAGGAGCCCGAAGAATTAGCAGTAAATTCACGGGACATTTAGAGACATTAAGCATGGCAAACTGCGTTCTATACTTTGGCCCAAGAAACACGCTTATAACGGAAATCGAAATAGACGAAAAATCACAGAGAATCTCGGGAGGACTAGACAAACTCTCTGGAGCCCTCCAGATAGCCGAAATCACAAATCAGGTCCTGTTTGAAAATCAATCACTTGACGATCTTCCTCGCCTCATTGAAAAAACCATCTTCCACCTAAGCTCAACGAAAAAGCCAACATTAATATCAATTGCATACATAATAAAACTTCTCGACAAAGTTGGGGTCATCCCAGACTTCAAAACAATTGAAAGCACACTCGAAGAAAAATATCTTAAACTCCTTAATTATCTCAAAAACGAATCGCTAACTAATATAGAAAAAATCTCGCTCACAGATAAAGAAGAATTTCGAATCAAAACCATAATACGCCAAATAGTACAACGAGAAACAGAGCGAGAACTAAGCACACTCTTAATCTAATCCTCTCTAGTAACCTTCACAACCCCCTTCACCTGCTCAAGGCTATTAAGCAAAACATCAAATTGATCAAGATTATCCATCTCCAAAGTGAAATAATCCTCACACAACCCTTCGACATCACCCCTTATATTCATATCGACAATATGCATATTCAATCTTGAAATAACCGAAGTGAGATCACGAATAAGCCCTATTCGCGAAACCACAACTATCTTTAATCGAACTCGATAGCTATGTTTATTCACCTTTGCTCCCTCCCAATCCGCAGCAACAATTCTAGAATTATCTAAATTATCTAGCAACTGACACTCAGTTCTGTGAACTGTCACACTTCTCCCGCGAGTCACATATCCCACGATTGAATCCCCCCTCTTAGGCTTACAACAAGCCCCTATTTTGACTGGCAATCCAGACTCACCTCCCACCAAGACCATTTTCTCAAGACTCAGGTTTTGCTGCCGAATAACTTCCGCAGCAATTGCCTTCGGATCTCTAATCTTCCTATTTCTCTCAGGAATCATAAGATCCTTATATGGATATACTTTTCGAATAATATCACTCGCAATTTGTGCCCCTTTTCCAACCTCCATAATCAATCTCTCTCTACCAGCAAGATTTAAGTCCTGTCCCGCAAAATTTTTCAAAATTGAATAATTTTGATCCAGTGGCGATTTGCCAAGTCTTTCAAGTTGCTGATTTAAAAGTCTACGCCCTTCTTTAATATTCCCTTCGCTGTTCAAGCTACTGAAATAAGCCTTTATTTTCGATTCAGCTCCAGTAGTTTTCACAAATGAAAGCCACTGCAATTTTGGATTGCTATCACCTTTTGTAATAATTTCCACAACATCCCCATTCTGTAGCTCGTAATCCAAAGAAACAACTGATCCATCCACCTTTGCCATCACGCATTTATCTCCAACTCCAGAATGCACAGCATAAGCAAAATCTATAGAAGTCGCCCCAACGGACAAATCCTTTATGTCCCCCCTAGGAGTAAGTACAAAAATTCTATCTTTAAAAATATCCAATTCTATGTCATTCATTGACTCCCCGCTATCCAACAACGCCTTATTCAACTCTTTAACATCCTGAAGCCCCTTAAGCCATCTAGCCTGAGCCCCCACAAGATTACTCTTTGATTTCTTGCTTTCCTTATAAAGCCAATGTGAAGAAACTCCATATTCAGCCTCCTTATGCATAGCTTCTGTCCGGATTTGTATTTCAACAGGCTTATCCATATCCCTTGGCGCAAGTCCAAGAACCACAGTATGCAAACTCCTATAACCATTAGGCTTGGGGACAGCAATATAATCCTTAAATCTACGAGAAATCGGCTTCCACTCCCTGTGTAATGTCCCAAGTAGTCCATACAAATGATCAATCACTTCTTCTCCACCAGGATCATACTTCGAAGGCAAGATAATTCTCATTGCAAAAATATCATACAAATCATAGATATCACTCAACCCTTTCTTTTTCATTTTTTTAAAAATACTATACGTACTCTTCAACCTTCCAGAAACTTTTGCATCAAATTGACCACTCATCAAAAATTTATCCAATCGATCTTTTATCTTCATAAGAACATCACTCTCCCCTTCCCCAAACCTATTCAATTGAGAAATCAAATCCTTATGGTCGTCAGCATACACATACTTAAAAGCCAACTCCTCCAAATCAATCTTCATCCTATAGATTCCTAAACGAGAAGCAACGGGCGCATATATATCCAAAGATTCCTTTGCAATAGCAATTCTTTCCTCTTCACTCTCGAGCTTATCCAGATTTTTCAATTCCCACAACCTACATGCTAATTTAATCAAAATCACACGAATATCACGTGCCATCGCCACAAGCATCATTCTCAAAATTTCAGACTGAGATTTTCTATCCTTGTTTGAATATTTCAACCCATCCATTTTTTTTACTGAAACTAAAAGATCCACAACGTCCTGTCCAAATGTTTTTTTTATTTTCTCATTCTTAATATTCCCATTCAAATAAATCCCCAATAATAAAATTGCAATAACGGTATCATCATCAGGATTCAACGGCATAATATTTTCCAAAATTCCACTCGCATCACGAAAAGCATCTTCAGGAAATTCAAAATTTTGCTCAATTAAACGAAATGCCGCAGCAATACGTTTCTCGTCAGGATTTTCATTATATCCCCTAATTGTATCGAGCAATCCATCAATCATAATTCCTTCTAAAAGCGAAGGAAATTATATCACAACCCTATTCTTCTAACCTAATTATTGCTTCAATGTCCGAATCTGGGATATCAAATACACGCACGCCCTTTAGAAGTGCATCGACATTTGTTGAGACATCCTCATGGCGAGGCTTAAGAGCATTAACCGAATTAGCAAACATATCACTTAAAGATTTAAACGCTGCATGGCGAGCTCGAACCTTTACAATTTCTTGTTCCAACTCAATAAAAGTCTGCATATACGCATATGAGTCAACTCCTTCTAAATTTGCCATTGAATTAAAGAAAAAGACCTCATAGGCATCACGATCCGCTACCAGCAAACGATAATTCGCATCCAGCCGATTCAAATCTTCCTGAATATTGTAATAAGCAGTTTCCCCATCTTCGATAAGTTCCTCCATCTCTTTCAGGTGTTGCTCAAGCGCAACTCTCCGATCACCGCTTTTGTCCATCAAATAATAAACATCCGTGCCATAAATATTCTGCAATTTACGCAATAACTCCATATGATCAATAAACTCAGATTGCTGCATCATATATATATTCCCCATTGAAAGGACAAATTTCAACCCATCCTTATTCCCGTATAAA
>CAYLOL010000043.1:0-6998 GCA_964385295.1 uncultured Candidatus Peribacteria bacterium
AATTCGATTATGCATACTCTGTGTTGCTGCTGATTTTGCGATTCTAGGCGCTGCAGCCTCTTCGTTGATAAATGAGTCGTTTATTGCTACTGACCCTTTTAAGATCGATGTTATTGGAGTTAATGCTGGAGGACAGCTAGGGGCAAGCCTTTATTCGGGTGACCTGAATGGAGATGGCATTGAAGACTTGGTTACTGGGGCTCCTTTTACATCTACGGGGCTGAAGGATTGGAATGGAGCAGTACATATAGTTTTTGGACGAGAAAATTCTGCCAATAAGGATATAAATCTTGAGAGTGAAGATTATCTAGTAAATTTCTTTGGTGAGAGTTCGGGAGATCAGTTGGGGACTTCCCTCAGCGTAGGGGATTATAATAATGATGGGATTGATGATATTGCTATGGGCGCTTATAACGCTTACGAGAATGCGGGGCGGCCTGGGAAAGTTTATGTTGTATATGGACAGGTAGACTGGAGTAGACGAAGTTATAGTTTTGGTTACGCCGCGCCTGATCTAGAATTGAGTGGACAAGTGGATGGTGATGAGTTTGGTTTGTCGCTGTCGACTGTTGACATGAATGGCGATATGATTGACGACTTGTTGGTTGGCGCGCCTGAGTATTCGTCAATTGAGGGTCATAACGGAGCGGTTTATGGGTATTTTGGGGCAGGGGATGGGTTGTCGACTAGTGTCGATGTTGAGTTTTATGGACATACACAGGATGGTAGGTTTGGTTCGAGTATTGCTACTGGAAATATTTCTGGGAGTGAGGAAGCTGAGATTGTGATTGGATCTTATAAGGCGACTTCTGAGGGGGTGGAGGAGGCTGGGCGATTGTATTTATTTGAGGGGCCGTATTTGGGGGGAGAGACTCAAGGGCATTTCGCAATCATCGAGGGAGTACAGGGGCAGCAGTGGTTTGGGTTTGATTTGGAGATGGGGGATTTGAATGAAGACGGGTATGAGGATTTGGCAGTTACTTCTTTCCCTTATTATTTGGAGGAGGATTTGGGGCATGTTTCTGTTTTTTATGGAGGAGAGAGATTTGCCGAGGAGAGTGAAGAACCCTTGAAATTTTATGATAATGAATTTTATCGAGATGTATTTATTGGTGGGGCGAAAAGTGAAGCTTTGCTTGGGGCGAGTGTTCAGCTTGATGATTTTAATGGTGATGGGTTGCTGGATATTGCGGCTGGTGCCCCTGGGGTTTCCGGGCAAGAGGATATTAATGAAGGCGAGGTCTATGTTGTATACAATGGTGCTGAGGGCTTTTTGAGCGAGTATAGCGCTGTTGATAATCATGTGGGGACTTTGATTCATGGCGAGAGAGCGGCTGATTGGTTTGGTTATGCGATCCATAGTATGGACTTCAACGGAGATGAGGCGAGCGATTTGGTTGTAGGGTCGAGGTATTCGGATGATGATGATAGTAGTAATGATGGGAAGGTGTTTATTATGCTTGGAAGGAGCGAGCCGCTTGGCGAGGAAAGGGTAGTACTTGGCCCTGAGGATGATCCCGTACAGAGAGGCGAGCTTATTAATCGCGTACTAAATGATTTTGCTATTAAAGAAAGTAAGGCAGCTTATTTGGAAAATTGTGATACTCACCGTGAGTTCTGTCTCTTTACATTTATGGCAGCTTCTTCATATGACGACATTCAACTTGATGAAGAAATGTTGCTTTACCCTGACGTTTTACCGGAAAATAAATATTATGAAGCTATCAATGCGGGAACTATGCTTGGGCTTATTAATGGATATATGCATGAGAAAGATAGCCCGTTTCATCCCAAGGATCCCGTCACTAGGATTCAGGCATTGAAAGTTGTTTTGAGTGCTGTTGAACTGGTTCCGCCAAAGTATAAATACCAGTTGGTTGCGATGCTTGGCTCTAATGAAAACTTACTAAATCAGGCTACTTATTTTGCGGATGTGAACTCTGCTATGGATCATATGTGGTGGTATCCGCGTTATGTTAATTTTGCTGTGGATAATGCAATCCTTGAAGTAGAGGATAACTTCCGGCCTGATGATTATATTACTGAGGGAGAATTAGAAGAAATTATCAAAAACACATTGGAATTTTTGAATCCTGAAATTTCATTGAATGAAGAAATCCTGAATGAAGAAATTAAGTCATGAGAATATACAAAACGAGAAACCTTCCGTGGATACGGTGAAACAAGCAAAACGTATCCCTATTTTTGCATTGCTTGATAATGTTCGAAGTCTACACAATGTAGGAGCTATTTTCCGCACCTCTGACGGGATGATGCTTGAAAAACTATATCTATGCGGAATTACTGGTTTCCCGCCGCGTAAAGAGATCTCAAAGACTGCACTCGATGCTGAAGAAGTTGTTCCATGGGAATATGCAGAAGATGCCGTTGAAGTCGTGAAAAACCTCAAGAAAGAGGGAATTAAGATCGTCGCCGTGGAATTAGCAGAGGGAGGAGTCCAATACGACAAGGCAGAATATGACTTCCCAGTATGCTTTGTTTTCGGGCATGAAGTAGAGGGGATTTCAGATGAAGTTATGGAGTATGTTGATACGGCAGTCCAAATCCCTATGCTTGGTCGTGCGAATTCTTTGAATGTTGCGACTTGTTATGGGATTATTGTTTATGATGCATTAAAAAAATTCAATTCATGAAAATTTGGAAAGTTACAACCCTGGGAATCATATTCATTGTTGCAATGTTCTTGTGGATCTTTGTTTGGGGACTTTCGGCAAATCAGCCGGGCAGTTATTACAATAAAGGGAACAATGCTGTTTGGCTGAGTCATCAGTGGGTAGGGGAGGCAAAGAGTGATATTGAAATTCAAGCTTTGGTGAGACGTCTAAAGGAACATGATATTGGAACTGTTTTTGTTCATAGTGGGCCCCTGAAAGAAGACGGAAGTATCGATCCAACCACGTATCAGCATTCAATTGCGTTTGTGGAAAAAGCAAAGCGTCTCGATCCCGATATTGAATACCAAGCCTGGATTGGTCAACTACGAGGAAAAATTGATCTTGGTAATGATAATGTCCGACATAATATTGCGAATCAATGTAGAACTCTTGCGTATTTAGTGGGGTTTGATGGGATTCATTTTGATGTTGAACCTGTGTGGGATGGAGATTTGGAGTTCATTGAGACTATTGAGGAATGCAGAGATGTTATCCCAAAGGATAAGAAGATTTCCGTGGCTCTGGCCGAATTTATTCCTGAGTCTTTTATTTGGTTTACCGAGAAAATTCATACATTTGAAAATTATAATACTGAGGTTAATTATCAGAATGTGGCCGAACATGCAGACCAGGTTGTTGTGATGGCTTATGATACAGGGCTTACACATGATTGGATGTATGAGTGGCTAGTGAAGGAGCAGACTATTTGGCTGAGTGATTTACTTGATGGGACCGAACTTTTTGTAGGAATTCCTTCATATGACGATGAAAAGGCTGGGTTTGATCCGGCAGTTGAAAATGTAAGGACAGGTCTCAATGGAATCGTGAAAGGATTGAATAATGTGCGAAGTAATGTTGAGAACTTTGAGGGAGTTGCGATATATTCTTATTGGGAAATGGGAGGGGATGAATGGATAACATTTAAAGACCTTTGGGTCGAATAATTATGTTGAGATTAGTTTATAAAAACGAGGTGGATGAAAATGTAAATCAGGATGTTTTTGATAAAATCTTGCTGAAATTTGAGAAAATTCTAGGTAGTCATGTGACTGATCACCTGGGTAAGCAGGATGGTGAGATTGGCTTGGTCCTGCTGAATGACGAGGCTATACATTCGCTTAATCGAGATCACAGGGGAATAGACAAGCCTACGGACGTTCTATCGTTTGCATATCTTGAGGGAAAGCGTTTTGAAGGCGGAGATGACGTGAGCGTTGGGGATATTTTCATATCTGTAGACACGGCTAGTCGACAATCGACAGAGAAAGGACATTCATTAGAAAGAGAGCTGGAAATTTTATTTGCACATGGATTACTACACCTTTTTGGATTTGATCATGGGGATGACAAAGAAGAGGAAGAAATGGAGAAATGGGCAAAAGAAATTTTACACTAGAACACATCTTCCAAGTCAACTACTATCCAGTCGTCTGAGTATTCTTTCTTCTTTTTCATGCTCATGTTAACCTTTGGTCGCGGCATTACCTCTAGCGTTTTGCTACGTCCCTCCCCGGAGATCCTCTGCTCCTGCACCTTTCGAATTAGCTGAAAGTCTTGGTCGTGGAGGGTGAACTCTACAGTTCTTAGATACCCTGTTTCAGCTTCATCCATGCCAATATCGTCATACATTGGAACCGTTTCATCCTTTGTAATCTCTCCGCCTTCAGCTTTTATGCGTGCAAGAATAGCCTCAAAAGCATCATCAGCGCCAGCAGCGCGAGTCTCATCTATTTCGTGCATTGAGTATAATTTTCCTGAACCCATGATTCTTTGGTTATTTCCGTTTATGAGTTTAGCAATATTTGTCTTGTGATACAATTCGAGCATGGCAAAGAAAAAAATCAAACAATACGACCCCGTGGTGGGGTATGGAATGTACGCCAAAATGTACGATGAAAAATTGGCGTTTTTGGATAGTTTTGAGGGGAGTGTGATGGGACGTATGATTGGTGATGCAAAAGGGATGAAGGCTTTGGATATAGGCTGTGGTACTGCGCGACTTGCGCCGGCCTTGCTAGCGGCGGGGGCAGAAGTTAGTGGAATTGATGTGAGCGATAAAATGCTTGCAGTTGCGAGGAATAAGTACCCGTGGGCAGAATTTAAAGTAGGGGACGCTGAAGAGATCCCTTATGGGGACAATACTTTTGATATCGTAGTGGCAGCTTTTGTTCTAGTGCATTTGAAAGATCTAAAGCGGGCTTTTCGTGAGGCACATAGGGTTTTGAAGGATGGCGGAAAATTTATTGTTACAAATATTAACCAGAAAAAACCTCCAAAATTAAAGATTGGACGAGAAGAAATAATCATTGCTTCCTATTACCATATCCCAAAACATGTATTTCTAGCACTTCAGGAAGCTGGGTTTGAAGTAAAAGAAGATGAATATATATATGACAGGAAAATTTGGATAAATCAGATCCTGAAGGCAGTGAAGTAAATTGATTTTGCATACTGTTTACGATAAAGTCTTTTTGCAATTAACCTTATTTGTATGAAAAAAATAGTATATTTAGTTTTGGTCTCTTTGTTTATTTTGCCTGGTTGTCAATTTGGACAAGCTGAGGCTCCTAGTGGTGATCCAGAGGATATTTTGAGTCAGGCTTTCGCAAATTGGAAAGAAGTTTATTCTGGAGAATATGAACTTACGCTTGATGGAAACCTTGTTAATTCTGATGGTTCAACTCCTGAGAAAATGCAAATTGGAGGCGTTCTTGATGGTCTTTTTGATCTTAATGATCCCTCTTATCCTGAAATACAAATTCATGCTGAGGGAGAAGTTGCAACTGATGGGGAAAGCGATGGTCCTTTTGATTTAGATCTTAGGACTGACGGGCACACTCTTTATGCTTTGATTTCCGAATTTCCAAATACTGCAAACGACATTTCTTCAGAATTGACTGAATATTTTGTTGGCAAATGGTGGAAAATTCCTTTACCTGATGCTTTTTTTGCTGATGCTCCATTAAAATTGTGGACTAATAAAAATATAGAGGAAGAGCTTGAGTCTGGGGAGCAAGAGTTAAAAACATTGCTAGATGACGTTAATTTTTTCAAGAATATTCAATACATGGGCACTTCCCGCGTGATGGGTGAACAGGCATATCATTATTCTGCAATGATGGATAAAGCTGCGGTAAGAGAGTTTATTAATCAAGCTTCAATGATTGATGCTGAGCGAATTACCGAGGAAGATCTTAATAATTTTGCCAATACATTGAATGCAAGTGATCTAGATATTGAAGTTTGGGTTGGGGTCGATGACATGATAATGAGAAAAGTTGTAGGAGTATTCGATATGGATATTGGCAATGGAGGTGAAATGAATGTTGATTTCGAGCTAGTCACAGGAAAATTAAACAAAGATGTTGATATCGTTGAACCAAAAGGAGCTCAAGAATTGGATCCATTCCAATATATGGAAGCTGCCGGAGGAGACTTTGGAGAAGATTTTGATTATGATTTTGCTGCTGAATAACGCCTCTCTACCTCATCCCAATTTACAACGTTCCAGAACGCTTCTATGAAGTCTGGGCGACGGTTTTGATACTTGAGATAGTAAGCATGTTCCCATACGTCTAAGAGGAGCAGGGGAGCTGCCTTTACTTTTGCTGTATCCATTAGTGGGTTGTCCTGGTTAGGTGTTGCGAAAACCTCTAGGTGTCCGTCTTCCAACAACCCTAACCAAGCCCAACCCGAGCCAAATTGATTGGCTGCCGCGCTTGAAAACTTTTCTTTAAAATTTTCTAGCGATTCGAAATCTTGATTAATTTTTTCTACAAGTTCGCCTTTGGGCTCATCACCTCCGTTCGGAGAGAGTGAAGTCCAAAAAAGGCTGTGATTGTAGTATCCACCTCCGTTATTTCTAACTGCAGCTGGATAATTCGATATGTTTGCAAAAATCTCTTCTATTGATTTGTTTTGGAGGTTAGCTTCCTCTACCGCTACATTGAATTTATCAGTATAAGCTTTGTGATGCTTCCCGTGGTGTATCTCCATGGTTTGCGCGTCGAAGTGTGGCTCGAGCGCATTTGACGGATAGGGGAGTGGTTCTTGCTTGAATGTCATGTTAATAGTGGTTATTTAATCACAACCGCAGCCACAGCCACCTCCTTGTTTGCCTGCATCGCATGTGCACTCACTCAATGGGTTCCCGCATTTTTGACATGTATCTTCTTTTTCCATAAGTAGGTTAGTTAGATAGTTTAATGTGGACTGATTTTGTCTGATTTAAGAATAGCGGTTTTGGGGAAAGGAGTCAAGGGGGAGGTCGAGTTGCATTGACTTTCCCGCGCAAAGATGTTATTATCCCTTGCAATCGTTACG
>CAYLOL010000044.1:0-6862 GCA_964385295.1 uncultured Candidatus Peribacteria bacterium
ATTCCCGTATAAACCAACTTTATCCGCCCCAACAATCATTGGGACATCAACATCAGAATCAACTCTTTCAACTTGATCCTCAACCACAGTCTTATTTGGCTCTTTAGCTTTTGGCTCACCATCGCCATCCCCACCAATAAGTAAAAACACTACGATAATGATTGCAACAACAAAAATTGCTCCAAATATAATAAGTCTCTGTTTTGTAATTCCAGCTTGCTCAAGAATAGTCCAAAACTCTTCTCTAAATTCCTCAATTTCAACTCCTTCCTCCCCAGAAGCAGAAGGTTGAGTCTCAATAGGCTTAACGTCATCTTTATTATCCTTTTTATCCTTAACAACCTCAGCTACAACTTCTTGAACTTCCGGCTGATCATCGACAGGCTCACTAACTATTTCTGGCTCAACTTTTGAGACCTCTTTGATTACTTCATCCTTTTTTTCTTTCTTCCCTTCCTTCTTTTCTTCTTTTGAATCTTCTTTCTTGTTAGCTTGTTCAAAAGGATTTACGGGTACAGGAGCGGCCTTCGGACGTTCAGTTGGCGCCGCAAAAGGATTTACGCTTGTAGCTATTTGATCCCCTTCATCAGCAGGCTCCATTTCAGTCTCCTGCTTAGGTGACGACGAAAATGGTGATCCTCCTTCGGAATGATCAAAAGGATTTGCAGATGCCGCAGTTGGAGTCTCCTGCTTCGGCTCAGACTTTGGTTGTTCTTGTGGCTTTGATTCTGGTTTAGCAAATGGCGAATGAGCCTTATCTTGCTTCTCCGCATTTCCACTCTTTTGCTTATAATTATTATGCAAATTTTCTTTTTTGAAATTATCCCTTTTCTGCTTTGAAAACTCCTTCTTTGTCTCCTTTTTCACATGATTCTCTGAATTTTTCACATTCTTATGTAAATTCTTCGCTTTTTCATGCGATTTATCTCTGTTCTCATTGGGCTTCTTGCCAGCATCCGCAAACGGATTTTTTGGCTTGGAATCATCGGTCATAATCTTCTATTACATCGCTACATTATAGCACAAAAAAGCCGTTTTTTGAAGGTCAAAGCTCCGTAACGAAACTAACTCCTAATAATACCGATAAGATCCTCCTACCAACATGGCTCCAAGCAATGCTTGAACTATAAGATATGCAATTATCCCTCCTACTAGCGATAAAGTAGCGTCCTGCTGGTTTAATTTATGCAATACCATCAAGGCATTAAACATAACAAAAAGTATCCATATTGACACAGCCAAAGAAAGCAAACTAGCCAACCCTGCTCCACCAATAGATCCAAGCAAACCTAGAAGAAACGGTAATATTGAAAGCCAAGAAGCCAACGATGCATAGGCCGCAACACGGAAAAATCCCATGTGAGAACCTTTCCCTTTGAAAAATTTCTCTGCAACAAGACTAATAGCAAAAATTGAGCCAACCAATGACAACATAGGAATTGCAACCGGCCAGAACAAAAATTTTGAAAAGATTGCACGAAATCCAGACGGATAAACAAGCAATGAAAGAACTAGATTCACTACAAACGGAACAGCCAAGATGACAATTCCCCACTTTGTGGCAGATTTTTTATTAGCGATCGTAGCCATTTTGACTTTATCCATCTTCAAAATGTCCACAGCGTCCTTAAGTTCAGCGACCAAAGGAAAACCTTTAGTAGTACTCATAAGAATGAGGTTAATATCTTATATACTTAACTGATTGTACTAAAACATGCCACCTGCTGTAAATACCCCTGCAAAAATCAGAGATACAACAGTCATGAGCTTGATTAGGATATTGATACTTGGCCCAGACGTATCCTTAAATGGATCACCAACAGTATCCCCGACTACAGCTGCTTTGTGAGATTCAGTACCTTTTCCACCAAGAGCTCCTCCTTCAATATATTTCTTCGCATTATCCCAAGCCCCACCTGAGTTTGCCATTGAAATAGCAAGCATAACTCCACTCACAAGCGCTCCAGCAAGTAGTCCTCCAAGTGCAACCGATCCAAGAACATATCCAACCAAAACAGGAACAATCACAGCCATAAGCCCTGGCACAATCATCTCACGAATAGCAGCACGAGTAGAAATATCTACACATTTCTTTGTGTCACCTTTCGCTTTTCCTTCCATCAATCCGTCAATCTCACGGAACTGTCGTCGCACTTCTTCGATCATATCAAAGGCAGCACGTCCAACAGCCGACATTGTCATAAACGAGAATGCAAATGGAAGCATTCCACCAATAAATAGTCCAATAATTACTTTCGGGTCATTAATATTAATAACTTCAATACCAGCAGCTACGGAATATGCAGAGAACAATGCCAACGCAGTAAGCGCAGCACTACCAATAGCAAATCCTTTACCAATAGCAGCAGTAGTATTTCCAGCAGAGTCTAGTGCGTCAGTCCTCTTTCGTACATCAGCTCCAAGTCCTGCCATCTCAGCAATTCCTCCAGCATTATCAGCAACTGGCCCATAAGCATCGATAGCCAATGAAATACCAAGCGTAGAAAGCATTCCTACAGCACTGATAGCGATTCCATATAGTCCAGCAAAGTGGAACGCACTATATATCGCTACACAGATAAGAAGTACAGGAACGATAGTTGACTTGTAACCAAGTGCTAATCCAGCAATGATGTTTGTAGCTGCACCAGTCTGAGAACTGTCAGCAAGAGCCTTCACGGGCTTGTATTCATCAGAAGTGTAATACTCAGTAACAAGTCCTATAAGAACTCCAACAACAAGTCCTGAAATCATTGCAATATACACTCCGAAGAATGCATCTGCAGGAAGGAAGAACTTTGTAAGGAAGTATGAAGCAACGATAACAAGTGCACTCGCTCCCCAAAGGCCACTCTTCAAAGCACTGTGAATATGCCCTTTCTTACCAACTCTTACCAAAAATGTACCAACAATTGATGACAAGATTCCCGCACCAGCTAGAGTCAAAGGAAGATAAACTCCATTGATACCAAACACAACTAATCCCAAAATCATTGCAGAGATAATACTTCCAACATATGACTCGAAAAGATCAGCTCCCATACCCGCTACATCTCCAACGTTATCTCCAACATTATCGGCAATTACGGCAGGATTTCGAGGATCATCCTCAGGAATTCCAGCCTCAACTTTACCAACTAGGTCAGCTCCAACGTCCGCAGCTTTCGTATAAATCCCTCCACCAACACGAGCAAAAAGAGCGATAGAACTCGCGCCAAGTCCAAATCCAGTAATCACACTTAGAGCAGTAGCAGTTGGGATTTCATAAACACCAATAAATAAATATACTAATGTAGTAAGTCCAAGAAGACCAAGTCCAACTACACAAAGTCCCATCACAGCCCCAGATCGGAATGCAATAGTAAGTGCCCCATTAAGACCAGTTCGTGCAGCGTTCGCAGTACGAACATTCGCCTTTGTAGCAATCTTCATACCAAAATATCCAGCCAACACACTACTAATCGCACCATAAATGAAACTCACCGAAGTCAGTAAACCTTCATTCACCCCAGCAGTCTCAGGATCATCCAACAAGAGAAACAGAACAACCGCCAAAACTATTACAAAAATTGAGAGAACTTGATATTCCCTCTTTAGGAAAGCCATCGCACCTTCATAAATAGACTGTGCAATTTCTTTCATTTCGTCAGTCCCCTGTGGCTTTTTACCAACTAGATGAGCAAAGAACCCTGCCACAGCTAGACCGATCAAACTCACAAGAGCCATCATTAATACGTAATCCATATAAATGAGTTATTAAATAATATATTGAATTAACTTAAGCGCAGTTTATATACATCCAAAGCCAAAATCAACATTATTCTGTATCTTCAGTGAGAAGACCAACAACATCAAAATAAAAATCGCGAATAAACTCAACATCCTCAGAATAATCACCACACAAATACAATTGTTCATTAGATAATTCTCCAGTTTCATCCACCATCTCATATGACAAATTGTGGCCACCAACACAAGTTCCGCCAGTTTCCACTAAATCATCATGCAAAAGTCCAATCACTCCTTCAAATCTATCAAAATATTCACCCCCAATAACTCCCTCGGTATCAATATCTACTCCATCAGTTTCATCAGTCCTATAAGAATACACAGATTCATATCCAACATTCAAAGATCGGATTTGATAATCAGGCACTATCTTCAAACTAGCCTCAGTATAATACGCAGGAGAAACAGCCCCATCATTATAAGAAAAAGTAATCTCACTCACACTTGTATCAAGATCCCAAAATAACACTCTCAAAACAGCAAGCAAAAAGGCCAAAAAGAATAACGCGCCTGCAAAAACCATTTTTTTCATAACAAAATAAGGTTACTGCGTAGAGCCTATACCAAAATTATAGAAAATTCAAAGATTATTCCTTTTTGTCATCTCCACCCTCAGAACCCTCAGCACCCTCAGAACCCTCAGCACCTTCGGCACCTTCTTCACCTTCGGCACCTTCTTCACCTTCGGCACCTTCAGCTACAACTGGCTCAATTTCTTCCTCAACTCGAGGTGGAATAACATTCGCAACTATATCTTCAGGGTCATTCTGAACGGCAATAGTCTCAGGGAATCCAAGATCTTTCACCCTAATATAATCAATAAATTCAACCAAAGAATCAATACTTACCTCAAGGCTTGAAATCAAGTCTCTTGGCAAACATTTAACTTCAACTTCTGTAAGATTTGTCATAAGCGTACCCGCCAATTCTTTCACCGCTGGCGACATACCAACAAACGTAAGTGGAATAGTAGCAGTAAGCTCTTCCCCCATACGCACATTAATGAAGTCAACATGCATGATTTTGTCAGTCACAGGATTATAATCAACGTTTTGGACAAGAACACTAATTGGCTCTTTTTCTCCTTCAACTTCCAAATCAAGAATTGTACTCCCTCCAGCAACTCTGAACACTTTTCGAAAAGTTTGATAATCCATTTGCAAAGATTTGTTTTCAACGCCACTACCATAATATTCCGCAGGAATAAGATCCTGCAAAAGTAGATCTTTCGCTTTCACGCTTTTATCTCTAGGTTGTACGACAAGCTTTATGATTTCCATATATTGGCTATTCAAACAAATTTGCCCGCATAGTCTAGCGAAATGGATGTCCGCATGCAATAGTTTTTTTATTATTAATAATATGCTAAAATCCTGCGCGTAATCATTAAACAAAATAAGTATGTTCGATAAAGCAAAAGACCTCTACAAATTACAGAAGGAAGCCAAAAGAATTAAAAAAGAACTTAAAAAAACACACATTGAGGCAGAGCACGAAGGCGTAACGGTAATTATAAATGGTGAACAAGAAGTACAAGAAGTTCAAATTTCAGATGAAGCAATACAAGACAAAGCAAAACTTCAAAAAAATCTAGAAAGCTGTTTCAATAAAGCTATCAAAAAGTCTCAACAAGTAGGCGCTGATCTCATGAAAGACATCATGGGAGACATGAATTTGCCAGGGCTTGGAGGCGGAGGACCACAATAAAATGAACGAAAAACTACTAGCAAAAAACATGCGAAGGTTCTTCTCTGCAGTTGTAGCAACAACAGTAGTTCTTGGGCTTTTGAACTGGGAATACGAGAAAAACATAGAAAAACCTATCGACAAAAACGACACAACAAACATTTCATTTACAGTAAAAAAAGGGACTCCTGCAAAAGAGATCGGAAAAAACCTTGAAGAAAAAGGTCTTATCTCTAGTTCATTCTCCTTTTATTTATACACAAAATTCAACTCTCTTAGCAAGGATTTGATCGCAGGAAGATTTCTCCTAAATAGAAGTATGAGTGTAGAAGAAGTAGTCACGATTATGAGTGACCCCTCTCAAGCAGAGTTCATAATAACAATACAAGAAGGGCTACGTACTCGCGATATTGACGCCAAATTAGTAGAACTAAAACTCATAGAAGGAGGAGAATTCCTAGAAGAAGTGAGAAATTTTGATGGATGGGAATATTATGATTTCTTAGATAAAGAAGCTCTTTCAGTACTTAACCTCCCGGTTGAAGGATATCTCTATCCAGACACATACTTTCTCGACCCAGCAGATTTCCAACCACACGACCTCATCTATACCACAATGGACAATTTCGAGAACAAAACTACTGAATTACTACCAAAAATAAAAAATCATTCGATACATGAAATAATAACAATGGCATCAATCATAGAAAACGAAGTCTTTGGCCTTGAAGATCGCAAGATAGTCTCAGGAATACTTTGGAAAAGACTTGAAAGTGGCTGGAAATTAGACGCAGACGCAACACTCCTCTATATAACCGATGACAGAAAAATAGATGCAACAGATCTCAATATAGATTCCCAATACAACACTAGAAAATTCGCAGGACTCCCTCCAGGCCCAATATCAAATCCAAGCCTCGAAAGCATAGAAGCCGCAATGTTTCCAGTAGCGACTGGAAATTGGTTCTACCTAAACACACTCGACACAGGCGAAGTAATCTATGCCACCTCAAACGAGCAACACAACGCGAATAAAGCTAAATACCTTTAATTCACCAAAACTCCATCTCCTTCAGGTACCTCTAGCTCTTCCTCTAATTCAGGTACTGGTTCCGGCTCAACAACTTTTGGTTGATACAAAACTTTTATAATAAAAAGCTCACTTGCATTCCCTGAAGCATCATACGCAAAAACTTCATATACATTTTCACCCTCCTTCATGTATTCAGCACTCGTATTGGCAAAATAAGTCCAAACTTCATCTCCAGGGTTAAACTTCGTTAAAGTATATCCATTAACAACGATTTTGGCTGCACCAAAAATTGTTCCCTTTACGACAGCTGGGTTGTTTTGGACTACATAGAAACCATTCTCGTCAGTTTGAGTT
>CAYLOL010000045.1:0-6397 GCA_964385295.1 uncultured Candidatus Peribacteria bacterium
ATTTTAACATCAATATCCATATTGTCAAACTAAATATGGATAGAAATAGCATAAATGGCTTAAAATAAGGGGTTCGATTTTGTTCGCCCCTACCATGAGGTGCACTATTAGCACCCCATTCTCTTACACCTAGGTTGAAGAATACTCCCAACTTCTAGGCCTCTTAGTCGTGATTAAGCTCTCTTGTTGCCTTGAAAAGGGTTCTAGACTCTTGTACCTACGTAGAAGGGACACTATTGGCAATGAACAAAATCTCTACTTCTTAACCAATAAGTTCATGTATTTTCCAGTCCATCCATTTCAACATTTTAGGTCCACCGTGTTTAGAGATGACTCCGTGATAGCTTGGGGTATTTCTAAGATTAAGCCTGTTGTCAATTCTCGCCTTATTTCGTTTGGAAAGTCTTCTGCCCGAAGACCACAGCTCCGTACCAAGAAACTTAAGACCATGTTTTGCTTTGAAAATCAGGTTATTTTTGGTATGGATTGGCAGTCTCAATTCATTTGATAAGAGATTGATCGTTTTAGTCCGCATATTTTCTAATTTTTTCTCATCCATTTCAAACAAAATAAAATCATCGCCATATCGGAGGTAAGCCTTGGTTTTAAGGTTATGTTTCACAAAGCGGTCCAACTCATTGAGGTAAATGTTAGAAAAGATTTGGCTTGTAAGATTGCCAATAGGCATTCCTACGCCTTCGGTATGAGTGTTGTAGCTTTTGAGTACTTCACGAATCAGCAGCAATGCTTTCCTGTCCCGAATGCGGCGTTTGAGCAACTCGAAAAGCACTCTTTGGTCCACATTATCAAAAAACTTTTGAATGTCCGCCCTCCAAATGTACGCACGAGGGTAGGACTTCAAAAACTCTTGTGTCCTCTCAATTGCACCAAGCAGTCCTTTGCCTTTTCTGCACGACCAAGCGTCATAGATGAAGGTTTTATCCCAAAGAGGTACAATGTAGTCGTAAATCAGTCTATGAACCACTCGATCGCGTATGGAAGAAACAGAGATTTTACGGCGTTTATTATCGCAAACAATAAAGTGTCTGTACTGACCGTGCTTATATGTTCCATTGTTCAAGTCTTGGCAAAGCTCAAGAAGATTGTCTTCCAAATGGTATTGAAACTTGTGCATTTCATCAGTCATGTGTTTACCTTTCCGAAAGGTGAACCATGCCTTCCAAACACTTCCTAACCCCAAATCTATGAATTCCTCACTTCCAATCATCAATAAAAGTTATGAGCTGTATAAGCATTTTAGCGAAGTAAACGACCATATGGCAAAAAGATGGAGGCTCACCCTCGGCAAAAGTGCCGAGGAGAGCATTCTTTCGCTGCTTGAGCAGTTAGTCATCTCCAAAAACGCATCCAAGACCATGAAGGCTGCATATCTGCTCAAAGCGAGCGGAACTTTGGAGGTCTTAACGCTCAAGCTCCGTTTGATGCTTGAGTTAAAACTTGTGAATGAAACCCGTGTTTTTCAGCTCCAATCAGAAGCTCAAGAAATTGGGAGGATGCTCGGAGGATGGTTGAAAGCCACACAAAGCCAATAGACCCTTATCACGCCGCGCGAACCCAGATTATCATTCTGATTGTTAGAATTATTCACATTCGAGTTCACATTCTCATTGTTATCATTCCAGTAGGCATTACGAGCACGCGAATACCACTCGTGATGAAGTTTATCCGTTGTAGGATGTAGCCACAGCCACAGCCTTATTTTTCTCAGCTCAATCAAGAGCTAAACTTCACTCAACCTAAGGGTCTATTACTTTTTTGATGTACTTTCAGGCTTCTTCTTTCATGCAAAGCCTTTGTTTTGTGAAAGGACACTTTACGGTAGCCTCCGCCCAAGCGAGGTTACTTTTCACCGTTGATTTGATTGTATACCAAAAAAAAATTTTTGCAAAAAAAGACCCCGCCTTGGCGGGGTCAAAGAAAAATAAAAAATTAAAGAAAATTAAGATTCAAGGTTCAAGTTGACCCTTAGCACGCCGCGCGAACCCAGATAATCATACTGATAGTTAGAACGATTCACATTCGAGTGCACATCCTCACGGTAACCAGGCCAGTCGGCAAGACGAGCACGCGAAGCATCAAGCGAATCATCATCAGTCCAAGTGTATGTTTTTCTTTCAAATTGTCCTGTGTTCATACGAGCGTATTCGCCAGTATGGCTATTGCCGTCCCTTTTGAGGGTAGGTAATCCACTCACCATAGTGATTGATTCTGGGGAGATTTTTTTAGCGGCTTCGGACAATTCTAGCTCTTTCGCTCCTCCTTCTTCTTTTACCGTGAACCATTCTTGACCTTCCATTACCTGAATTGAGCCATCTTCGCCATGGTAATAAACACGCGTTTGACGAATTTTTGCCATTGGAAAATCATCTTTTAATCCGTAGGCTTCTGAACATCCGTCTGCCATTACTAATTGACCTGCTTCATTCAGTTCGAAAAATTGCCCTTCCTTCCTTTGAGATATTGCTTCTAAAAATGCTTCTACATTTGGAATTGCTCGTGCAATTTCTTCACCGCTATAAACTCTACCTTGTACAGTTCGTTTATCTTCTGGGAGAGCATTGATAGGGTCTATAACTAAAGGCTGTAGTCTCCCATCAATCTCAACTTGTTCTGGATTTTTTAATTTCATAGCAACAGCTCGTCTCAAATCTTCAGGATTGCCGTCTTTTCTTGAACGCAAATCAAAAGTGTCATTAACAGTAACAATTTCTTTCCTATAAGTCTTCTTTGCTAAAGCAATAAGTCCATCAGCATCGTGACTTGATTTCTCCTCTGCGGAGTCAAATTCGGTTCTGCGCTGTTGTTCGCCCTCAAATCCTTCAGGGAGATCATTGTAAGTTTTTTCTGATGTCATACTTGTTGGGTTTTAAGTTTTAAGACTGTATTATAATGATCGTCTGCAATTTGTCAACCCTAAATTTGACCAAATGTCAAAGTTGTGTGATGAACTTATCTTTACATTCGTCCATTATTCGTCTATAATTAGTCCAAAGTTTAACGATATTTATGTTCGACCCAAAGTACAATATTTCTCAAAAACTCCTTAGCAATATCAAGCATATTGCTACTATTACGAATGATCTCAACCATCAAAAGTTTCCCCAAATTGTTCTAGTAGAATTAGAAAAATCAGCAAGAGAAATTTCCGCATATTCTTCAACAAGCATAGAAGGCAATCCACTTCCACTAACAGAAGTTAAAAAGATTCTAAAATCAACTCCTAAAAATACCCGAGATAGTGAGAAAGAAGTCTTGAATTACAATAACATTCTCAAAAAATTAAACGCTCTTGTCGACACTCAAAAATTCACAATAAATTCTAAATTAATCTTAGATATCCAAAAAGGCATCACAAAAGGACTAATAGCTCCACATCAATGTGGTAAATTCAGACAAGAACCTGTTTTTGTGAATAATCCGAAAACTGGAAAAACTATCTACCTTCCTCCAGATCATAAAGATGCAATAAAATTGATGGATGAGCTTGTTGATTATATTAAAAAAAATAAATCAAAAATTGATCCTCTAATACTAGCAGGGATTTTTCATAAACAATTTGTTATCATTCATCCTTTTGTTGATGGGACTGGCAGAACAGCAAGGCTCACAACCAAAATGCTTCTGGCAGCAATGGGACTTAATACTTTCAATCTTTTTAGTTTTGAAAATTATTATAATAAAAATGTTAGTAAATATTTTGAGTATGTAGGAATACTAGGTGATTATTATGAAATCCAAGAAAAAATAGACTTCACAGCTTGGCTTGAGTATTTTACTGACGGAATAATTGATGAACTTCTGCATGTCCAGAAAATATTACAAAAAGAGTCTGTAACTCCAGATACTGAATTAAAACCTTACCACAAGAAAATCATTGATTATATTGAGAAAAATGGATACATCACAGATGTACGATATTCAAAACTGGTCAAAAGAGCAAAAGCCACCCGTAACATCGATTTCAACAAACTAATTTTCATAGGATTAATACAAAGAGAAGGGAAGGGGAAAAATACATACTATAAACTCGGGAAGTGATATAAATGGCTTAAAATAGGAGGTTCGATTCTGTCCGCCTCTACCATCAGGTTCACTAAAGACACCTGATACCCTTACACCTAGGTTGGAGATTATTCCCAACTTCTAGGCCTCTTAGCCATGATTAGGCTGTGTTTGCCTTGGAAAGAGTTCTAGACCCTCAGCCCTACTCAGAAGGTGCGCTAACGGCAATTTTTTTATAATCTCTTTAGAAGTAGAATATATTCTTGCTCACTTCCATCACTTTTATCAATTGCCTCTTTAATTTCTTCTGTAAATCCCCATTTATTATAAAGCTTCTGGATTCCAGGTTCATGCTTATAGGCTCCAACCGTAGCTTCTTTAAAACCCTTCTTTTTCGCAATTTCAAAAGCTTTATTGATTAGCTTCGTACCCCAACCTTGTCTTCTATAATTAGGTTCAAGTCTCAAAGTAGAAAGATATGCTCGACTTGTCCCGTTTGCCTGCTCAGAATCCTCATCGTCATTCCAAAAAATCCATAATTCACCTATAACCTTACCGTCATCCTCAACAACTAAAAATTCTCTACTGTCTTTTTCTATTGCTCTTATATATTTGTTCTGAAGATTTTTTGCACCACCCCATGCCCAATCTTCATTGAGTAACTCTTCCAAATCACTAATACGACCTTTCCGTATCTTAATCATCAAATATTTATTATAAAGTAACTCATAATTAAAATATTAGTTTATACGTTATTCCCTCACTCCATTGTGGATTATCCCATTCTTTAAATCCAAATTTGGAGCATAGTTTCTGCATAGGACTGTTTTCAAATGCCGTTTCTGTTACAACCCCGTTAGCACCCTTATTTTTTGCATGTTCTATACATCGTCCCATTAATTCTTTGCCAATCCCAATCTTTTGATAACTTGGATCAACAAGTATTTCACGAATAAAGAAAAAATTATCTTCCCACCAATCTTTATCAATCGAGCAAAATGCCACAAACTCTGCCCCTTTTTTGGCCATAAGGTATAAACTATCTTTTAGAGTGAAGTGTCTCCTCAAAGAATCAATTGTAGCCTTGTCGTATGTGTAATTAAATGATTTCTTGTCGCGCAAAAACTCAATTTCTTCTTCGTCTTTTATAATTAAAATTCTAATCTCATCCATAAAAATTGAGTTTATCAATCTCCCCCATAATTATCTCTGTCTCAGATAAAACTACAATCATCTTTTGATAATGTTCAATATCTTCATTCGTGAGAGTTTTTCCTTTTCTGTCTTTCAGCCATTTCTGTGCTGGCTGATAACCACCAATAAAAAAATCCCAAGCAGTTCTTGATACATTACCAAAATACTGATTTTCATTAATAAAAACTTTCTCTTCTTTATATACTAATTTTTCAATAACATCCTCTCCTTCAACTGGATATGAAATACTAAATTGGTCTATCTTTGATGATTCAAAAAGATGTAATAGTCGTAATTCTCTACCAAGAGCTACTAGTTTTTCAAATACTTTTTTATCTGTAGGGTAAGGTATTTGGGGAAAATTGGTCTTCAAAAAATCTCTAAATTCCTCGCGATAACTTGGCGAATATAAAACTGCGTAAATATAGTGAAGAATGTCCTCAGGGGAAATTTCCCCAATACTTTTTTCTATCTCATCAATAATTTTCTTACTTAAATTTGGTACTCGAGTACCATCTTTTCCATATAGATACAGAGGGAAAACAGTATCAATACTTACGCTGTCAGACCGTATGTAGCCATTAACATGTAGAAATTTAGTCAAAAAACAATAAGATGCAGGTGTTTTTGCAGGAGAACGGTTTACAGTAATTAATCCAATATTTTCACCTATAAGAAATTGATCCATAACTTTCCTACGTGAACGTTCAATAAAATCATCATTGTAATAAACCATACGATTATCAAATGGTCGATAACTAATAGGTACTATATTTTTTTCATCAAACTCATGCTGTAAGGCATTTACAGCTTTCCATTTCGAGTTTTCTTTTAAATTAAACTTGGTTAAAGCTTCTTGTGAAGATGAACACTCGAGAAAATCTCGAATTCTCCGTCTAAGAATATCTTTATCAGAATCAATTACAAATGCATCACGCGAAGTCACTACACCAACACTAGAGACAGGAAAAAGCTCATTAACTGAAAATCCATTGTTGTATTTGGCCTGAAGCTCTTTATCTATAGCCACCCATTCGTAATTTGGTCCTGAAGGAATAATTTCATTCCACTTAATCGTTTTAAATGAATTTTCATTAAGATAGTCAAACTTTGCCTTACGAGATCCAAAGCAATCCGCCCGATACACTTTTGCGAGTTTATCTGTCGTTTTTCCTTTATA
>CAYLOL010000046.1:0-6229 GCA_964385295.1 uncultured Candidatus Peribacteria bacterium
ACATAGTTTTTAAAATCGTCCTCGGAATTTGCATCTACATTATAAATAGCAAGATCGTTACTATTTGGGAATGGGTACGTATCAAGTTCGGCATTATAAAAGCGGAGAACATGCGCAATTGAAGGCGTATGAACGACGGTCGGAAGAGGGGATTTATCAATGTACTGAGCAAGCATTCGATAATCCTCATTGAAATCCATAGGAAAAGCAGAAACTCCCCATGGCACGCTTAAAATAAGAATTGCAGCTAGAGTTACGATTATATATATATTCCTCCTAAATGACGCTATCCCAAGTGCAATGATCCCCATCAGCACTGGGACAAGGTAGACGACGTATCGGATTTTCAGTATTGGCTCAAAAATTTGAGAGAAGAGAAGAGGCACGCCAATTCCAACCGCCAAAAATAGAATCAAAAGCTCAGTTGCCAATGCCCTCTTCTTTTTCATAAACATATGAACCAAAACGCCAAATACGGCAAGAATAAAGAAAATCAAAAGTAAACCATGGCGTTCGTTGGCAAATTGTAAAAAATAATCCTTCACATCAAGAAGGACATTCTCACCCATCCAGTACCTTTCTATTTCCATCTGCTTCAAAAAATTCGGGAACCACGGTAAGTAAGCAACGATAACCACAGCAGCACTAAGTAAGCCAGCGTAAATCTTTTTTCTTGAGTCAAATAACATAGCGGCAAACATCATTCCGTAAAAAAGAAGAATAAAGAAAAAGAAATTATGTGTATAAACGCCTGCCAAGCACGACAAAGTAAACCAAATAAAATTTAAATCCCACCGCTCCTTACTCTTCATTGCTTTGTATAGGAAATAGAAGCCAAGTAGGGATTCTAAACTTAGAAGTACATACATCCTCGCCTCCATCGAAAATCCAATGTGAAACGGGTTGATAGCCAAAAGAGCTGCCGCCAATAACGCGACTCGCTCATCAAACATTCGCCGTATCAGCAAAAACAAAACGAATATTGAAATAACCCCAAGTAAAACCGACACCATCCTAAATCCAAGCTCATTCTCTCCAAAAATCTCCAAATAACCATGCATCAAAAAGTAATATCCAGGGGGCGATTGATCAAGTGTGGCCGTCTTGGTCCATACTTCACCCAAACTATCTCCGCTACTATTGTAATAAGTGATTCCTTCATCTAGCCAAAGACTCGACTCATTTAGGTGGGCAACACGAAACCACGCGCCTGCCACCAAGATAATCACCAAAAATACCCACGCCAAGTGCTTCCTCATCACTTAAAAAGATTAAAGCGAATAATGTGCCAAAAAGCCGCTACCGCATCTTTAAATCCAATCTTTTTCCCTTCCTCATAAGTTCTACCATAATATGAAATTCCAACCTCGAAAATCCTGCATTTCAACCGAGCTAACCTTGCAGTTACCTCTGGCTCAAATCCAAACCGATCAGACTTTAATTTCGGCAAAACCTTATCAAGCATCTCTTTCGTAAAAACCTTATAACACGTTTCCATATCAGTTAGATTCAAATTGGTCATCATATTTGAAAGCCAAGTCAGCATTCTATTCCCAACAGAATGCCAGTAGAAAAGCACTCTATGTGGCCTTCCACCCAAAAACCTAGAACCATAAACAACATCTGCCTTCCCATCCAAAATTGGCTCCAACAAAACGCCATATTCGCCAGGATCATATTCGAGATCAGCATCTTGTACGATTATAACATCTCCACTTGCCTTCCGAAACCCAGTCCTTAGAGCCGCGCCCTTCCCCTGATTCTTCTCATGATAGAGCACTCGATACTTCTCCTCCATACCCTCTAGTAATTTTGTAGTCCCATCCGTACTACAGTCATCTACCAAAATAATTTCTCTTTCTAGCCCATCAGGCAGCGCAGCTTTCTCTACAGCCTCGACAATATCGCGCAAAGTTTCCTTTTCATTATAAATTGGAATGACAATAGAAATCTTATTAAATTTTTTCATGCTGATCTAAATACAAGATAAACCCCAAATGAAATGAGCAATACTCCGAAAATTCGAATTGGAGTAATTTGTTCACCCAGCAAAAACCACGAAACAAAGATTATTAAAATATACCCTATGCTGAGCATAGGATATGCATAGCTCAAATCCCTATGTGATAATGCTAAAATCCAAAATACACTACTAATTCCGTAGAAAATCAACCCGCCCCACACCTCTAATGACGAAAATGCTTTCACAAAACTCTCTCCATTCATAGATAAAGCACCAAGCTTGTTTACCCCAGACTTTAGAATAGTCTGACCAGCAACATTCAGAGCGATACTAATTAGAATAAATATATTTCCCATAGACGGGAAAAAGATACTATGAATTACGCCAATATTCAATCGTCTTTTCAAGGCCCTCTCTCAAAGAAACTTTTGGTTCCCAGCCAAGCTTTGACTTTGCCAATGAAATATCAGGGCATCTCTGCATTGGATCATCCGCAGGCAAATCTTGATACTCAACATCTATCTCTCCAATCAATTCTTTCACTACGTCCGCCAATTCCAAAATTGTAAATTCATTTGGATTGCCAATATTAATAGGCCCAGGAAAATCCTCATCCAAATTCATATAAGCAATCATCCCGTCAAGCAGATCGTCAATATACTGAAAACTTCTAGTTTGTTCACCATCCCCGAAAATAGTCAGAGGTTTCCTCTCCAACGCCTGATTCACGAAATTTGAAATTACTCGACCATCATCCTTGTCCATATGCGGGCCGTAAGTATTAAAAATCCTTACTATTCGGACTGGCACTTTATGTTCTCGCCAATAATTCATACACAAACTTTCTGCTGCCCTCTTTCCTTCATCATAACAACTACGTAGTCCATGAGGATTCACGCTTCCACGATAATCTTCAACTTGTGGATGGACTTTAGGATCTCCATACACTTCTGATGTTGAAGTAAAGAGCACTCGTGGCTTTGCGCGGCGCTCTCCCTGCCTCCGCGCCAACTCCAAAACATTCCTCGTCCCCTCAAAGTTCGTACGCAAAGTATAGATATGATCCTTCTGATATCTCGGTGGCGATGCAGGACAAGCCAGATGATATATCTGATCAAAATCAGCCTTCTTCACTGAGGTAGGCCATTCCTTTACAGCATCATGCTCAACCACCTCAAATCCATCCCGACCCTCTAGATCTGCAACATTCGCTCTCTCGCTACTATAAAAATTATCCAAACAAACCACCTCATGCCCCTCTTCAAGCAATCGCGCACACAAATTCGCCCCAACAAACCCAGACCCTCCTGTAACTAATATCTTCATGACAGAACCATAAACAAATCCGTCCACTCAAGCAACAAAAAAACGAAGTAGTAATACTGACTTCGTTTTCTCGCTGTTTGTGGAAGGAAAATTACTCCATTGGAGCTTCTTCTTCTTCCATTGCATCCTCTGCAGCTGGTTCTTCCATCTCTGCATCTTCCATTGCTGGCTCCTCAGGAGCAACAACGTCTTCTGCAGCTTCTTCAGTTGCGTCATCGTCAGCAACTGGTTCTAGACATCCTGCCAAAGCAAGAGTTGTCAGACTTAGAACAGCTAGGATAGCGAAAAACTTTTTCATAATTGAAAAGTTAAAGAAACGCTTTTGTGTAAACAATTATATTGATTTTTAGCGAAAAGTAAAAAGGAATTACAATAAATACTTGTGGATTTCGCGAAATATGGTGTGGTATTAGCGCAACTGAGACCACTTGTTGTTCTCGATCCACTTTTAAATTATAATGAACCCATGAATACTCGAGCACTCAAAGAGGGAGAAGACGTTGCAAAGAAAAGTATTTTATATTTAGTGATGCTTGGAAGCCTGAAGATGTTCGCAGGATTGGTGACTGGTATGACGATAATGTTCGCTGGTGCTATCAGTACTTTCGCGGATATTATAGGAATAGCGGCTTCGTATTTTGGGCTACATCTCTCTAGAAAAAGTGCGAATGAACATTTTAAATATGGGTATTACAAAATTGAAACGGTTGCAGCCTTCTTGGTCTCACTTGGGATAATCTACTTGGGAGTAAAGATAATGGGAGAAGGAATAGAAATATTGCGGTCGCCAGAAACTGGGAAATTATATGTTTTTGCTATTATAACTACGATTCTTGCAATATCACACTCAAGAAAACTAGCAGTAAAATTCCAAGAGGCAGCCGATAAAACCAATTCTCTATCTCTGCTTGCAAATGCGCGCGACAAAAAGATGGACGTATTTGCAGAGTCGGCAGTGCTTTTATCTATCGGCGCCAACTATTTGCAAATCCCGTATGTAGAAGGGGGTATGACAATAATAATTGGGTTGTTCATTTTGAAGACAGGACTCTTTAGTACGAAGGATGCCCTATATTTTCTCTTAGATTATTGGGATGACCCAATCCTCACGCGCAAGATCAAAAAAGTATTTAGAGCAGAGAAAGACTTTATTCTCGGAATTAAAAAATTACGACTCAGACGTGCTGGGAATTTCATCTTTGGAGAAGCATTTGTTGAAATAAACCCATTTGCAGGAATACAGGATCTCAGGGTTGAGCTGGATATTATTCAATCAAAGATCAAGGAGTTAAACCCATACATAAAGGACTTTTCAATTTTCACTCACATCACTAAGAGCGACAAAATGAAAGTTGCGATTCCCATCAAGGAAGATCAAAGATTGAGTAGCCGAATAGCCCCAACCCAAAAGAAAACGACCGCATATCTATTTGCAGAGATTAGAAAAAACAAGATAGGAAAAGTTTATGTCCGCAAATTAAAAGACAAAGATAGAGAGCCACTGGCATTAGGAGAGTTTTTGAAAAAAGAAAAGATTAATATTCTAATAGACAATAAGCTGAATTCGATAATGTATTTCAATCTACGCCGGACACACCATATTTTGATATATCCAAGATTTTCAGGAGTCCCAACAGCAAAAAAAGCACTAGAATTATTAATGATCGATACGTAGATGATTTGCATTCCAATACAAGACAAGGACGGAGCATCCCTTCTGAAAACATTGGTAAGAGCTCAGAGGCATGCAGAGATTACTGAGATTTGGTTTGATGAATTACGCGACTTCACGCCAAAATTATTAGCTCAAATTTTCAGCAAAAAGGAGAAGCCAATAATATACAAGGCAACCAATCCAGCCAAAAATATAAAAGCAATTCTTGATGTGGATGTTGATTTCGTGGATCTGGATATAAAGTCTTCGCCAGAACATTTTGCAACTGTAAAAAAGCATCCCAAAACTCAATTAATAATCTCCTACCACAACTTCAAAGAAACACCTCCAAGCAAAAAATTAAAAGAAATTGCCAGTAAGGCCATGAAGCTTGGGGCTGACATAATAAAAATAGCAACATTTGCAGATACATTTACAGATAGCCTCCGAATGTTACAACTTCTCGACGACCTTACGCAATCTGGCAAACATGCAATATGCATATGTATGGGGGAACAAGGCCGACTCACAAGAGTGACTGGACATCTGCTCGGCAATTATCTAATGTATGCACCACTCACCAAAGAAGAGCAAACTGCTGAAGGGCAGCTAACGGTGCAGGAGCTCAAAGAAATGATTAACATAGTAGGATAATGTCAGTAAAAATTGGAATTGTAGGATTGCCTAACGTTGGAAAGTCGACACTTTTCAATGCTTTGACTAAGACTAGGTCGGCAGAGGCGCAGAATTATCCATTTTGTACAATCGATCCTAATGTTGGGGTAGTCGAAGTGCCAGATCATAGGATCCTAAGGTTATCGGATATCTCAAAATCTGAGAAAATGATTCCAGCAGCAATCGAGTTTGTAGATATTGCGGGGTTGGTGAAGGGGGCAAGTGAAGGAGAGGGTTTGGGAAATAAATTTCTAGCTAATATAAGAGAATGTGACGCAATCGGACATGTGATAAGGCTTTTTGAAGATCCAAATATTACTCATGTCCATGGAGGTGTAAATCCAAAAGACGATCGTGAAATAATAGAGTCAGAACTATTGTTAGCTGATATGCAAACTCTTGAAAAACGCCTCGCAAAGGCACAATCTGACGCCAAATCTGGCGATAAGGATCGTGTTACTTACGCAAAATTGCTCGAACGCGTCATGACAAATATACAAAGTGGAACGCTAGCAAGCCAGATAGAACTTGAAGCAGAGGAAAGGGTTACTAGGAAATTCACCGTACCAGAACTAGAAGAACTCAAGGGATATTACAAAGAACAGATTAAA
>CAYLOL010000047.1:0-6078 GCA_964385295.1 uncultured Candidatus Peribacteria bacterium
ATTACTACATTTTGCTTGGTTGGGTCGTCGGTTTGGGTTGTTCGTTCACGGAAATAGTCCATTTCGCCTTGAAGCTTCCATGGCATTGATCCGTTCTTGCCGATACCATTTTCAGCGTCGACCGCTACTGTTACGTATTTTTCTTTTATCTTCATACTGCTATTGGAAATTTAATAAATGAATCGTGTTCGTATCCTATTAATTCAAAGTCTTCGTATGTTATATCCCATATTGATTTCTTTGCTACTTTTAGCTCTGGGAGTTTCTTGGGTTTTCTTTTTAATTGTTCACGGAGTCCTTCAATATGATTTTTATAAACGTGTGCATCCCCTATCGTATGAGTGAATATTCCTGGGGTAAGGTCGCATTCTTGAGCCATCATTATCATCAACGCGCTGTAACTCGCGATATTGAATGGTACGCCGAGTGCTATATCTGCGCTTCTTTGATAAAGCTGACAATCAAGTCGTCCATTTACAACGTAAAACTGAAATAAAAGATGGCAAGGGGGGAGTTTCATCCTATCTAGGTCGGCTACGTTCCAAGCACTTACTATTATTCTTCGGCAGTCTGGATCATTTTTGATCAAGTCAATTGCGTTTTGTATTTGATTAATGTGAGTTTTCTCATACTTGTCGTCGCCTTTTGGGGTAAATTTCTCCCAATTAATCCATTGATATCCGTAAACTGGCCCGAGATTCCCATCCTCGTCTGCCCATGGATCCCAAATTGAAGTGTGAGGCTTGAGCCCTTCGTGAATATTGGTTGCTCCTTTGAGAAACCAGAGGAGCTCATATAGCATCGATTTTACAATTACTTTCTTGGTTGTGACCAGAGGGAATCCTTCACGGAGATCGTATTTTCGTTGAACTCCGAAGATTGAGAGCGTTCCAGTTCCAGTTCTATCGCCTTTTTCTTCACCTTTTTCAAGGATTTCTTCTACAAGTGAGAGGTACTGTTTCATATTTTGTTGTGATTAGTCACATCTATATTCTTAGCGGAATGGAAGATTTTTATCAAGTTTGAGAATTTGTCGCAATTAGTCAAACATGTGTTATCGTTTTGTCTAATGTTCAAATAATTACTATTATGGCTAAAGGGTCCGAAACAACTGAAACAGATTTCTATGATGGGCTTGTCCCAGAAGGCGCTCCTAAAGGCTGTCAAGCTCATATACTTTTTGATGCTCTGACTAACACAATAAAATGGCCAGAAGATGAAAACGGTAAGCCAGATGCGCTCGCGGGGGCAGAGGCGGCACGTCAGGTTGCTCGCCTAATGAATGGAACTGCTTGCGCAACCTGCGAAGTCTTGGATGAATGCATGACTATAATGACCGCTAGAGCTAGTGGAGAATTCCCTCCAAAAAAAGGCTCGTTTGTCGCTCAGCTTTTTGCTGCTGCTGACGAAGAGAGACCTACGGCTCCTTAATTTTTCATCTATTATTTGATTTGCACCTCTAAAATTTTTGTAAATTGCTGGGGAATGTTTTTCCCCTTGAGGGTGTGAGCTTTTTTGCCTTTGATGTATACGGCGGCAAAGTCTGGTTCCTTGATTCCTGGAAGGACGAGTGCGATGTCTGCACTTAATGCTTCGCCGGGGCCGTTTACGATGCACCCCATGATGGCAATGCGTATATGACTAGTCGGAAAGTTTTCGTTAATGTGATCAGTGACGTTTTTTACTAATGGAAGAAAGAGTTTGTTGTTGGCGCGGCCGCATCCGGGACAGCTTGTTATTTTTGGGCCGAAACGACGCAGGTCGAGCGATTGAAGTATTTGTTTGCAGATTTCCACTTCGCGTGTGCGGTCGCGGTCTGTGACTGAAACTCTTATGGTATCGCCAATCCCCTTTTCGAGCAGCACAGCCAAGGCGGCCGCGCTCGCAATCTCCCCTTGAGTACCGCTTCCAGCCTCCGTAAGTCCTACGTGTATTGCGTATGGAGTTTTCATTTTCTTTATCAAAATTTCATGCGCTTCTATGAGTTCTTTCGCGTCTGAACTTTTTATACTTAGTACAATCTGATTTTTGTTTATTCCCAATTTCTCTGCAAATTTTGCGGATGAGAGCACGCTTTCAACCATCGCTTTCGCCATTGGCAACTTTCTGAATTGTGGATCGATAGATCCCCCGTTAACGCCAATTCGAATTGGTTTCTTGTTTTTTTTGGCAATTTTTATAATCTTTTCAAAATTTTCATCATGAAGCTTCCCATGGCCAATATTCCCAGGGTTTATTCTGTATTTATCCAAAATTGCTGCACATTCCGGATATTTTTCAAGCAATAGATGTCCATTAAAATGAAAATCCCCTACAAGTGGTAAATTCTCGTATCCTTTAGCATCGAGACTTGCTCGAATTTTCGGAATTGCCTGAGCAGAAATCTCATCTGGGACGGTAACTCGCACTATTTCTGATCCTGCATCCACAAGCTGAATACACTGCTTCACGGTCGCATTAACACACGCAGTATTCGTATTTGTCATACTTTGAATCGCGATTGGATTATTACCTCCAATTTTTACATTACCAATTTTTACGACAGGACTTTTTAATCTCATTTTTTTAGTTTACTTGGCGCTGAATTTTAACATTATTGCTTTCGTAAATCCAGTATGGTAATCTTGTCGCGAGATAATAAACTAGAATTATGCCAAAAGTTACTTTTAATGGGGAAACGGTAGAGGTCGAAATGGGTGCCGACCTGAAGGAGGTCGCTCGTGAACACGGATGGCCGATAATGTTTGCTTGTGAAGATGGCGTTTGTGGAACTTGTATTGTAAATACTACTGCAGGTATGGAGAATTTGAGTAAAGTTGAGGAGATCGAGGGCGAAACCCTGAATGCAATGGGAATGGATCCGAAAGAGCAAAGATTGGCGTGTCAGTGTAAGGTTAATGGAGATGTAACCCTAGAGCAATAATGTTAGAAGTATGGATTTATTCATTGGCTAGCGTGTTCATTATAAGTCTTGCGTCGTTTGCGGGCGTTTTTACGCTTTCGCTTGGAGTTGACAAACTGCATAAGATTTTGATCTATATGATTAGTTTTGCTGCAGGCGGACTGTTTGGAGGTGCATTTGTTCATCTTTTACCACACGCTGTTGAAGAACACGGATTTAGCGTTTGGGTATCCTTGTTTGTGCTAATTGGGATTGCCACTTTTTTTATTTTGGAGAAAGTTTTGCATTGGAGACATTGCCATACTCCAACCTGTGATGATCACCCTCACACATTAGCAACCATGAATCTCGTAGGAGATGGTGTTCATAATTTTATTGATGGTCTTATTATTGGTGCTAGTTTCTTAATCAGTATTCCCGTTGGACTTGCGACTGCATTGGCTGTTTTGCTTCACGAAATTCCTCAGGAAATTGGGGATTTTGGCGTTTTGATTTATGCGGGTTACTCGAAAGGGAAAGCCTTACTTATGAATTTTTTGATTGCGTTGACTGCTTTTGGTGGAGTGATTATTGCTCTTATCGTAGGATCTTATGTTGAAAATATTTCTATGTTTTTGATTCCATTTGCAGCTGGTGGATTTATTTATATTGCTGGAAGCGATTTAATCCCCGAACTACACAAGGATGTTGGACTAAAGAGAGCCTTCCTACAGCTCATTACTTTTTCTATTGGGCTTGGTCTTATGTTCCTTATCGTTTTAATAGAACATTAATTTTCTATCACCGCAGACCCAAGACATATATCTCCGTCATAGAACGCCGTGAATTGACCTGCGGCTATTCCTTGATCCTGGCCGTCGAGTTTTAGTGTAGCGTGATTTCCATCCTTGTAATCTATTTTACAATTGTATTGGTGTTCGCCGTGGCGGAGCTTTACCTGAAGATTTGTTTTTTCTGGCTGTTCTCCAGCGAACCAATTAAAATCAGTTACATTTACTAAGTCGCGAGTTTTGTCATCGCTATGGTATTCGTTTGAAATGTAGATAATGTTTTTTTCTATGTCTTTTTTTACTACATACCACGGGCCTCCAGAAAGCTTGAGGTCTCTGCGCTGTCCGATTGTGTAGTACCAGAACCCGTCGTGCTCCCCTACTTTTTTGTCTGTTTCAAATTCAATGATGTCTCCTTTTTTCTCGCCTAGGTAATGGCGGACGAACTCATTGAACTTTACTTTGCCTAGGAAGCATATGCCCTGGCTATCTTTGCGTGTTTTGTTTGGAAGGTCATATTTTTCTGCTAATTTTCGGACTTCGTCTTTTGAGAGGTGGCCGATTGGAAATATGGCGCGTGATAATTGAAATTGATTTAATTGAGCAAGAAAATACGTTTGATCTTTTATTGGATCCGGAGCTTTCTTCAAGAAGTAATGCCCGTCTTTTTCTTCAATTTGTGCGTAGTGTCCTGTAGCAACTTTTTCGTAGCTTGAATCTATCTTGTCGAGAAATAGACCAAATTTCACATGGTTATTACACATGATGTCTGGATTTGGTGTTCGGCCTGCCTTCACTTCTTCGATTGTATATTTCACGACAGTATCAAAGTATTCCTTCTGCATTGGGACTACCTCGAGAGGAACATCTTCACGTTCACATATCTCCTTTACATACTTCAGGTCTTCTTCCCACGGACACCCATTGCCAAGGAACTCCAATTCATCCTCCAGCCAAATTTTCAAATAAAAAGCCGTCAGGTCATGCCCCTGATCCTTGAGAAGCTTGAGTGCGACAGAACTGTCTACCCCGCCAGAAATAAGAACTGCAATTTTCATAACAAATAATTAGCGCGAATATGATAGTAGAGTTCCAACTTGAAAGATAGGGGTTTGCCAGATAGTATTAATGCATGGCAAAAAAGCGTAAAACCCAGTGCAAAGAAAAAACCAACAAATATGATAACTTGAGCAAGCCTCAAGCTGAATTTGACTTTCACGACCGCGGGATTTTGACTCAAGCACATATGAAGAAATTGGTAGACGAGTTCATGGGCGAATGTAGAGATCGTGAACTTATTAAGGTTCTTATCATTACAGGCAAAGGTCTCCATTCACAGAAAGGTATGCCTGTAATAAAGCCATTTGTTAAAAAATACCTTCTTGGGAAGCCTTTTGTTGCGCAAGTTTACGAAGGGAGATTTGACAGAGGTGGTAGTGGCACTTTGGAAGTTATCTTGAATAGTTAAAAATTAAATTTAATCTCCTAGCATCAAAAAAGCCCCTATTGCTAAGGGCTTCCTTGTTTGATTTTGTAGTGTAGTTAGTCAGTGCAATTAAGCAACTAAGCTAACCTTTACAGCGTTAGGACCCTTAGGGCTATCAGCAACTTCGAAAGTTACTGCGTCTCCTTCATTAAGGTCGTTAAACTCTACATCTACAAGCTCGTTAGAATGGAAGAATAGATCTTTTTCCTCTCCCTCTCGAGAGATGAATCCGAACCCTTTGTCCATTAGACGAGCAATTTTTCCTTCTTGCATAATACAATGTTTAGGAAATTGATAAAGTATCAAAGATTGATTACCTAAACATGAACTCGATTATGCTCACTTTTTGGAAAACAGATGTTTGACGTGAACAAACTAACACGGACTCGGAGATTTGTCAAACTTAAATACTGGAACTTCTTATAAAATGAAGTGCGGACTGGAATAACAACGATTTGACAAAATTAAATATGCTCTATAATATATGCTCTTGAAATTTAATTAATGGTTATGAATATAAATAGAAACCAATGTCCCCTAACGGAAAAAGTACTAACAAGCCTAGAAGAAAAACGAGGTGACCATCTAGGAGATCCCGGGTTTAGCAATCGCGTGGACACTAGAATTACCGTTGGTATGAATGACAACAAAGTCTATGATCTTCAAATCCGTACAGCAGATGACTTAACAAAAATTTCAGACCAAGTTTCTGAAAAACGTAGCCGGTGGATTAATCTTACACAGCCTACGCCTGAGTTCAATCCACAAAAAGCAATAGACGGGTTCTATTCCCGAATGGCTAACTGCGTTAAGTTCATATTACCCGAAAGGCAGAGTGAAGTTTCTGCTACCAGTAGATTCACATCAGATGTGCGAGAATTTAATGTATTTATCAGTGATGTCAATAAAGCTCTCTTGGC
>CAYLOL010000048.1:0-6068 GCA_964385295.1 uncultured Candidatus Peribacteria bacterium
ACATCTACGTAACGTTTCTCGTTGAACCACATTCCCATCAATTCGATTATTACGTCTTCATCGCGTTTCCCTAATGTTGATTTTTGTTTTGTCGATACGTCAGTTGTGAGAATTAAGTTTCCAGTTTTTCTTTTCAATAAGAATCTTAGGAATAAGTATCCTAGCGCAACAAATGCGATTACCGGGAGTATCATATTGAACTGAAGAAGATAGTTGTAAACGGCATGCATGAATATTGCTATAAATAGTCCTTTGAATATTAATCGTTCTCTTTCTGCTTGGCTTGGAGCTATTCCAAAGATTTTTGCAATTATTCTTGATCCTAATGACCTTTTGCCAGTAATCTTTTGTTGATCAGTGATATCTATTGAAAATTTACCGATACCGTAGTAGTAACCAAATATTCCTGAGAATATGAGGTGCGCACATGTCGTGAATATTGACCTGAAAATATACATTCCTACGAGTTCTCCTGTGCTGATCATTGGCCAAAATTGGTACAGATAATAGCCATTTTCAATAAATGAAAATCCTAGTGCTGCTGCAATACTGTATCGGATTGCATCGCCTATCTTACTTATCAATATTGTCCTTTTATCTACAAGCCTTACTACGTAGTGTTTGATTATTTCCTCCATCGCACCGAATAGCACAAATAATGCAATAAACATTGTTGCTTGGCTTTGGATTGATGTCTCAATGAAATTTGCCACGTTGAATGTTGGGAATACTTCCCAAAGGTATTGAACTCCGAGGAGAGCTGGGGCTGTTAAGCAACCTAAAAAAAATATTAATGCGATTGCTTTCCGACTTTTCTCGTTTTTGCTAAATAGTATGTATATCCAAATCGCAGCAGGAATCGCCGCAAATATGACGGATGCGCCTATAAGAATTATCGGATTTTCGAACATAATTATACGTTGAATGTTTCTCCACCTTCAGTACCTTGTCCTGGTGTTGGCGTAGTAGGCGCGGTAACCTCAGGTGCGGCTGGTTCTGTTGGTGCAGGGGCTGCAACCTCAGGTTCAGGCGTAGCAACGGGCTCTGGTATGACTGGAGCTTCTGGTGTTTCTGCAGCTTCTGGCGTTTCTGCAGCTTCTGCAGTTGGTATAGGCTCTGGTGTAGCAACAGGTTCTGGAGCTACTGGAGCTTCCGTAACTGGAGTAGGTTCAACTGGAGCGGTTACTGGTTCTGGAGTGTTTTCTACTGGTGTTTCTACAGCCGGAGTAGAGATTGGTTCTGGAGTAGCAACAGACTCTGGAGCTACTGGAGCTTCTACTGGAGCAGCGGGTGTTGCTGTTGCTTCCCCTGCCATTCCTGCTTTTGCAGCATCAATTGTGTCGAACTGTTGTATTAATTGCGTTAATCCTACGACTTGTAGTACGTCTAAAATGTTTGGTTTTGCGCTCGCGATTGCAATTTTTCCTCCTGCTTCCGTGACTTTCCCATATAGGTCGGTCAAATATCCAATTGATTTGCTGTTCATATACTCTAGATTTGCTAGATCAAGAACTAATGAAAGATTTTGAGGGTTTTCCTCAACTACTTTATATAGTTCTTTGATTTTTTCATCGACATTACTTTCATCAAGTTGTCCAGAAAAATGAGCGACTTTTACGCCACCTGAATCTTCTATAGTAATTGTTGCTTCTGCCATATTGTTTTTTGTTAATTAATTTATTTATTTAGCATCAATGACAAGTTCTTCACTTGCTGGTTGGTTTACTGGGTTTACTTCTGCTTGCCTAGGATCTTTTAGAAATTTCTTAATGCTTACGCGGATCCCACCTTCGGCCCTGTCTTCGAATTTAATTTCGTCTGTCCATTCTCCTACTATTTTTGCCAGCCCACGTCCTCGAATTCCCGTGAAAACATACCCTGCGGCTCTTTTTTCATCAAATACTTTCTGTATTTCTGATGCTTTGGTTTTTGTTTTTCCAGTACCTGTGTCTTCAACATCTATCTTAAGATAATCCCCCTTTTGATGTGTAAATACGATTCGGATTTCATTGCCTGGGGCAGATCCATATTCTATTGCGTTATTGCAAAGTTCATCTATTACTGATTGAAATCGAAACGCCCACTTTTCCGGGAAGCTTGTAGTGTTTTTTACAAGATTCAAAGTGAAGTCTCGGATTCCAGATATAAAATACGCTTCTGTTGGTAATGTGATTGTAATTTTTGTTGCTTTGTTTTCTGTCATTTGTTTTTGTTTGACCTAATTTCTTTATAATTATAGCAGAAAAAAGACGAAGTGTAAACGGCTACTGGAGCTTTTTTGACTCGGAAATGATTGATTTGAAGATGTTTTTTTCGTAATCATTTTCTTTTTTGGATATAATTTCTGTTTCACGATTTTTGTCTTCTATGGAAGACTTATTTTGGCGTTTTTGATTACCAATTTCTATGACAATTTTTGCTCTTTTTTTGAGTAATTTAGAGATTTTGTCGTCAATTCTATCTATTTTCTTTCTTAATTTCTGAATTTTATCCATAAACTTTTGGTTTTTTACTTGCTTTTCTAAGCCTTTTTGAGTAGATTAGCGCTACGGAATTTTTATTACAAGTAAAATATGCCAAAAGACGATGTAAAAGTAATGTTTGATAATGCAGTGCATATCGGACATCGCACACAAAAATGGAACCCTCTCATGAAAAAATTTATTCATGGTGAAAAAGATGGTTTACATATTATAAATCTTGAATTAACTACTGAGTTTCTTGAAAAAGCTTTAAAGTTTTTAGGACAATCTATCGCTGAAGGGAAAGTGATTTTATTTGTGAGTACTAAGCCTCAGTCGGTCGTTCTAGTTGAGGAGACTGCAACTCAATGTAAGATGCCTTATGTATCTTCAAAATGGATTCCTGGATTGCTTACCAACTTCCCTACTATTAAGACCCGGATTAAATATCTAAAAGATCTTAAGAGTCAGGAGGCAAGTGGTGAACTTGAGAAATATACCAAGAAAGAGGCTGCAAAGATGAGGAAAGAGATTATCAAGTTGCAGAATGCGCTTGGTGGTGTTGAAAATCTAAAGAAAAATCCTGATGTTGTTTTTGTTCTCGATACAGTGCGTGATAATATTGCTGTGTTGGAGGCAAAGAAAGTCGGAATCCCTATTATTGCATTGGTTGATACTAATGCTAATCCTTCGGACATAGATTACCCTATTCCTGCAAACGACGATGCTTCAAAATCGTTAGTTTACTTACTAGGTAAGGTGGCTGAGGTTGCGAGCAGGGCACCTAAACCAAAAGATAATGACGGAAAATAAGGAACAAAACCCAATTGAAGGGTTGAAAGACAACGCTTCAGCAGTCGTTGAAAAGGCGAAGAATATTTCTGGTGAAAGAGGTTGGTCTATGGCTTGCTATATTCCAGTATTTAATATAATTGCTTGTCCATTATGTGCTGTGCGAATGGTTGCCAGTAAACTTTGTAGGTTTCATTCGAGGCAAGGGTTGGCTTTATTTTCACTATGGATGTTTACGATTTTTATAGCTCTAATAAGCCAGACTTTAAGCTTAATGCTTTGGGGAATTACATTATTGCTACATATTGCTGGAGTGGTAATCGCTTATACAGGTAGTGAAACAAAAATTCCTCTTCTAGGACAGCTTGCTGTGAAGATTCCGGAGTATCATATTTTTGAAATATTGACTGGTAAGAAGCCAGAAGCTTTGGATGTTGAGATTGAAAAATAATATTTATTTAACTTAAAAAATCATGTCTATTTCCTCAGATCAGATCAAGGAATTAAGAGAAGCTACCGGAGTTTCTATGATGGCTTGTAAGCAAGCTCTTGAAGAAGCTAATGGTGATTTTGATGAAGCGGTTGCTGTGCTTCGCAAGAAGGGTGAATCAAAAGCTGCCGATCGTGCGGATCGTTCGACTTCAAATGGTGTTGTTGCTATTAAAATGGACGGAGGTAAAGCTGCTGTCGTACAACTTGGAAGTGAGACCGATTTTGTTTCTAAGGGTGATGATTTTGGTACGTTGGCTGATAATTTGGCTGAGAAATTATTTAAAGGTGAAATTAATGCTGAAGATAGGGATTTGCCAGAAGTAAAAGATGCGGTTTTGAAATTGGGAGAGAATATTCAGATTATGAATATGGCTGTGGTTGAAGGTGAAATTCTTGGTGATTATACCCATTCTAACAAAAAAATTGGTGTGGTTGTAGCTTTAAAGGGTGGGTCGGTCGAGCTTGCAAAAGACTTAGCGATGCATGCTGCTGCGACAAATCCTAAGGTTATTTCTCCTGACGAGGTTGATGATGTTCTGGTTTCTAAAGAAAAAGAAATTTGGACTGAGCAGCTGAAAAACGAGGGGAAGCCAGCTGAAATTATTGGAAAAATTATGATGGGGAAAGAGAAGAAGTTTCGAGAAGAGAGTGCGTTGGTTAAACAAGCGTTCGTGAAGGATCCAGAAAAAACTATCGAACAGTTGTTGACAGAAGCGGGGGCAACAGTGGAGAATTTCGTTAGATTTGGATTTTAATTTATATGTCAGCTTTTAATAAAATTGAGGAAGCGGTGAAGGCCATCAAAGACGGTGAAATGGTCGTGGTTCTTGACGATGAGGATCGTGAGAATGAAGGTGATCTCGTTGTGGCTGCGGAAAAAGTGACTCCCGAGATTGTTAATTTCATGGCTAAGGAAGGGCGTGGATTGATCTGTGTGCCTATGGAGGCTGATCGCGCTGATCGTTTGGGATTTGATTTAATGGTTGATAATGATGATCTCTCTACTAAATGTAATTTTACGATTTCGGTTGATTTGAAAGATGGTGTTGGGACTGGAATCTCAGCTTCTGACAGAGCAAAAACTATTCGAGCTATTGCGGATGTTGGATTTTGTAAAAATGATTTTGCGAAGCCTGGACATGTATTTCCATTAAGGGCAAAAAAAGGCGGAGTTTTGGTTCGTGCCGGACATACTGAGGCTGCTACAGATTTGGCAAAAATAGCAGGGTTAACTTCTGCTGCTGCAATTTGTGAGATTGCGGCGGATGACGGGGAGATGATGAAAGGAGATGATTTGCATAAGTTCGCGAAGACCAATGGATTGAAAATTATTACAATAAAAGACCTAATCGCCTATCGTCATAAACATGAGAAGTTGGTAAAACCTGTAGCGAAGACGGTTTTGCATACGGAATTTGGTGCTTTTGATATGAAGGTATACCGAAGCTCGGTTGGTAACGAGGAACATGTTGTGTTGAGTATGGGCGATTTGAAGGCTGACGAGCCTGCCCTAGTTCGCGTGCATAGTGAATGTATGACTGGTGAGGTTTTTCATTCCTTGAAGTGTGATTGTAAGGAGCAGTTGGATTTTGCAATGAAGAAGATTGCGGACGAAGGTCGTGGCGCTATTTTGTATATGAGGCAGGAGGGTCGTGGAATTGGGCTTACAAATAAAGTGAAGGCTTATGAGTTGCAAAATAAAGGTTTGGATACCGTAGAGGCAAATCAAAAATTGGGTTTTGCTCCTGATCTTCGTGATTACGGTATTGGTGCTCAGATTTTGGCAGACTTGGGGTTAAAGAAGATCAATTTAATGACGAACAATCCAAAAAAGGTTGTGGGCCTTGAAGGATATGGGATCGAAATTGTTGATCGTGTTCCGATAGAAATAAAACCTTCTGAAAGTAATAAATTTTATCTAAAAACTAAAAAGAAACGGATGGGGCATATCTTAAAAAATGTCTAATGGAAATTAAGTATTTTGAGAGGGCTATCAAATTGGCTTGGAATGGAGTTGGCTTTGTTTCGCCGAATCCTGCTGTTGGATGTGTGATTGTGAAAAATGAGCGGATTATTGGTGAGGGATGGCATCAGAAGGCTGGCGAGGATCATGCCGAGATTGTTGCGATTAAGAATTCCAGTGATGTGCATGAAGCTGATATGTATGTGACATTAGAGCCTTGCTGTCATACTGGAAAAACTGGACCTTGTTGTGAGGCGATTGCCGAGGCTGGGATTGGCAAGGTTTTTATTGGTATGGAAGATCCGAATCCTAGGGTTTCTGGCAAAGGGATTAAGTTCTTGCAAGAGAAGGGTGTTGAA
>CAYLOL010000049.1:0-5523 GCA_964385295.1 uncultured Candidatus Peribacteria bacterium
CAAAATGCCAAAATACGCTTACGTACTTACAGATGACACAGGAAGAAAAACGGAAGGAACCATAAAGGCTTCAAACTCTGAAGCTGCAAAGAAAAAGCTAGAAGATAAAGACAAAATCATCCTTTCAGTAACCGAATCCAGCAAACATAAATTATGGATCTTCGGCAAACCGCACTTGAGCATGCAAGAACGAATGCTCTTCGTAAAAAATTTATCAACAATGGTAAAAGTCGGAGTAACAATCATAGAAGCAATAAAAATAATTGCATCACAAACAAAAATCAAAGCACAACAAAAAATGTACGACGACATAATCGACAGAATCCAATCTGGTCAAACGCTTTCACAAGGCCTCAGAAATTACAGTAGAATATTTTCAGAGCTTTTCATTAATATGATCGAAACTGGAGAGAAAAGTGGAAACCTCGAGAAAGTACTCGACTATCTTGATATGCAGCTCGAAAAAGAATACACAATGCGAAAAAAGATCATCGGCGCATTTATGTATCCAGCAATCATCGTATCAATCACCTTACTCATGTCTATAGGAATAGTAGCATTCATAATGCCGAAAATCACAAATATATTCTCAAAATTCGATATGGAACTGCCACTGCCAACTCGCGTATTAATGGGATTCAGTAACTTTTTATCGGGACACCCATTCATGTCACTAGCGATAGCAGGAGCAACGGTAGGATTCTTTATTTTCATATTCAAAGTAAAAATACTCAAACCATTTTGGCATCACCTAATTGTACATATGCCAGTCTTCGGAAAAATAATGATCGCAGCAAATGTTGCGCGATTCAGTCGAACATTAAATTCACTCCTAGAATCAAGTGTCCCAATTACTGATGCTCTACACATCACGGCAAAAATGCTTACAAACACTCTCTACACAAACGCTCTAAACGAAGCAGGAGAAAAGGGAAGTAAAGGTGGAAAACTTGGAGAAAGCCTAGAATCATACGAAAAACTATTCCCAATGCTCTGCACAAAAATGCTATTCATAGGAGAAAAGACAGGAAGTTTAGAAATCACAACAGACAAAGTTGCAGAACTCTATGAAAAAGAAGTCGACACAAAAACAAAAGCATTATCGACATTGCTCGAACCCCTACTCCTCGTATTTATGGGAGGACTAGTAGGAGGCATAGCAATTTCGATAATCATGCCGATCTATCAATTACCTAACTTACTTGGACAATAATGGAAACTCTAATCAAAAACACTAAAGGATTCACAATAATAGAACTAGTATTAGTTCTAACAATCCTTGGCGCAACATTCGGCTTTTCGGTTTTTGCATATCAAAACTCGCAAGTTAGAGCAGACGTAAATGCAGAAGTTTCAGGCCTTGTCGCTCAGTTAAGGTTAGCTCAGAGCAATGCAGCATCAGGCCAAAACAACACCTCTCACGGCATACACTTCGAAACAGATTCATACACGGCATTCTCTGGAATTTCATACAATCCAGCAGATACTAACAATTTCATTGTCCCACTTCCATCACAAGTCACAATTGCAAACATAAGCCTAAATGGAAATGGATCAGAAGTAATATTCACCACACCTGACGGCACAACCACAACTTACGGAACATTAGACATGACATCTACGGCAATCGGAAAAACAGTAACGATAACAATTAACCCAATAGGAACAATTAATTACTAATGAAAAATATTAAAAACAAAAATGGGTTCACGATAATAGAAATACTAATCGCAATTTCAATATTCGCGATATTCTCAACTGGAGTGTTTTATTTATCACTAGATACAATAGAAAGAGACTCGAAAACAACCCTAAGCTCACAAGCTTTACTCTATGCTCAAGAAGGAATAGAGGCAGTGAGAAACATCAGGGACACAGCTTATCTATCGCTAACAAATGGCGACCACGGGCTAGATCTCGCCAGCGGAAGTTGGACATTTGTGCCAGCTCCTGAAACTGTAGACACGTCATATGCACGAACAATAACAATAGAAGATGTATACAGGGATATAAACGGAGACATTGCGAGTGAAGGAACAATATTTGATCCAGAAACAAAAAAAATTACAGCAGAAGTCACATGGAATCACAGGGGAATAATCCCAAAATCAACATCTCTAATATCTTATATGTCGAATTGGCGTGGAGATGATTGGATCCAAACAACTTGTGACGAGTTTGACGAAGGCACATACTCAGGTATAATTACGGAAACACAAACAAGCCCTCCCGTAAACAACTGCGGAATAGTTCTAGAGCTAATAGAAAGCGAAAGTGAATTTTTTGCATCTTCAGATCTTGGAAAACACGGGAATGATGTAGTGGTAGATGGAAATTATGCATACGTAGCATCAAACGGAACAAATAACGGGATGTTCATTGTTGACGTATCAGACCCCTCAAATCCATCAATCACATCAAACCTAAACGTCACTAGCAAAGGAAGATATATAAATAAAGATGGGAATTACGTATACATTGGAATACAGAACTCATCCAAGGGATTAACTATCGGGAATGTATCAAACCCATCAAGCCCATCAGTAACAACAACGCAAAACGTAGGGGCATACGGAAATGAAGCAGAAGTTTCAGGAAACTATCTCTACATGGGAGTTGATGACAATGACGATAGTTTCTTAGTTTACGATATAAGCAGTAAGGGCAGTCCAGCCGAAGTGGATTCAATAGATTTTAGCGACGGAGTCCAAGTGATAGAACTCAACGGCAATTATGCATACGTAGGTCTAGACGACGACCACGACGGACTTCGAGTTGTAGATATTTCTACCCCAACAAACGTGTCAGAAGTAGCGTCACTGGATGTTGGTGAAGAAGTAAACGCAATAATTATATCAGGAAGTCTTGCATACATAGGAACCGAAGATTCAAGTAATTCTTTAAGAGTAATAGACATATCAACTCCAACAAACCCATCAGAACTAACATCAATAGATGTAGGAGGTGAAATACAAGACTTAACAATATCAGAAGGCTATCTTTACGCAGCGATAGACACGCAAAATGCCGGCCTTGCAGCAATAAATATCTCAAATCCATACAACCCAACATTGTCCTACAATCTAGACATAGCCGGGAAAGGTGAAGGCATAGACTCTGATGATAATTATATCTACATAGCAACAGATACAGCAAATAGAGGATTAGTAATCATAGGAACTACAACCTCGGGAGTCACGACAAGTGGAACATATCAGTCCCCTGCCTTCGATACAAGAAGCTCAGACACATTGTACAATTTCATTGAATGGGACCACGTAGAAGTGCCAGGCAGCACAGTAAGATTCCAGATCCGAACAGCAAGCTCAGAGGCAGGATTGACTTCGGCAACATGGGTCGGATCAGAGGGAACAAACGACACATATTATGAAAATCCACGTACGCAAATCGTAACTAGCCCAAGTGCAAGTGGAATAAGATACATCCAATACAAAGGATATTTAGACTCTGATGGAATATCAACACCGACAGTTATTAGCGTAAGAATCAATTACACCCCATGATTAAAACAATAAGACAAAAAGGATTCACGTTAATAGAAATACTCTTATATTTCATGATAATTGGAACCGTAATGTTTGCAGTCCTTTCATTTTCATTGCAAATAATTTCAATAAGTGACAAATCCGACAATTACCACGAAATACAAACGAATATTGACTTCATAACAAACAAAATAACATCAACAATACGAAATGCAAACTCCGTAGATGTTAGTGGCTGCACCTTCAATAACGACCTCGGGACACTATCACTAAACATGCCAAACGCCGGAGATTCTCCAACAAAATTCTACCTCACAGGCCAAAAAGCATACATAAAAAAAGGAATAAACGATGCGACACGACTAAGCTCAGACTCAATAAAATGCACACAATTAAAATTCCAAAGAATCGAAGGGGCAAAAAGCCCAGATCAAATAGTAATAGATGCACAATGCGAACCGCTATACACAGATCTAGAAAGTTCAAACGTAGAAATATCGATACACACATCTGTAGCCCTAAGACGAATATGAAAATCCTAAAACTAAACACGAGAGGATCAGTAGCGCTAATAAGTGTGCTAATAACATCAGCAATTCTGATGATAGTAGTCGTAGGAATGGCAGATTCACAAATCTCAAATTCTCAGCAATATCTAAACAATTTCTCAGATAAAAGCTCATACTACACAGCAGAAGCGTGCCTAGAAGAAGCAATAATCAGAATAGAAGAAGATACTTCATTCACATATGCAACATTAAATTCAGGCGAAATTGCAGGCTCATGCGCAATAGCCGTATCAGGCAGCAGCACAAAAACCATATCAATAAATGTTACATACGAAACATATACACAAAATTTTAGCGGAGAAGCCGCAGTGACAACACAGGGTCACGCAAACAACGTTCAACTATTAACTTGGTCCGAAATCTAATAGAATAAAAAAGTGAAACTAATATCAAAAAAATAGTAGGTCTAGACTTCCCAGATTACTCTGCGGAATTATCTGAAATCAACGTCAAAGGCGACCAAGTATGGCTCGAGTCTTACAATAGGGTCACAATCCCAGCAAATGTAATTAAGAATGGTGAGATAAAAGATGAAAAAGCTCTAAAAGATGTTTTGAGGAAATTATTCAATACTGCAAAACCAAACCCAGTCCTAGCAAAAAATGTAGCGATAATTTTCCCATCAAGTAAAGTAATAACTCACATATTCACATTCCCAGCAAACCTAAGTGAAAAAGAGATCAAGAAAGCAATTCCATACCAAGCTGAGACGATAATCCCCTTCCCAATCTCTGACATCTATTATGATTTCATGGTTCTGGAAAGGGAAAACCCAAAACAAAAACATGCCTCACAGAAAGTTCTATTTGCATGCATTACAAAAGAAGTAGCAGATCAATACACTACAATTTTGGAATCGATAGGCATAACGCCATCAATATTTGGAATAAACGCAGAAGCACTATTATACGCAACTGCAAAATTAACACCTCCAGAAAAAACAAGCATTACGATAGATGTTGATACGCTTTCCGTTAATTACATGATCACTCGTAATAATGTGATTAAATATTTCTATAGTGTCGATGAAGGAGGCCGCACATTGATATCAAAATTAGCTCAAGATCTACAAGTCACTGAAGACTCAATAATTGAAAAAAAGGAAACAAATAAAATTGAAAATATTCAAGAACACGAAAAATTACGAGAATTCATAGAAGAAATTTTCAAACGAGCACAAAAAATAATTGAAGAACAAGAGCGCGATAAGACAATTGGACATATTGATAGTATTATTCTAACTGGAAAATTCCTGAATCTCCCTCGCTTCCACGATCTAGCAAAAGCATATTTCCCTGAAAAAGAAATTATAATCGGAGATCCACGACAAGGAATTAACGCAGACGCAAAGAAATTTGCAAATCTTGGCACAAAAGAAACAGAATCCGTCCCATATTCAATATATTTCACAAACTCAATAGGAGTCGGATTGAAAGGAATCTATACAG
>CAYLOL010000050.1:0-5468 GCA_964385295.1 uncultured Candidatus Peribacteria bacterium
CTCACACATTTTCCTCAATTCGCCAATCACAAAATCCGCCCCTTTATTCTCAATAATCCCTCTTGGAGATGCCAAACAAACCTCAGTATCACCTCCGGCAATACCAATTCTTTTCTTTCCGTAATCTAAAGCTAAAACCTTCTTTCCTATCATAAACTTTTACTCAGCAGCTTCAACAACTACTACAATTTTTTCTGTTAGCTTGTCTCCCAAATCGATTGTGATCTCATGGTCCCCAAGTTCTTTAATTTGATCCATCTTAATGAAACTTTTCTCAAGTTTCATTTTGTAAGTCTTCTCCATTTCAGCGATAACATCCTTTTCGGTAATAGAAGCATAAAGCTTTCCTTTTTCTCCAGCTTTAGCTGAAATAGTAAGCTTAAGCCCCTTGAGTTTCTTCAAAACATCCTTTGCATTCTCAATAAGTTGATCCTTCTCAATAACCATTTTTTCTTTCCTGATTCCGGCCAATTTTCTTGCTGCAGCAGTAGCCGCATGCGCCAAACCTTTAGGAATCAAGTAATTTCTAAAATATCCACGTTTCACGCTAATAACTTCCCCTCTGTGTCCCAATTTTTTAATTGTTTCGTTTAAAATTACTTCCATATCGTTCTTTATTAAAACCTAAGCCACATATAAATACAGAATTTAGACCTAAAAGTAAAGAGAAAATCACCTCTCGAATTTCCATCCACTGATACCAGCAAACCTGTCACTAGGGAAAGTAACCCCTTCCATACTCACTCCAGACACCTTTCCATCAGACGCATAATAATAAACAGGTCTATACAGAAAGACTGCTGGCACATCATCCTTAATCTGCTCAGCCATATCGCTAAGCTCTCTTCCGCGCTTTTCAACATTAAACACAGCACGCACATCCTCAATCAAACTATCCACCTTAAAACTCTTGTAATTTGAGAAATTCTGCCCCCATGGACTAGCTTGAGCCGAATGACAATATGAATAAGTATCCAAATTATAACCAAGATTCTGCCCCACGAACAAAAGGTCATACTGGCGAGTCATTACCCTTTCTTTAAATTGATCCCCTGCCAAAAATTCCACATTAATGTCAAACCCGATACTTTCCCATTGTTGCTGTAAGTAACCTACTACAGCCGCAGTCTCCTCGTACTGATCAGAACCCTCTTCATACGCCCACGTGATCAGATTGAGCTCCAAAGCCCCCTCATCCTCTCCGTAACGAATACCAAGCTTATCAACGTCATCAGGCCCATAACTGTACCCAGCGTCCTTCAAAGCACCCTGCGCCTGCTCAATACTCGGCTGATATTCCCAATCTTCCTGATTCAACTCCAAAAGCGGCGTATCAACTCGCACCTTATCTACATACCCAATATCTTCTTCGCCAAACAATCCAGTCAATTCTTCTTTATCAATAGCCTTTTGCAACGCCAATCGCACCAACTTGCTATCTCCCAAAATTTTACTATCCAAATTCATAAAAACAGCCATATATTGAGGCAACTCATACTGCATCAAGTCAAATCGATCATTATTAATAAACTCCAAAATATGCTTTCCCCCAATCTTCACCACTCCGTTTACGGAATTGATATGCTTGAGCAACTGATCCATTGTCGGATACACGATAAATCGCATTCGCTCAATATCCGATGGTTCATCGTAATAGTAAGGATTACGCACCAAAGTCATCTGTGTCCGGCTATCTGAAAAAGCCTCAACAGGATCCTCAACCATATATGGCCCAGACCCGATGGGCATTTTGTTAAACTCATGTTGTAACAGATCGTAAGGATCAGCCTCCTCCAAGATATGCTTCGGCACAATCCCTGTAGTCAAATTCGTAACAAAAAAGATATTTGGCTTCTCCAAGATAAATTTAATAGTAACCTCATCAATCATTTCAATCTCTACTCCTGCAAAATTCGTCTTCAATATCTCGTTCTGAAAGGATTCGTCCATTACGATGTCATGAAAGGTAAAATACACATCCTCAGTAGTCAAGGCATCTCCATCATGCCATTGCAACCCATCCCTTAAGGCAAACGTGTATTCAGTCTTATCCTCATTAATAGTAAGCGTAGCCATATCATCGACAACCGCATTATTCACGGGATCATATTTCATCAAACCAGAAAAAACCAACCGCGAAATCTCACGATCAGCCTCATTGTAATCAACAAACAAAGGGTTAATATTTTGGATACCATTCCTCGCCACAATTCCCTCAGTATAGATATTTGAAACACCAAAATTCAGCATCCCATAAGGAAAAATCAGCATCTTCACGAACATTGCCAAAATCACGACAAAAGCCCCGACAGATATCATAACCTCCACAAATCCGTACGACTTAAAAACTCCTACAAAAAATTTTACAATCTTCATTAAGATTTATTACACAAAAAGAAATGCCAATGCATTCAATACAAACAAGATCCCAAGAACGATAGTTGCAATCTCTAGGAATTTCTCAGCTCCTCTTTTTGAAGTGTGGAATCCTCCCCCGCCAGCACCACCAATAGCAACGCCCAATCCAGACCCTCTTTGTTGTATTAAAATTGTTATAGCTAGAAGTATAGATAAAATAACTTGGAATGCGAGTAATGCAGTTTTCATTTTAATTGTTTTTAATGAGTAGGTGTTCTACCCAGTTGATAATTCCAAAGAGTACAGATCCTATAACATAGCTACCAATATTTGGAAAGCTAATTGAAAGTTCGTGAAATTGAGCAATTTCAAGGAAATAGCTCAAAAACCACAGGCTAAAGACATTTATTGCAATCAAGAAAAGTCCACCAGTCACAAAGATGAGTGGCAAGGTCACGAGTTTGAGGACTGGCTTCACAATAGTATTAATCAGTCCAATAATAATTCCCGCTACAATAAAAAACTCAACTCCACCAGTAAAACTAATGTCCGTAAGAAGCATGGTCAACGCATACAACGCCAACGCATTCAGGACAATCGCCAACAAGAATTTTTTGAGAGTTTTCATAGAAATTATTTTCTTACCGCAATTTTAACATTATTTCCGCCAATTTCGAGCTCTTTTTCTTTATCCCACTCCATATTGCCACTTTGCTGTAGTTCATCTGCAAGAGTTTCCGCCTTGATGTAGTCCGCAAATTCAGTCACAGCAGCCTCCACATCACCATCAGTCTCTACCATTACATAGATTCTATCGTCCACTTGATAATCAGCCTCTTTTCTCAATTCCTGTATCGTACGAACAATATCACGGGCATATCCTTCTTTTTTGAGCTCATCAGTAATATTTGTATCAAGAACAACAACCATTCCATCCTCACTATCCACATCAAATCCTTCCTTCCCTTTGAAACCAATCTCCACCTCCCCCTTCTCAAGCATAAATTCTCCAACCTTCACTTTCCCATCTTCCATCATTTCAAACTCTCCACTCTTTGCCATCTGGATAATCTTCTGGACATCGCCACCGTATTTTGGCCCAAGAACTTTCGCATTTGGACTAACATAAGTTTCCACAACATCTCCCGCTTCTTTGATAAACTCAAGTTCCTTCACATTAAGCTCCTCTAGGATTACATCTTTTTGCGACTCAACCATCTTTGCACTAATCCCTTCTGGAAGCGCAATAGCAACTTTCGCCAATGGTTGTCGAACCTTTACTTTTGCCCTAGCTCGCACACTATGTCCAAGAGTCACAATCTGTCGCACCATTCGTATTTCCTCGTTTAATTTTTCATCAATTCGAGAACCAACTGCTTCCGACCAATCCGCCAAATGCACAGACTCATTACCAGTCAGATTCTGATAAACCTTATCGGCAATATATGGCATAAACGGAGCAATCAATTTTGAATACTCCACCAAAACCATATACAAAGTTTGGTAAGCCTCGGTTTTGTCTCCGTCATTTTCACTCTTCCAGAAACGACGACGACTTCTCCTCACATACCAATTCGATAGATTTTCCAAAAATTCCAGGCAAGGTCGAGTAGCCTTTGGAAGATTGTAATTGTTCATTGATTCAGTCACGTCACAAATCAGAGAATTCAACTCCGAAAGGATCCATTTATCTAGTTTATTCTTCGGCTCAAATCCCGCGAAATCCTTATTTGGCTCCCATTTATCAATATTTGCATAAGTAACAAAGAAGCTATAAGTATTCCAGAATGTTAATGTTAATTTTTTAACAACTTCATCAACAGCCGCATCGGAAAATCTCACATCATCCGCCATCGCTGCCGGCGAACTTAGCAAGAAATACCTCATGCTATCAACTCCCAATGAATTAAATATTTCCTCAGGTGGTGTGTAGTTTTTCTTTCTCTTTGATAATTTCTCTCCGTCATCTGCCAAAATTATTCCATTTACAATACAATTCTTAAACGCAGGTTTATCAAACAAAATCGTAGAAATCACGTGCAATGTATAGAACCAGCCACGAGTCTGGTCCAATCCCTCTGCAATAAAATTTGCCGGAAAATTATCCTCAAACTCTGCTTTATTTTCGAAAGGATAATGCAATTGCGCATACGGCATAGATCCACTCTCAAACCAACAGTCAAATACATCAGAAATTCTCCTCATCTCTCCGCCACACTTTCCACACTTGAAAGTAATATTATCAATATATGGCTTATGTAAGTCGAGTTTTCCGTCTCGTTCCGGAGCTTTTCCTCCAGACCTTTCTTTCAATTCCTCTACAGAACCAATACAAACCTGCTCTCCACATTCACATTTCCATACGGGAATCGCAGCACCCCAGAAACGATTTCTAGAAATCGCCCAGTCTCGAGCACCCTCCAACCATTTTCCAAAACGTCCTTCGGCAATATGTTCTGGCTGCCAATGAATCTTCTTATTATTCTTCAATAATTTATCCTTAACTTCAGTCACCTTTATAAACAATGATTCAGTTGAATAGTTCAAAAGCGGAGTATCACACCTCCAGCAATGAGGATAACTATGCTTAAAATTATGCTTTTCGAAAAGAAGGCCTTTCGCATCCAAAAATTTTGCAACATTTAAATCCTCGCCTTTAACAAATTTCCCAGCAAAATCTTTCACCTCTTCTTTAAACAAGCCATCCATACCAACATGCTGGATCAACGCCAATCCCTTTTTCATTCCAAAATCATAATCATCCTCACCAAACATCGGCGCGATATGTACAACACCGGTACCATCTTCAGTAGTAACAAAGTCAGCAAGACCAATAGAGTATTTCTCTCCTTCAATATCAGATTTCAAATAATAATCAAAAAGCGGCTCATAATGTGTACTATCCAGTTTTTTTGTATCGATTTTCTCAACAATTGCATAATTATTCTCACCCAAAACCGCATCAGCAAGGTCAGCAGCCAATATATACAGTTCCTCTTTTTCATCTTCGGTTTTTCCTTTCACCAATACGTATTTCACATCATTACCAAGCGCCAACGCCACATTTCCAGGCAAAGTCCAAGGAGTTGTAGTCCAGGCAAGCACCTAAA
>CAYLOL010000051.1:0-5385 GCA_964385295.1 uncultured Candidatus Peribacteria bacterium
GCGGTGTACGACTGCTCGAATTAATAAGATTTCGCGAAGTATTAAGACACATAGAAGAATAATATGCAGTTTAACGCAAAAGGCATTCTAGGTATCAATGCAAGGAACCTTCTTTACATCCGGCCATACAACCGGAAGAAGGCAATAAAACTTGCAGACGATAAGATAAAAACCAAGCAGTTTTTGGCGGCTCGAGAGATCCCAGTGCCAAAACTATACGGAATAATTCGTGATCAAAAAGAAATCGAGAAGTTTGATTTTAATGCGCTGCCGAATAGCTTTGTCTTAAAGCCAAATCACGGTTTTGGAGGAGAGGGGATTGTAGTAATCGTGAATAAACGAGGCGATCACTGGATAACAGCCGGAAGTGGCAAAATTACAAAACAGGATTTGATCGACCATATTTACGACATTTTGGATGGAAGATTTTCAATATCAAACGTAGGAGACTCAGCATTCTTTGAGCAATATGTGATCTCGGACGACATAGTCGGTAAATATTCATACGAGGGGCTGCCTGATATTCGCGTGGTAGTTCACAATTTAATACCGGTAATGGCAATGCTTAGGCTCCCAACAAAAGAATCAGGAGGAAAAGCAAATCTACATCTCGGAGCAATCGGGGTAGGAATAGATATTGCAAAAGGAGAAACAACCTTTGTCGCCAATAGAAATAAAATAATAGACAAACTACCAGATGGCCTAGGAGATATACGAGGACTCAAGATACCAAATTGGGATGAAATACTTCTCATAGCCTCAAAAGTGCAATTAATAACAAATCTAGGGTATCTCGCAGCAGACATATGTCTTGATCAAAACACAGGGCCAGTTCTGCTGGAAATCAACGCGCGTGCAGGACTCGGCGTGCAGATTGCAAATTTAGCACCATTAAGAAAACGTCTCGAGAGAATTGAAGGAGTAAAAGTATCAAGTCCAATAAAGGGTGTGAGGATAGCAAAAGATATGTTCGGGAACATAGTCGAGAAAGAAATTGAAAGTCTATCAGGAAAACAAGTAGTCGGAGTATCGGAAGACGTAGAAATAATTCAAAAGATCGGTACGAACAGAGTAGCTGCAAAAATCGACACCGGAGAAGACCGCAGTATAATCGATGAAGCAATAGCATTAAAACTAGGACTACTGGATAACACAAAAGATTACGATGATGAGAAATCAACACTCAAACTCAAATTCACATTAAAGGGAAAAAGGATCCAAACAGTAGCGGATGTAGAAAAAATCCCAAGTAAAAAATTCAACCTAATAGTCGGAAATAGAGACCTAAAAGACTTTTTGGTAGACAGCAGTATATCCGAAGATAACAAGGCGAAAACTCAAAAGAAACCAGTAAAAAAACTCTTGAGCAAATTCAGAAGGAAAGCAGTCAATTACTATCAAGTGGATCAAGACCTGATACAAATCGACAACAAAATAAAACTACTATTTCATCTCCGGCCAACAAATCTAGAAAGCGAAAAAAAGAAATTCCTCAATAACTTCAAGGAAAATCCACAATTTGAATACCCAAATCTGAAATTCGACCCACTCGAACTTGTAGAAAAGCTCGGGAAGATAAAAGTAGACGATTCACCGCTGGGAAAAATATTCTCAAATAAAAAGAAAGAAATAGCGAAAAAGATTGCACTCTTAGAGTCGGTAGATGAAGAAAGGTTCAGCGAAATATCAATACAACTATTTGGGAAGCCTACAACAGAAGACGTCGAAAAGTGCTCAACACTAATAAAAAGCCTAGATGGCAATAAGATAAAAAATGAAGAAGCTATATATAGTAGCGAAGAGGCAAAGAATAAATTTGAAGAAGTATTCAAGTACTACAACCTTGATGCGTGGCAGGTAAAGATAAAGGAAGATATGGTCGCAAACTGCGTAGCTGGAAAAAACAACAGGCTCTTCGTAAATAAAGACGCAAAATTCAGCATGGAAAGAATTGAATCACTAATAATCCACGAAATAGAAACACATATAATCACGGCGGAAAACGGGAAAAACCAGCCATACGAAATATTCAACAGAGGACTCGCAAATTATCTCGAAACTCAAGAAGGTCTTGCGATGTATAACGTAGAAAAGCAAAGGCACGTATCATTTGAGAAAAACTTCAGAGCGTTATCTCATGTGATTGCGATAAATAAAGCACTGAGTGGATCTTTCGTGGAAACGTTTGAGGAAATACTAGCACACGGTCTTCCGATAGAAATCGCATTCCGTTCAGCACTAAAAGCAAAGAGGGGATTTGCTGATACATCTCGTTCTGGAGCATTCACAAAAGATTACATTTATTACGATGGATACAATAAGGTGAAAAAGTTCCTCACGGAAAATGATGGGAAGTTAGAGGATCTATACCTCGGAAAAGTAAGCCTCGACGAACTGGACCTGGCAATGCAAATCCACGGAATCCAAAAAGCCCGCCTGCTTCCAAAATGGCTCAAAAAATAAACATCGCATCCCCGAAGCTATAAAACCTATACTTCTCTGATTTCGCGATCTCGTAAAGCTCCAAAAGCCTCTCGACCGGATTCTCAACACCTTTGTTTTCCAAAAACGACGATACCAACATCAGTAAAGTACTCTTCGGTAAATGGAAATTGGTAATCAGCGCATCAACACCTTTCCACTTGTAACCTGGATAGATAAAAATATCCGTACTTGAAACTCGTGGAACAAACTTTCCATCCACACGACACGTTTCCAAAACCCTTACGGAAGTAGTCCCAACCGCCACAATCCTCTGCCCTTCACTCTTTGCCTTATTCAAAACCTCAGCAACTTCAGCGCTCATCTCAAATCCCTCCTCATGCATAACGTGATCCTTTATATTATCCGCCTTTACTGGCAAAAATGTTCCTCGCCCAACATGTAAAACAACCTCCTCGATTTGCACTCCCATCTCTCGCAACTCATTAAGTAATCCATCAGTAAAATGCAACCCTGCAGTAGGAGCAGCCACACTTCCTTCTTCCTCAGCATAAACGGTTTGATATTGGTCAGCACGCGCATGACTTCCGGTAATGTACGGCGGCAGAGGAGTCACGCCAGCTTTCTCCACAGCGTCTTCACCACCAATAAACTCAACAACCCTCGTTCCATCATCCAGAACAGCCTCAACCTCACACGACAGCCCATCATTAATCTTAAATTTAGCTCCTTCCTTAAAAACTTTCCCAGGCTTCACCATCACCTGATATTTCCCTTCCTCAACTTTCTTCAAAAGAAACAACTCACACTCACGCCCATCAACATCAAACAAAATTCTCGCCGGGATAACCTTTGACCTATTTACAACCAAAACATCACCCTTGCGCAACAACTTCCTCAACTCAAAAAACTGTTTATGTGAAACATCATTACTAGATGAGTCATATGTAAGAAGTCGCGACATATCGCGTTTGTCCAAAGGGTCTTGAGCAATCAACTCCTTTGGCAAAAAGTAGTCAAAATCAGATGTCTTCATAAAATCTGTTACTTCCAAGAAGTGCTTGGATCTTCTAATTTACCGCCTTGGATTATATCCTTATCTCGTTTCATTACAATCAAAGTCATATCGTCAGCTTGCACAGTCCCTTCCATAAACTGCGAAACATCACGTGCGATACGATAGTTAACTCCCTCGGCACTATACTCTTTTGCATATTCAATCATTGATTTTTTAACCCTATCAAGCCCATACTGTTCACCAGTCTTATTTCGAGCTTCAGTAATTCCATCAGTATAAAGAGCAATAAAATCACCATCTTCTAAAGAGATTTCTTTTTCAACAACATTCTTTGAATTGTCAGGCAACATACCAAGTGCAACCCCTCCAGACTGTATAGCCTCGCACACACCTGTAGCGGCCCTGTACACGAGAATATACTCATGACCAGCTCCAACATATGTCATCTTGCCAGATTTATGGTTATAGCAAAGCATTACAACAGTCATGAACATGGTCTTCTTTAGCCTTTGCTTCAAATGCTTATTCACGGAAACAAGAACATCCTTTGCGTTATCATGAATATCCGAGAAAACCCGAACAAAAGCATTCACCATAGACATAATCAGCCCAGCTGCAACGCCATGCCCAGTAGCATCCCCAATATAAATATATGTCTTGTTGTTCGAAGTTACATAATCAAAGATATCTCCACCAAGCTCAGTGGCTGGTCTATTCTTCGCCACGATCTGCAAGCCAGGAAGATTAACATTCTGCTTCGGCAAAATATCCGCCTGCAACTGCGAAGCGACATTAAGCTCGTCAAGCATTCTGTCATGATCCTCAATTCCCTCATTAGCAGCACCCAGCCCTTCCGTCACTTTATTGAAAAAGTGCGCAATCACCCCTATTTCATCTACTCGCTTTGTATAGATCTTCAAAAAGTGTTCATCCGAAATGACCGCTTGCATCTGAGCAACAATAGCGCGTAGTGGACGAGCAAAACTAAGTATGTAGAATAATAGAAACAAAAACAGGAAAATACCCAACGAAATCGGAAGTATGTAGAATGGAATCATCTGGGTATCAGCCATAAAAAAGTAAAAAGTCACTCCAGAAATCACTCCACCAAAAGCCAGGAGATAAATAAACAATTTTCTAATTATGCTTTTTCGCATTGGGATCATTTTGATTTATTTTTTTGTTTTGATGAATGCGCCCAAACTTTTATAAATCGGAACGACGTCTTTCATTCCAATTGTATCGAAAATATCATCGATATTGTCCTGCAGCCCAACTATGACTAGATTTCGATCCTTCTTCACCAAATGACCATGTATATCCATAAGATAACCAATAGCCTCACTGTTTATAAACTTCAATTTTGCAAAATCAAAAACTACTGTCTGTAGTGGAAATTCTTCAAGTAAAGCCTTTAAGTCATCTTCTATTTTAGAATAACCAATCTTATCAAATTCCCCCTCAAACTTAACTACTTGATAGTTTTGTGCTTTTACTGGGTCGAGGATGTCCATTTTTAGCGTACTTTCCATAATGTGAGGTTATGCAGATTTCAATACTTTATTAATGTTCTCTACTTCATCATATCGATCGACGAGAAGATACCACCATCGCAAACTTAGTAATTTCTTTTCTTCCAATTTTTCAAGGCAAGCTTCGTGGTCATCCCTTAAGATCTCTTCTATCTTTTGAGCCACGATATGCCTAATGATCTTATCAATATTCTTAGAAATTCGCACTCCAATATTTGGTAGCATTAACTTTAAGTTTTGAGCAGCTTTGAAATTATCAGATAGCAATATATCAATGACAACCGGGATTGCTCTTCCGTACCCCATTTTTGCGAGAGCAACAGCAGCATTCATTCGTAGATCAATATTCTTCGAATTAAGATACTTGAGACATAATCGTTTCTTTCTTTTTTG
>CAYLOL010000052.1:0-5236 GCA_964385295.1 uncultured Candidatus Peribacteria bacterium
AGTTACCGGGTTAGACTCTGCATCCAAAATATTTGAAGTTGTGAGCCAGTGCCCACCGTTAGAAACAATACTATCATACCCAAAGGTTGAAAGAGCAGTGGGGAAGTCAAGGTAAGCAGCTGTATTGTTTTCACCAAGTGAAACGTTGCTTGCTACTGCTGACTCTTCTTCCGTGAAGTGAATTGTATAATTATTAACATTAGTACCAGTTGTGGGGTCTAGGGGGTAAAGAAAAAAAGCATCGGCTTGGCCTTGAGCGGCATCTATTATGTAAATATATTTCATCCCGTTGGTAGAGATTTCATGGCCTGAGACAGTATCTATTGGTGAATTATCAAAATCCTGAAGACCTGTTATATCGAGAGTATCTACGCCAGGAGTTACCCCAGCTTCACTCAAGCTACTCGTAAAGTCCAAAGTTATTTCTTTGTAATCTGTTCCTCCCAAAACAGCCGTACCAGGATTATAAGTGTTTCCACCTGAATGTAATGTGTAGTTTGACAAAACAGCGTCACCATTACTATCAGAAGAACTGGCTGACGCTCCATTTACGTCAAAATTAGTAAAAATGTAAACAAGGTTAGGATTAGCAGAATCAACAATCACAGAATTAACAGCAAGTTCAAGTTCCTGTGGAGAGGCAGGTGGTTCCTCCTCCTCACCACCAAAACTACCAGGCCCATACTCTACGTTAAGGTCAATATCGGTAGCGCCAGGTTGAGTCAGGTCATTAATAGTCACAACACCAACAGCATCAAACTTGTCACCCGAAAGTCCCCAAAGTCCAATAACCGCCGCTGCAGATATATCATCTGGTATATAAAGAGTGTATTCACCAGGGCCTGCTGCCTCCATCATGCCCATGCGGTCCCCAGCCATTGCCAAAATTGTCATAGGCTGAGAATCCCAGTCTGTCCAATCTGGCCAGTCACCCGTATTATCAGTAGTCAAAGTTATATTCACAATGTGATCACTCCCACTTGGTTCATCCCAGTATTCAGGCATCTCATCATCACTCGTTAACCAAACTCCAAGCACATCCTCGTCATCGCTCCATGCATATTCGTCACCTCCAAGTTCATCAGATAAATCCCACTCACCATCTTGGCCTCCTCCATCACCACCTTGATCCCAGAAGATATAGAAAGCTCCATTGGTATATGAACTTTCTCCATTATAAGTTTCTGCCGCAACAGTATAAACACCATCAGCCGACGCAGGGTGCTCGGCTTCCCCAGAAGGACTAAGTAAGATACTTGGTCCACCTTCACTTAATGTAACAGTTCCCGTTTCTATATCACCATCCTCTTCGCCCTTATCCTCCTCAACATCAATATCATCAGTAATACTTTCCTCAAGGCTAATATCACTAACATTAGAAACAGAAAGCACCAATTCTTCAATATCTAATTCTGGATCATAAATCCCTGGATTAAAAGTACCAAATTCCAAATAAACAGCATTTGGGATATCAATGCCGTCTTCCTCGTCAAGAGAGGCAGCAGTTGGAGCATAGCTATCTCCCCTTGCATCCAAGCTATAATTATTAACGTTTAATCCTGAAGTAGTATCAACATCCTTAGAAAACTCAACAAAAATATCCATTCCATCTTTCGTATCCAGGACAGCCTCAAAAATCATAAATTCGTCCATGGCTATCGTTGATGCAGTAGGCCCAGCTCCAGCAATATCCACATCATCAGCAAAACCATAAATATCAGGCTCGCCGCTAGAATCCTCGCCTTCATACCAGCCGCCAATTACTTCTACAGAAGTTGCTCCCTCTAGGTGGGGGGCATAAGCAGTTCCTGTCGTCTGCCCAAAAGGGATTGTAATCATCGCATTAGGCGACTCATCTTCACTATTGTCATACCAAAAGAATACATAGAGAGTTTGTGAAGCCCAATCATCCCAATCAATGGTTAGATTAATTTGATGATCATCGCCTGTTGGACTTGACCAATCGCCAGGTCCAACAGCACTTGCAATTGGTGCAAATGCAAAATTCAACACAGCAGTCAAAAATAACACTACGAGGTTGAACATAGATAAAGCCTTCTTCACATTGGTGAAAATAGGCGAGAACAAACTAGTTTTCATGGGAATGAGTTTATAGATTTATTAACGGCATATCGCCGAGATATATATAGAAACATTTGTCACGCCCCATTATCAGAATTTTGGGTACAACAAACAACCCTTTTTCATTGACAAATTTTTTAAAAAGGCTCTATTTCAAGCCATTTTTTATTACTCACCTCTTGATTCGCTGCATCACTTTTTTGAAGAACTTCTTAAATCCATTATCTTTAAGGTACTGAAATGCGCTTCTAATAGCCGATTTCTTACCGAAGCCGACCCTGACCCCTCGGTCCGGTGCAGGCCTTGGGTTATCCAGCCAATTAGTCAGTGGCCTAGTCAAAAACTCATAGTTGCATTCGGTGTTGACATATTTCTTTCCGTTTTCTGCGTACTGTTTTAGTTTGTATCCGTGGCGATTTTTCAAATCCTTGTACATCCTGATAATTGCCTCAGACAACTCATCAGACTTGCCACTTTTAACGGCAACTCCAGCCTCAATTTTTTCTACTTCACGTGAAATTTCACTGCCCAAAGTTGTAATCACCGGGAGCCCAAACTTCATCATTTCGTTAATGCGATTTCGCGCGCCGGTATATGTCTCTGTACACTTGCGATCAACATTGAGACCAACCATTGCTTTCTTGTATATGTAAGGGATATCTGCGGTGTCCACCCATCCTAAAAACTTAAAACGATTTTTATATTTAGATTTATCAACTCGATCCTTAAACTTTTTGAAAGTCCCGTTATCAAGTCCCTCAATCCCACCTCCGGTCGAAACAAAATAGAGGTTTTTGCACTTACTCATAGCTTCATCGACGCCTTTAAAAAGCGTGATTTCATCGACCCACGTGTTGTATCCTCCAAGCCACAAAACGACGAAAGCATCCTCAGGCAATTTTTCAAAAAGCTTCTTATTCCGTTCTTCGACTTCCTTTTTCTTAACTTTCTCGCCCTCAAACCACTCAGTGCCATTTGCAATACTGTACGCAAACTTATATCCAAAAGTAGCTTCATTCAGCCTTCCAAGCATCGCTAACTCGCCAAGAACCGCGAACTTCTGTGGAACACTCACAGTTGAGATTTTATCTGCCCGCTCCAACACGGTCCGCTCCATTTCGTAATAGTGGCCCAAATAATTATCCGATCCAACTTTATACGCTTGTGCTTGCGCCTCCGCCATCGCCCATCCATTCAGATCTGCCCACAGCGGAGCACGGCTCTCAAGCTGCGCAGCCACATACGAAGGATAGGTATTTACCGAGATAATCGCATCAGGATGGAATTCATCATGAATTTTTTGGATTTTTTTAATCAAATTCGGATCATTTTTTGACAATCTCAAATGCGAGAAATCGCTTGATTGACGCATTTCTTTTTCCTCAGGCTCTTTCTCATAACACTCAGGCATCGCGATAGTCACAAGCGAAATTTTAAAAGGCGTTTTTTTAGCCCCTGAGAAGGCTAATCCATCATTTCCGACTCTTTGTGCATGCGGCTCAACCAAAGGCCTTAGAAATTGATAAGTCCGCAAACCCGCAGCGGGACGCATTTTTTCGCTGTCAGTTGGGAGGGGGGAGTTACCAATTATCATTATTCTTTTCATCTTGAGAGTTAAACTTAAATCAAAACCATTGCAACAAATTTAAATTTTGGGAATATCCAAACGTAGTTTCACGGAAACCATAACTAAAAACTTTCGTCAAATCAACTACTCAATTTTCCGCATACCCAAAGCGCCCGTCTCTTTAGCGGAAAAAGCAAACTAAATCACGAGGTATACACAACGCGAATTCCGCAAGCAAAAAACATAAAACAAGGGCAAACGAGTCAAGCATTTTTGCGGTTCAACAGAATCACAATATACTCACAATATGTCACGCGTATTTTTGAAACACAAACACCCTAAAACAGTTATACATACCGAACATCTTGTTCCGCCAATTTTGGCTTCAGTAAGACGAAAACCCAGTGTTGAATTATCACTAAATGTAAGTATACTGAAAGCCGATTAATCCCTTGGCAAAGCGCAATATCATTGACCGCGACTAGTCGTTTTGCTAGATTATCTCCGATACAATAGGAACGAGGAGTGTACCGCGGCTATGGGAATGACCGCATGCACTAGCCAAAAAAAACGCACATAGTCACTTAGCTTATTTAAGTGACAATTGCGCTACAGTTGTGTAACCGACACACAAACAACACATACAGACACCTTATATATACATAGTTTCGATCCTTGAAAATCAGGTAAGAAAAGCGCACATAGGCGCACATATATAAAAACAACAAAAAACTTAATCATATATGACTTTTAATCTTTTTCCTTTTATTAATTCTTTAACCACAAGAATATGAGCAATGCTCGAAGACTGGTTGCTACCCTTTCGATGGTCGCAATCTTGTCTACATTTGTGGTGTCAACGGCATTTGCCGGAACATTTGATGATGTTTCTGCTGACGCATATTACTACGACGCAATCGAGGGTCTAGTAGATGCAGGTGTTTTAGACAGCGCAGGTGGAGATTATAATCCGGCTGTGAATTTGCAACGTCAAGACGCTGCAATCTTCGCGGTAAATGGTGCTGGACTTGAGGCAGATATGCCAGCAGCTCCATCTTTCTCTGATGTTCCAGAGACACTATATTCATACAGCGAGATCGAAATCGCTGCAGCAAATAGTGTTGTAAGTGGATATTCAGATGCTAACGGAGATCCACTAGGGACTTTCGGACCAGCAGACACTGTCCTACGTGGACAATTTGCAAAAATGGCGGTCGAAGCATTTGATCTTCCATTATTTGAACCAGACACAAATACATTCCCAGACGTAACTGCAGATATGTGGGAGTACCCATATGTTGAAACAGCTTATGCATGGACTGTGTTGAATGGGTATCAAGGAGGAACTTTCGGACCTTCTGATACTATCGTTCGTCAAGACGGTGCTGTAATCACTTACCAGGCTATGAATCCTGTTTTGAGAGACCCAGCAGGTGATGACGACGATGATGATATCGTTTCTGACGGAGACCTAGAAGTAACTCTAAACTCTGATTCTCCAGACGGAGCTACACTTCCAGCAGGAGCTACGGCAGTTCCAGTTGGTATGTGGGATTTCGAAGCTAATGACGGAGACGTTATTCTAGA
>CAYLOL010000053.1:0-5087 GCA_964385295.1 uncultured Candidatus Peribacteria bacterium
GATTTGGAGGGCTGGACAAAAAGACAGAGGATGAGGTTACGAAAGAGTATTTGAAGTTGGAGTATGCCGAAAACGAACAATTATTTGTTCCGATTGATCAGGCGGACAAGGTTAATAAATATATTGGGGCTGAGGGGTTGATGCCTAAACTTACAAGGCTTGGAAGCGCAGAATGGAATACCGTTACAAGTAGGGTAAAAAAGGAGACGCAGAAAATTGCGAAGGAACTTTTGGTTTTATATGCTCAGAGACGTGCAGCACCAGGCTTCAAATTTAAGGCTGACAACGACGTTATTGATAAGTTCGAGGAGACATTCCCTTATGAGGAAACTCCTGGTCAGATCAAGTCTATTAACGACGTGAAGGCTGACATGGAAAAGGCTGAGCCTATGGATCGGCTGGTTTGTGGAGATGTAGGATTTGGCAAGACAGAGGTCGCAATGAGGGCTGCATTTAAGGCTGTACAGAGCGGGAAACAAGTTGCGTTGATCGCACCGATTACAATTTTAGCAGACCAACATTACAAATCTTTCAGTAAGAGAATGGATGAGTTTCATGTTCGGATCGAGATGTTGAGTCGATTTAAAAAAACCAGCGAACAGAAAGATATTATAGAGAGGGCTTCAAAAGGAGAGGTTGATATTGTGATTGGGACACATAGACTTTTGCAGCCAGATATCAAGTTTAAAGATTTAGGACTTATTGTCGTAGATGAGGAGCAGAGGTTTGGGGTGAAGCAGAAAGAGGTTTTGAAAAGTATAAAGAAGGAGGTTGATGTTTTGACTCTTACGGCGACGCCGATTCCTAGAACACTTAATATTTGCTTGAATAAGCTTCGGGATATTACTACGATTACTACTCCGCCGTTTGGGAGGCTGCCGATTATTACTGAGGTTAGAAAATATTCGCCTAGCCTTATGAGGGAGGCAATTTTGCGTGAAGTGGAGAGGGGCGGGCAGGTGTATTTCTTGCATAATCGAGTGCAGACTATTGATAGTTTTGCTGACAAGTTGAGATCCTTGGTGCCGGAGGCAAAGTTTTTGGTTGCGCATGGAAAGCTTGGGAGTGGAGATTTGGAGCAGAGGATTATGGCCTTCAAAGAGGGTAAGGTTGATGTGCTTGTGAGTTCGACAATTATTGAAAACGGAATTGATTTGGAAAATGCTAATACTTTGATTGTGAATAGGGCAGAGAGATTTGGACTATCGCAGCTGTATCAGTTGCGTGGGCGAGTTGGTCGTGGAAAGAAGCAGGCGTATGCGTATTTCTTGTATCACGGGCAGAGGTTGAAGCTGGATGCGAAGAAAAGGTTGAGGGCGATTGTGGAGGCGAGTGATCTTGGAAGCGGATTTCAGATTGCGATGAAGGACATGGAGATTCGAGGGGCAGGAGATATATTGGGGGCGAATCAGCATGGGGTTATTAATGTTGTTGGCGTGTCTCACTTTATGAGAATGTTGAATAGGGCGGTGGAGGACTTGAAGGCTGGGCGTGTGCTTGACGGGGATGATGAGATTCAGGATGTCGCAATTGAGTTACCAGTCCAGGCGTATATTCCGGACGAATATATCTCTGTCGCGAAGGATAAGATTAACGCATATCAGAAATTGTCGTCTGCGGATACAATGGAATATTTGAAGGAGGTTGAGGAAGAAATGGTTGAAGAATACGGGAAGATGCCGGAGGAGGTTACGAATTTGTTCAAAATTATTGAGCTAAAAATGTTGGCCAAAAAGGCGAAACTTGTTACTGTTAAAGTTGAAATGGTGCCTATGAGTAAAGAAAAAGAGGTTGTTCTGTATATGTCGAAAAAAGTTACTCCAGCAAATATTGTGAACATGCTTGAGGCAAATGCCGCTTGGCAAATTACCGGGACAAAACTTAGGATAAACTTAAGCGAGCTGGGCAAAAACTGGGTGGATGGGCTGAGGACTAGCTTGAAAAAACTTTCAGAGAAGGCGAAGCATGCAGGGAAATAAGTGGCTTAAGGGGTTGACAAGTTAGGCTTTTTGTGAGATTCTATAACTCTTGTTTCGTAGTGGCAGTATTTTCCTACAGGGAATGCGGCCCCCTTACAAGGTCGTATAATTGACAACCGAAGGAGTTCTTTGTGTATTACCCTGTCGAATGTTTGGAATGTCCGTTTTTTGACTGTTGTGAGTTGATCGCTGAATTTATGCGTCAATTCGGGCTACCACAGATGACAACTATTGATGTGGTGATCATCGAGGCCGTTCTCAAAGATGGGCAGATCGAACCAACAGGGGTTAGCTCCATGCTTCTCGAGATCCCGGTGGTCCCGTTGTTTCCCTCTCCTTTCGTCGAGGTTATTGAGATGAAGGAAGTGGACGGGGGATTCAGCCCGACGGGGAAAACCGGTTTTGTGATTATCAATCTCGGGCGGTAATGTTGACGGTCATGCGATAACAATGGGGCGGAGGATTTTCTTCCGCCCTTTTCAATATGTTGGGTTGACCGGGCAGTACATCAGTGGTTTCATCTATGGGCTCTTTGAAATGTGGGGATGTATTGGCATTCGACGGGATGACTAAGAATCCACTAATGGCAATCAGGGGATTGCGCTGTCTCCTCTATATTCCAAGTCCGGTGCAAATTAAGTGCTGATAATTTTATCACACGTGCTGCTAAGACACTCGTTGCTAAGAACAAGCTTTTTGCTGCGTTCGAGGTTGCGTATGCTCCAATGGCTGCATAGATGTTCGATTAATTCGGACCCGTCTGTGGTGTTGACACCTGCTAGGTGTCACAGGCGTTATTTAGCAGGTTAAGGTAGTTGTGGCGTGTCTTTGCTACAGCGCACGAAAATATTATAAGGCCAAGCGTAGCCGCTTTTGTTTGTTTTTATGGCTGCGACTGAAACTTAAAACGAACTATGATTGTAGAAGTTAGCGATTCTCATCTTGGACCCGGGTTCGACTCCCGGCATCTCCACCAGACGGCTTGGGAAAGCCAGAAATCACAGGCCCTTGTGTTTAACTATGCTTGAGCTTTCATAATAATTAGTCTAACATTGCGTTGTTTAACCAATAGAGTTTATGGCCATGAGCAATGGTGACCCAGGCAGTTTTGAAGAGGGGCCAGAAATCATTCCTACTTCAGAGGAAGTACTGGAAATTTTTAAGCAACTCGTGGGAAGTTTGGAGTATGTTGAGGAACGCAAGCTTAGCGACGAGTCAGGGCTTTATTTGTGGGACATTGTTGTCCCTGGAGAAGACGGGGGAACAGTTCAGTATTCGTATTCGAGAGAGGGCATATTTCCCGAAGGAAGCCCTACCTCCACCACTGTCTATTGTTCTTTCTTTGATGCGGACGGCTCGGTATTCTGGGGGACCTCAGTTGCCAAGGTGATAAACGGAGAATGGAAGCTTACCCCTTAGTTTGCGGTGTGGGTCTGTAAGACCTAAACAAGCCCATGAATCCTCTTAATATCCTCAACAAACTGGTTCCAATTATTTCGGAGCTGGTCCACTATTTATGGCTTGTTTGAGCTGAGTATAGAAAAATTTACTATTTTTATAGATTGACAATAGGGGTTTTTTGAGGCATTATAATTTCCTTTTTTAACATATGCTCGATGGGAGATATAGATTTATACAAAGGCTGTGATCCAGGGGAAATTTGGGATAGACGGCATACTAGTGACGCGGGTGGTGTAAACTCTGTTTCTTTAGGTGGGAAAACAAGGGGGGATGTGTGGGAAACACTGCGTTATGCTCTTGATGGGGAGGGGATTGCCGAGCGGCTTAGGGGCGAAAAAGTGGTGGAGCTGGGTTCTGGGAAGTACCCTTTTTTTAGGAATTATTGTGTTGATTGTGGTGTGAAAGAGTTTATGGGGGTAGATCTTTTTGAGCCTCCGCTTTTTGATGGAGTGGAACGGATGAGTGATAGCTCCGTGGAGTATTTCCAGGAAGATTGTTTGAGGTTTCTTCAGAAGCAGCCTTCTGGTAATGCAATAATTGCCCAAATAATGCTTTTTTGTCGAGAAAACATTATGGGTTCCGTGACGGTGCGTCCGAACGAGATTATTAGAGCTATTTGTTTAGAGGTATATAGGGTTGTTGCTCCTGGTAAATTTTTAATTTCATGGAATGCGGGTTTACCTTTTCGCCAGGGCCTTGTCCAGGCTGGTTTTGTGGAAAGCGATAGCGAGGTTATTTATTCCAAGCCTGTTTTATGAGTGGGTGCCAAACCAGCTAATGTTTTTGTTGTTTAGTGTTCAAGATGTAGATTAAGTCGTTGTCTTATTAGGATAAATAAATTCATATATTCGTTTAACATCCTCAACAAACTGGTTCCAATTATTTCGGAGCTGGTCCACCAAAAGGCTTGTTTAAGCTTTTTTCGTTATATGCTATAATCCCCACATGAAAAAAATAATTCTCTATATCGCAGCAAGTTTAGATGGATTCGTCGCAGAAAAAGACAAAAGCGTCGACTGGCTTGAACCATACTTTAGTAAAGATTTTGGCACAGAGGATTTTATAAATGGAATTGATACAGTAATTCAAGGGAACACTACCTATCAGCAATTCAAACCGAAATATGAGGGAAAGAGTAGCTATGTATTTACAAAGAATCCCGAAAAATATTCAGAGGAAGGAACGATTTTCATAAAAGAAGATCCACGCAAATTCATAGAAAGCCTAGACGAAGATAAACATCACAATATATGGCTAGTAGGAGGTCCTACTTTATTATCAGAATTCCTGAATGAGAAGCTAATAGATGAATTCATGATTTTTATCATGCCAACTTTGCTCGGTGAAGGAATCCCTCTATTCCAGCAGCTTGAAACGCAGACAAACCTATCTCTAATTAACACAAAAAAATACAAAAATGGAGTAGTTGAACTTCAGTATTCTGTTAAGTGATAGAACAAGCCCCTCTCTATTTACTTTTCTCGTAATAAAAGACCATTCTATCTAAATACCAAAGCTTGAAAACGCTTGATAGTATAGTAGAAAAAACCGTTATTTCTAACAGGTTATTGTACGCTCCGTAAATTAAAATGAAAAAGAAAAGTCCATTAAAGAGATTTAGGATGGTGGGGAAGTCTTTTTGAAGAA
>CAYLOL010000054.1:0-1966 GCA_964385295.1 uncultured Candidatus Peribacteria bacterium
AGTGTCCAGACATATGTGTGCAGTTAATTCTGCTGCATTATATACAAAAAGTACTTTCAATCAAAGTAGCCTTCGTGGATTTCTACAGATATGTAGCTACAAGCCAGTCTCGCCTACCAATCAGTGCTGCAATAATCTCGTCAGAGTTTGAAATACCCGATGTCTCAACAATTTCTTTGATTTTCTCATCGGTCATAACGGCTTGAAGTTGTGTGATTTGCTTTTTGACCTCGGCATCACTAACCAATTCATGAAAAACCACGCCTGCCTCACGAGCCATCTCCGGATTCCTCATTGTCTGAATCTCGCTCACCTCCGTATTCCCAAATTGCGGTTTATCATTACCCATTCCCCTATAGAATAACGCCCCTCCCGCATCTACCCGCAAATAGCCACCCTCAGGTGTCTTCACTACATTGTCATAATCCAATCCAAAAACATCCCAGTTTGCCATCCACGCATCTGCCACAAACCCCGCAGCTACATCAGGGTGATTGAAAAACTCCAACACCTTTTCTGTATCGCGCCTATCACTCCTATCAAAAGACTCAATATTCTGAATCTCCCGCGTCACAGCCTTCCCATCTAGCAATTGGGTCTCTACCGCTGCAACCCCAAGTTCTTTATATATCTTGTTTGCAATGAATTCTGTAGCGCATCTATCGAGATTACCGTTATATTCTTTTACAAAGTACTTATCGCCACTATTCTTATTTAAATACCATTTTCCACCTTGTGTTCCGCCGCCATGGCCGACCAATTCAAGATCCAATTTCGCAGCCGCGTCCACCACCTCAGGTTCATCCAAAACGCTGGTTGCTTTCGACCCAGCATTATCTATCTCTTCAGCCACTACATCAGTTGGGGCATACATCACTCTCCAGCCCATCAAATAAGTAGTCCCAGCAGATGAAGACAAAATCAATTCATCGCCTTCCTGAGCCACAAATTCGTTATCACTAAGCCCGCCAGACAAAATTCCTTGAGGGGGGACATTAACATTATCCATAAATCTCTCCTGAGAAGATCCATCCCTGTACAAATCAGCATTAAACTTTGCCCAGCCAAGCTGATATTTCCCAGGGCCTTTATAATTAAACCATGTATCACCAACAGCAATCTCAAGAGAAATAGGATTCTTCCCAGCCGGCAATTTGATATGAAGCCTCCCGGAACTGTCCAAATACTCTTCATCTCCACTCAGAGTTTCCGTCATCGGAAAATGCTCTTTACCATTGCTCCCACCAAGGGGAACGGCATCATTGTAATGCCCCTCGTGCTTCCCACCCCCATAAATTGGCAGCTTAGAGCCATTTCCAGCTAGATCAATAAACCGAGTTCCTTTTGAATATATTTGCTCCTGTATCTCAGTGTCTCCGTCAACTTCCGGATAAGTTATAGCATCAAGAGAGTGCTCAGTAACGACACTCAAATTAGGATCCGTACCTGCGCTAGTTAGCTCTACCGCAATCGGAGAAATATTCCCAACGGTATGTATCCAATCATGCAAATTTTCGTATTCAATGTCACCTCGTCTTTCCGCATATTTTACAGGATTATAGCCCTTTGGGTCCTTCCAATCCTTCCATTCCATGGTATTCGCATCCAAAACTCGTACCCGAGTATATGCACCACATGGATCATTACTTTTTCGCGCACCAGCAGAACAATTCCAAAACTCCTCTCTCTTTCTGTGACCAAGAGCAATATCTTTTAGGATCCCACTTCCATCCAATGGAAGCAAAACGACCATTTTTTCACCTGGCCTCAGGTCTTTCGCCCCAAGATCAAATTTACTCTCCCTACTCGTAGAGGCTTTTGGCTCACTAAGAATAGATATAACCTTTGGATCAGATATTTTGTCACAAAGGGCAACAGGATATTTGGCTAATTAATCATCCGTCATATAACCCAACAAATTTTACAAAATCGGTTTTTTCTAAGAAAAAGAAACACGTTGGAATTT
>CAYLOL010000054.1:1976-4928 GCA_964385295.1 uncultured Candidatus Peribacteria bacterium
ATCAGATATTTTGTCCCAAAGGGCATCAGGATATTTGGCTAATTCATCAGCCGTCATATTACCCAATAATTTTTCCATAATCGGGTCTACGGCAATAGCCTCTGGTATGTCTGGAGTGTCGTTACCATTACTCACTTTGTAAATTTATGTATTTAACTAGTTCCTCAAGAGAATCAAAATCAGGAGTATCAGAATAGTGCGGCTGTACGTACTCTTTGTAAGTAGCCAATGATAATGGCTGCAACTTCAGGATATTCTGGTCCTCATTTTCAAGGAAAAGAGTGTTTTCCGTCTGCGCCTGCAGACCCTTGAATTGCACACTATTTCCTCCACGTTCATTCAAACTTTCAAATTGCATGAATATCATGTCACCCTGGATCTCCATTTTAGGATTTAGACACAAGAGAACTTGATCTGTCGAAGCATTCTTAATGATTGCAGGAGAATTTTCTGCAAAGAACTTTTCTAGAAGTGATAGTAATTGTTCCATATTTTTTTATTAAATATTTTTGATTTGCGAGAATTCCTGCTGAGTTACAACAGCTTCATCTAGAGGTTTGCCTCCAAGGGTTTTTACCCCTGCAGCTTTTAATTTGGCAATTACAGCTTCTTTATCGTCAAAGACAATATATTTAGCTTTACTCAAATCCATCGCATCATAAAACATAACTTCATTACCAGCGTGATAGCTAGAAACCATCGTATCTACGAGTTTTTCTGGACTAATACGCTCGCCAAAAGTACCAGTAGCTTTAGACCCGAACTTATCTGATGCATAGCAATAACAGTCAAGTCTTTCAAAAGTCTCTGGGCCAAAAATAACTGCAGGCTTACTGCCGTTAGAGTACCACTTGTTATTTTTTGCCGAATCATTCGTGTGGATTCTTGAGAAGACCTCACTTGCGCCATCGTTGGCTAAATCTGTATCGGACGACATGCCTTCTTCTAGGATGCCCTTCGACCAACGAGTGGTAGTAGATAAGACATTCCCGCATTTAAATGCAGCTTCTAAATTACTCAAAGATATCTGATGGTAAACACTATGCAAACCTTTCTCTTTCATTTTTTCTACAGTCTCCTTAGAAACTTGTGATGCTTGATATTCTCCATGGATAGGTGCTGTTACGTAGGTCGGAGTACCGCCCGTCTTACTGATCTCCTTTAGATGTGCCTTGAGTTTTTCTTCAGCCTCTTCAGTTACAGGCTTGATGTGTTGTGCGATCTCTAGTCTAGACGCAACTTCACCCATCAATTTCCCAATATCTTCCTTAGTATAGTCTACGTCTGGGTCAAGGATTAGTCGTACTTCACCAGAAATGGCCATTAAGTCACCATTTTCAGGGAGAATAACACGAGCATTTTTGTTATCACCTGCAGAGACATTAAATTCTCTCATATTGATGGCATAGTCCTTTTTCCCACCAATTGCATTTTCATATTTGAATGGTACGGAATGGTTTGGGACGTCAGGTTGTTTGTCCAAGCTTGCCAACGCTTTTTTTGCATATTTATCTGTAAGCTGGAAACGAATTACAGTTTTTGGAGCTCCCTGGAAGTACTCACGATGTATACGAATCAAGTGATAATTAATGGCATCATCATCCGCAAGAACATGCTTACCGAAGTTTCCATATTCTCCGCTACTGATCTGCTTATTTATTTCAGTAACAGCTTCACTTAATTGAGCAATTACAGGTCCTGACTCTGGAGAGAGTTCTTTTGAAGCTAGTATTAACGCCTCACTTTCCTCTTCCTCTACAGGTTTTATGCCATTTTGGTATTCCTCGATTTTTGCCTTAAGAGCTTGAAACTTGTCTTTTGCATTCACAAGATCAGTTCCTGCATCATTAATAACAAGCTCATCAGTATGGAGCAAAACACCATTATGATTGAAGTTCATGAAGATCTTTTTATTAACGTCTACCCACATCTGTACTTCGACGTTTTCCATTAATGGGATTTCGTGCTTACTATCTTCCTCAATTTCATATTGGATAGGTGTTTCAGAGTTGTATTTTCCGCCATTTGAGAGATGCAAGATCTTGCCGCTAACAACATCGAGGTGCTTTTTATCTAATTTCTCCTCACTATCCGTCATACTTTCATCAACCATTGCTATTTTTTCTTCGAAGGCTTCAGGGGCCATATCCATTTGCTTTTTGAGAAGCTCTTTCAATTCCTTTTGTAGATCGAGATACGCTTTTTTATTCTTGTCGTGACTATCCATTACTCCAGGCTTTTCAAGGAGTTCGGCATTTTTCTCATCAGCTAGATATTCATCCTCCTTCATTTCACCAAGAGCTAGCCATTTTAGGTTGATGGTCTTTACATGAGCTATCATATAATTTAACTTTTTTAGCTCGAACTCTAGAAGATGAACCAAAGCTTCTTTGCCCTTCTTTGTTTTGAATTTGTTAATTAAGGTTTGGATTTTATCCCTTAGCTTAACAAGCTCTTCCAGTTTTTCCTTAGCAAACTCTGAGACGATTCCCTTTTTATTTTGGATCTCATGGAGGGTAGGATTTTCTGGGAACTCCATTTCTTCAGAAAGCTCCTTGAGTACTGCATCAGTACTGTCATCAACCTCCTTCTTGATGTCTAGTGCAAGCTGTAGGTCTTTCTTGCTTGGAGTTTCAGGTTCATCTCCAATAATCTCACCTGCAGTATCTGGCAGTTCTGCCGTCAGTTGTGTGTACAGATTTTCTTCGAGTTTTTTTGCTTCTTCTGGATTATTACGCCTTTTTGCATTCTTAAGTTCCTCGAAAGTGTCCATTATTTCTTTAGTTTTTTCGCCTTGATTCTTTTTCCTCTTTTTAATGATTTTGTTAACCATGTATCCACCAACTCCAAGAAGAGCAAGAGCCGCTGCCGCCATCACTAGGTAGTCCCAGTGATAGATTGTGGCTATAGGGGCCTGCGAGACAGGTTCTCCAACAGTAAGTTCAGCTGCAA
>CAYLOL010000055.1:0-4836 GCA_964385295.1 uncultured Candidatus Peribacteria bacterium
AGCCAATTTCCTTTATTAAAGTTATTGGCATTTTTTGTTCTTTTGTCATCCCAAATCCAGGTCTCACTTTCATAATCGAATCTGCTGAAAGTACACTACTTATTGGGCTTTTATCCCTTTCACTCCTCACAATTGTCTTGCCAGTTTCTATATCACTGTCTAACCAATACGTATATCTAGTAGGAATATATCTATTACCTTCCGGCGTTCCCACATCGCCACTATACGCATCCCAAATTATTAGTGGTTCCTCTTCTGGGTCTCTTGGTAACAAATAACACCTTACTACATTCCTGTTGTTCTCTTGGTCATAATCCATAGTAACTCTATATGTTGCTCTCTCTGCCACTTCTCCCTCTTGATTTACAAAAGAGTATTCTGCAACACTATCATTTATTTTTTCTGCCTTTATTGCAATTGGGCCCTCGTATTTCACGTTGATCTCTTTGCCTCCAAGTTTCTTTTTTAGTAAAATTTCATTTTCAGGGACATCATAACCGTTTACTTTTTTAGTTTTTCCTATTTGCATTTTTCTCTTGATTGTAATGTCATTTTTCATATTTACTTTTGGATTTAACGCCCTTTTGGCAACCATTGTTTTTGTTCTTAAAATTTCTTTTAGATGTTTAAGTTTTGTACTTTTCTCCGGATCCTCCGAGATTGCTAATTCTTCTGCAATTTGCAAACATTTTGACAACTTCCCACCATGCGTGTCGTTTAGCCATTTAATGACATCACCATTTTCCAAAAACCCCCTCGTGTTTTTTCTAGTAATTATATCCAATAGGAACAAAATGAATCTTTCTCGTTTTGCAGTAAATGGGACTCTTCCCATTTTGACCATTGTTGCTATATCTACATCTTCTCCACAGTTGGTTTTGTCTCCTATCCCAAAGGTTCTTTCTAGATGTTTAACAAATCTTACGTCAAGTGTCTCGTATTTATCATATGGGTCTACAAATTGCTGGAGCCCAAAGTCTAACTTTTCTTTAAGCATCGACTCGGTTAAGTCTAGAAGTAAATGCTTGTATTGATAATCTGCACCAAGGACTTTTCTGAAATGCTTCCTCTTGCCAACGGAGTACTGCACATGATCATTTTCATACGCTTCAGGAGTCATATGTGTCATAATTTGGATTTCAACCTTCATTGGACTAGGAGTTGGAACGGCCGTATCAACACTTTCGCCATTAACCACCCTCTTGTCTTTGTGTAACCTAGAGTAATCTGGGTATTTGTAGTCTAATATTATATGAAATGCTAGGTATGCATCTGTACTTTCTGTCCCATACTTTTCCTCCGTCAATATTGTCTGCTTTACATTTATTATATCGTTACCGAATCTTGATAAATTAATAGCAATTAATTTCTTGACCTGTTCCATGATTTTTGGCCTATTGAGTGTTCCATCTTCTTTGTAACAGTCCTCGTGTCTCAATACAAAAAGAGCTCTCACAAAATCCGAAAATTCGGTTGGGTGTAATTTTCTTCTCACCCCCTTTTCAATACTTGATTTCAAACTTTTCCCTTCTGGGTCTACAATTGCCCAAGCTATTTCAACATGTCCCTTTGAACTTTCTATACTTTGTACAACCTCACCATCACTTGTTGTTTTATAATTATATATTGATTCTCCATTTTCCATTGCGTTAATATCTTGTGGATCCTTAACTTTTACATATTTCCCATCTTTTTTTATTACTATTGCCTCTGCTATATCATCCGCAAGCGATGCAGAAGCTTCTGCATGTGTCCCATCATCCAGGCTCCCCTTAAACATCATAATCTGGTGAACAACTCTCAATTTTATCTGAGCATCTTTCATCAATCTAAAGAGATGCTCGTTTGAAGGAACTGTTGTTGCAAGCCTTGAAAGGGATCTAACATCATTTGTATCTGCAACTTCTCGTACTAAGAAGCCTTCACCTAATATTTCGTCTATCTGCGTATTTGCTTCTTCTGAAAGTTCCACAAAATATTCAGAACCCTTTTCCGTATGGTCCTGCCAAGCTTTTGCTATATCTAGTTTTTCCAAAAGCAGTTTCGTCTTGAATAATGCCCTGAAATCTTTCGATGGAAAAGATTCGAGCTTTACCATTTCACTCCTAAGCGCATTTATCATTTCCTCTCCTTTTGCCCCCTTAAATATATTTTCTATTGTGTCCCTATTCCTGAAATACTCCGTAAATGAAAATCCATCTACCTTCTCCATCATTACATCAACTACTTCACCTATAACTATTCTCCTTCTACCAGAAAATTCTTTTGCAATATCCCCTATTCTCTTTTCTATGACATCAAAATCTTTTGGGTATTCTATAGAAATTTTCTTCTCTTCAAATTCTTCATTTATTCTTTGGAGTAATCTATTGTAGATCTCTTTTTGAAGTAACCTTCTATCTCGAGCCTTTTTTTCTTCTCTTTTCACAGCTCCATCCGCAATACCTCGTGATATTTCCGATGGCTCAACTTGCTGGAATGGTTCTTTTTCGAGTCGCGGAGTATTTGCTGAAACCATTCTCTCTATTGCTTTCATCATTTTCTGGATTTTTAGAGCCACTAACCTTTCCTCGTCCACATTCTCTGAGCTTAAATTTTTACCCATATCTTCCATCTCTGGGATACACGTAAGGAAGTATTCCACCACTTCTAGTATTTGTAATTTGGTTCTAGTGCCACCAATAAGCTTCTCTAGCTGAGCATGCTCCATCCCATTTACTACTTGGTTTATTGAACCTCCTGTCATTTGTGACATTAGCTGTAGCACAAGATGTACGAGCATTGCTTGATCTGGGCCCACTTGCTCCATAATCTTTTCTATCGCATCAGTATCTTTATCATCTGGTTTTCCGCCTGGGGTATCGTTCATGGATTAATTTAAGCGCTTATTTTGGCACTTTTTGCCCTTCTTGTCAATAGGGCGGTGCGCTTCAGATATACTTAAAATCTCCCTTCCGCTTTAGCGATAGGGGGTTTGATATTTAAGCCATCAAACTATCGCCAAAGCGTTGCGCAGAGAGGCGCAATTTGCTTGTGTAGGCGGACGTTTAAGGCTTGGGTAATCATATTATACTATCTAATCTTGTCTTTGATGGTGCCGGGGGGCAGGATTGAACTGCCGACACATGGATTTTCAATCCATTGCTCTACCACTGAGCTACCCCGGCTTTTTTGAAATGATCGTTTCGTCGGAGAGTTTAATGGGTATGCCGTGAAATGGCAACTTTTTTTTGATTTATCTAAAATTGAAGTTTATTGAGATTTGACAAGTCCGGCATATATGCTTAAGGTTCTCTACAAGAGATTGTGATTACTACCCCTCATCTCTTTTTTTGAGGCGGTACAATCCGTCTCGGTTCTTTTATAACAAGGGTAGTGAATGGAGCTTTTATGGCTCGGAAAACCCCCAAATGCTGGACACGGAGGACACGCGAATACTTCGCCAAAGACGGCGGAGGAGGAAAGCTCAGCCAAGAAGATCGTGATGCTGCAGATGCGGTACTTAGGGCTCGTAAAAAAGTCACGAATTCAAAATCTCAGCGGGGTAAATAATTTTTTCGGGCGGGGTGGCACATATTGATTTTCGCTACCCTTCCCTTTACTTTCACCACCCAATTATATATAGTTTCACCCAGTTTATTTCTTAATCATATTAACATTATGGCTATTTCAAAAACTAAAAAAATGAATTTTCTCTCAGTTGCGATTATTATCGCCGCTGTACTTGTTTCTAGCTCCTTAATTTATCTTGGAACTCAGCTTGGAGGCGTAGATCCAGAAGAACTTGGCGCAAACATCGAAAAAGGTATTGAAAATTATATCGAAGCTCAGAGGCAAGCTGCCGAAGATGAGGCAAATCAAGTTTATTATGTAGATGAGGATTATTCTGATGATGATCCATTCCTTGGAGATGCAAATGCCCCCATTACAATAGTTGAATTTTCTGATTTTGAATGTCCGTATTGCCAAAGGCATTCATTAGGTATTTTCCCTGAGATTGTCAAAAATTATGTTGAAACTGGCAAAGTGAAGTATGTTTTCAGGGATGTTCCTCTTGGATTTCACAATCCAGAAGAAAATCCTGCAGCAATGCGTGAAGCTTTAGCTGGTAATTGCGTGAGAGAATTGAGTGATGATGCGACTTTCTTTGAACTTCACCATTTATTTTTCGAGGCTACCGCTAATAGCGATGAATTGCTTAGCGAAGATGCTACATATGACATAGTTGCTCAAGTTGGCGTCGACAAATCCGTCGTAAAGGAGTGCGTTGATTCAGGGAAATACAATGAAGAGGTTGCTAATGACCTTGCTGATTTTGAAGCTATTACGGCTTTGACTGGAACTCCAGGATTCATTGTTGCTGGACAGATTGTTCCTGGCGCTTATCCATATGAAACTTTTGCAGAAATAATTGATACTGCATTGGCTAAACTTGAAGAATAGCAATTAGTCGTTATCTTTATTCAAATATAGAAGGAAGTCGTACTCCGTGTCGGCTTCCTTTTTTGTTCCGAGGACTTTCATTTCTTCGAAGTATTCTGGGATATCTGGGAAGAAGGTATCGCAGTCGTAAGTTCTTTTGATTTGAGTAAGATATATGCCGTCTAAAAGATGTAGCGACTGTTCAAAAACTTTTGCTCCGCCAATTATATGGATTTTTTCGATCTCATCATCTTCTTCGGCTGCCATGAGGGCTTCGTCAATTGAGTAGTAAACTTCCGCCCCTTTAGCTCTATATTCTGGGTTTCTTGTAAGTACATAGTTTTTGCGCCCCTTGAGTGGGCGATGTGCTTTTGGAATTGATTCCCAAGTTGTACGGCCCATTATTACTACATT
>CAYLOL010000056.1:0-4809 GCA_964385295.1 uncultured Candidatus Peribacteria bacterium
AAATTTCCAATGAGCAAGAGGCTTCGCATGATGACCAATAGCGCCAGTAGAGTATTTTGATACACAGCCACTTACCCCCTCGATAACAATTTCGTAATATTCAGTATCGCCATAGCTTACTGCTAATTCCTGCATAACTTCGGCATCAGTGAAATCAAATCCATAATCCGCATATATTGTTGTCAAACCGTCTTGTACGTCGGGATCAAAAACATCTTCTTCATCAAAAATATAACAAGCAGCCTCTACCGTTGCATCAATATAGTTTTCTCTTTCTCCTTTATTTATCGTAGCGGCATTAACTGTAATAGAAGAAAATAACAGGCAAACTACGAGAAAAAGCCTCAAAAATGGATTACGCATGATGGTTTGGTTAAATTGGTAATGGAATGGTTAAACGGATCACTAAGCGAAACGTTACACTGGTCCAAAAAAATGTCAATAATTATCAAAGTGACTTATTGAGCACTTCCCGCATTACTTTCACAGGCGCATTTCCCTCGAACCACAATTTGTACTGCTCAATCGCCTGATGTAGTAGCATCTTTTCTCCAGTAATAACTTTCTTTCCCAGTCTCTCAGCCTTCTCAATCAAAGGTGTCTTCAAGGGTTGATAAACAATATCCATCACATATTCGAATTTCGAAACAAACTCATCCGGCACAAAAAAGTTCACTTCCGCCTCAGGCAACTTCGGTTCTAACATCCAAATACTTGTAGCTTGTATCAAAATATCCGCTTCACCCACATTTTTCTTATCGTCAAAATAACAAGCACACAACCTCGGTCCAAACACTTCGGTAAACTCAGCAACTAGTTCTTCAGCCCGATTCATATTACGATTCACGATCAATACCTCCGCGCCAGCTTTCAGTAGACCATAAATAATAGCCCGTGCCGCACCTCCTGCGCCCATCACCATCACACGCTTATCCTTTAGGCTTCCACACTTCGCCTTCAACGCAGCTACAGCTCCTAAGTGGTCAGTATTGTGTCCATACAAATAACCACCCTTATTAACGACAGTATTCACAGCGCCTATCCTTTTCGCATCTTCATCTACTACATCCAAAAACCCCATCACGCCTTCCTTGTAAGGTAGAGATACCGATAACCCGCTCACAGGATCATGCTTCACGGTCTTTTCCATAAATTTCTGCAGCTCATTCTCCCGAATATCAAAAACTCGATACTCCGCTTCTACCCCAGCTTCCTTGAAGGCAGCGCCAAACATCGCTGGCGACAGCGAATGCTTCGCGGGATGAGCCAATATTCCATATTTCTTAGTCATAAAGTGAGAAATTAAATTTGCACTCCCTCACAAAATCATAATTTATCTACCTTATTCCCTATTTTCTCAATCGTTCTAAGTACCTCTAGCGGCATCATCCAAATAGTGGTATTCGATTGATCAGACGATAAATCATTAATCGATTGCAAAGTTCTCAAGTGAAGCGCGCCTTCAGATTCGGCAAGAGTCTTTGCGGCTTTGGCCAAATTTTCAGAAGCCGCGACTTCACCTTCAGCCTTAATGATTACTGCGCGTCTCTCACGTTCAGCTTCAGCCTCTTTTGCCATAGTTCTCTTCATGTCAGAAGGCAAAACTACGTCTTTCAATTCCACTGATTCCACGACGATTCCCCAAGGATCAGTTGCTTTATCCACAATATCTCGAATGTTAAATGCGATCTCATCACGTTTCTTTAGTAACGTATCCAAACTAACTTCACCAACAGCATTTCTCATAGTTGTCTGCGCCAACTGACTAACTGCATAATAAAAATTTTCAACTTCAATCACAGATTTTGTAGCATCACCAACTTTATAATAAATAACCGCATTGATCTTGATTGAAACATTGTCTTCCGTAATAGCTTCTTGGTCCGGAACATCCACAGCCTTCACACGCATATCAACACGAACATGTTTTTGAAAAACAGGGATGATCAGTCGCCATCCTGGTTGCATCAATCCAGTAAACTTACCAAATGTAAATCGAACTCCACGCTCATACTGCTTGATCTCCTTAATACTAGAGATAATCAAAACAATAAGAGCAATAAGTAGGGGACCGAAAATCGACCCAAGATAAGTAATAGTATCTTCCATAGGAAAGGGGTTAATTGTAATTTGCGCTTCCGCGCGATGCCTACCCAGAGATTACCACTCTACCCTTGAATAAAACAACGAAAAATGATAGAATAACAAGATAAATAAAAACAAATATGCCAGTTTACGCAGCAAGCACACAGGCCTCAGATATCGCCAGCGGAACCACAGGAGAATTGGTCGGTCTTATAGAAAGGATTGTCACAATGATCCCTCTCTGGATAGCCGCAGCTATTGTAGTAATGCTTTCAGTCTTAGTGGCAAAGCTAGGACGCAGTATCATGATGAACAAACTTGCGGATAGCGGAATAGACGCAGATCACCAAGAGTTACAGATCCTAGCTGGACGTATCACTTACGCAACTATTTTGACACTTGGTATTACAATCGCTTTGAAGATGGCGGGGATCGACCTCACAACCATTCTTGCAGCGGTAGCGTTTGGTATCGGTTTCGCACTCAAGGATATGATAATGAATTTCCTTGCTGGAATCATGATTTTAATTAGTCGACATTTTACTATTGGAGATTTTATCTCTGTTGGGGGAAGCCTTGGTAAGGTTGTGGAAATTCAAGCGCGTACAACCATCCTGCAGGCAATCGATGGAACAAAAGTTATCGTTCCAAATGCACAATTGTTCAAAAAGACAGTTATAAGTTTCACTTCAAATCCATTCAGAAGGATTGAGGTTATTGTAGGTGTTGATTATCGTACAAATCTTGAGAATGCTGTTCGCGTTTGTATGACAGCTTTAAAGGAAACAAAAGGTGTGTTAATTGAACCAAAGCCAGCAGTTCTAATAGCTGAATTTGCCGAGAGTTCTATTAATCTTAAAGTTAGAGCTTGGGTAGAATCTCGAGGAGGTTGGTTAAAAGTTAAGAGTGATATGGTTAAAAATATTAAAGGACAATTTGATGAATATGGTATTAAAATTCCATGGCCAATACATACGGTCGTATATGACAAGGACCAAGAAAAAGTTGAAAAAATCATGGAAGAAGAGAAGCTAAGGGAAAAAGAAGCTCAAAAAAACGTTCAGGTTACAGGGCAGATAACACTTCCCGCAGAATCCCAAGTAGTTGCACAAGAAGTAGAGGTAGAGGAAGAACCTCCATTAAAACCTCTAGGAGAGAGGTAAGTATCTGTATGTATGCCCAGAAGAGCTTTTTTGGTGCAAAAAAAAACCCCGCAAGCGGGGCTAAAATGAATTCTCCACAGAGAGAAAAGATAAAGTATAAATTCTCTCCGAGATTATTGAATTTGTTTTTGTTTTAACTATGGAGACCAATCCTAGCAAAGTTCATACCATTGTTTCGGAACATATTTTTGGTCGATCCTACGACTGCCTGTGGGTGTCACCATCTACACAACAATATAATAGTCATGGAGGTAACCAGGCCCTCGGCGTAAAGCCAAGTCACAAGACGGTCCAGTTGGTCAGAAAGGGCCATCACAAAGTATGAAGGATACCAAGGATATTCCTTAACATCCTTCATACTTAGTTTCAGATTTAGTTTTCAAGGGGCAAATAATTTCGCTTCTTGGGTGGCATAATATTTACAATCTCAATATCAACGTTTCAAATAAGTATACCAATGAGACTTCCTTGGCGCAACTATTGTGGGTAGACATATCAATAATTATTTTCTAATTAAAATATGCAAATTCATCTTCATCGGTTATTATGTATACATCCTAATAAATCATATGTTCAAGATAGCAGTACTCGCCTCAACAAACGGAACTGACCTCCAAGCAATCATTGATGAAATGAAGGACGGCAAGATGCCCGGCATCGAACTTTCATTGGTAATAAGCAATAAGAAAAACTGTTATGCCCTACAAAGGGCACGCGAACAAGGATACAAAGCAGTATTTGTAAAATCAAAAGATCGCACCCGCGAAGAATTCGACGACAAGATGGCAGAGATTCTCGAAAAGAACGAAGTAGACCTAATAGTCCTAGTTGGTTATATGCAAATCCTCTCCGAGGCATTCATTAAAAAATTCCACAAAAAAATAATAAACGTCCACCCAGCCCTCATGCCAAAATTCTGCGGTAAAGACTTCTTCGGCAAAGGCGTACACGAAGCAGTCCTCGAAGCTGGCGAAAAAGAAACCGGCATGACTATCCACTACGTAGAAGAAGGCGTGGACACAGGCGAAATCCTCCTCCAAAAAACCTGCCCAATCGTAGAAGGGGATACTCCTGACACGCTCAAAGACAAAGTCCAGGCATTAGAAAAGAAGTGGTACCCAGAAGTGATACGGGGATTAGCTAAAAAGTAACTACTTCCATTTCCAAAAATATTTTACCGCACTCCACAAGTGAAGCCATGAGATTTTTTTGAATAGTAGTGGCCAAAATGCACCATCACTCAAGCGTTTGTGGTAATGGGTGGCTTTTGCATTTGGATAATAGATGATCTTCTTTCCTGCTGCGCGGACTTTCTTACATAGATCAAAGTCCTCCATAAATAGAAAGTACCTCTCGTCAAATCCTCCAACTTTTTTAAAAACCGACCGTGGCATCATCATAAAAGCACCAGTCACTAGATCCACTTCCTGAGTCTTCTCGTGATCAAAGTCTGCCATTACATACTTTCGATACCTCTTTGTAAATGGCCACTTCCGTAGGGGAGTCCTCTTGATCAACAAATCAAACAACTTAAAATCCCGCCTGCACGACAGTTGCACTT
>CAYLOL010000057.1:0-4803 GCA_964385295.1 uncultured Candidatus Peribacteria bacterium
CAAATACTCTTTTAAGAGCGGTGGTGTAAAAAATGTAGCTACTGCATCTTTTACGGTCCCTACCGTTCTCGTGGGTCTTCTTTTATAACGGGGAACCCATCCGTTAATTTGTGTTTTTGTATTTGTCGTGAGTTTTTGAAGCGAACTTCAGAAACTTTTTTCTGTTTTTGTTCAGTTTGTTTTTGTTTTGTTGTTTCCGTCCCTTTAAGTGAGAGGAAAGCGGTGGCGTAGCTAGCGTCATCGAAAAGTAGGGAAGGGCGGCAGAGAAGAAAAACTGCCACAATTGGTTTGGACAGCTCCTGTGCCGCCCTTCACCCACTTTTACGTGAGAATTGGTAGGATTGTTAAAGGTCATAATTGACTCAGGGGAATTAGGTAATTATAGCAGAAAATGGGGGATTTTTCAATGGTTAAAGGGTGGATTTTTGGATTGCGAGGGTTAGAGATTTTCGGTAGTCTTTGCGCGTGAAAGAATTATTGGGAAAATTAATATTGATAGTTGGACCTTCTGGTTGTGGGAAGGGGACTGTTATCAAAACTCTCAAGGGAAAGTTTCCTGGATTTGTCTATCCTGTCTCATATACGACGCGTGATCCGCGTGAGGGAGAGGTGGATGGAGAAGTTTATAATTTTGTTTCTGAGGGCGAATTCAAGGAAATGATTGATGGGGGTGAGTTGCTTGAATACGCGATTGTTCATGAGGATGAATATTATGGTACTAGTAAAAAGGAGATAATGGAGGGGCTTGAAGGTGGAGCTGTGGTTTTGAGGGAAATTGATATTCAGGGATTCCATTCGATTCGCAAAATTGTTCCACCAGAGAATCTAGTTTCAATATTTATAATGGTGAGTGACGAGGAGGATTTGAAGCGTAGAATTTTGGGGCGAGGCGAGATGTCTGATGAAGAAATTGGGCAGCGTATGGAAAGTGCTAAGAAGGAGATTGCGCAGGCCGATACTTGTGATTATCGAGTGGAAAATGAGTGGGAGAAAGTTCATGAGTGCGTGAGTAATGTTGGGAATATAGTTTTCAAGGAGATCAAAGGGCTTTATTAATATCTGCACATGAAAAAGTGCAAGCAATGTGGGGAAAAATTTGAAATCTATTCTGAAGATCGGGATCTTTATGACAAAGTTTCACCAGTTTTTTCTGGTAAAAAATATTTGCTTCCTGATCCTGAATTTTGTCCGGTTTGTCGGTTTCAAAGACAGGCTTGCTTCAGGAATGAGCAATTTATGTATAGAGGCAAATCTAGCTTATCCGGAAAACCTCTTGTTACAGTTTATTCTCCCAATAAGGATTATATGATTTACTCTTATAAAGAATGGTGGTCTGAGAAGTGGGATGCCATAGAGTATGGGTGTGAGTTTGATTTTAATCGATCTTTTTTTGGTCAATTTGAAGATCTTTTTAAGGTTGTTCCCAAAATAAATCTTATTCAGGATGGAACTTCAGAAAATTGTGAGTATACCAATTTTGGTGCCGAGAATAAAAATTGTTATTTGGCTTTGGCTTATAGATGTGAAAATGTTTATTATTCATGGGCTGTTATGAGTCGAGATTGCGTTGATTGTTTGTATGTTTTTGATAGCGAGAAGTTGTATGAGTGTGTTAATTGCGAGCATTGTTATAATTCTTTCTATCTTCAAAATTCTAACGAATGTCGCGATAGTTATTTTTTAGAGTCCTGTATAGCTTGTGATAATTGTCTTGGGTGTAAAAATTTGAGACATAAACAATATCATATTTTTAATAAGCTATACTTAAAAGATGAATATGAACGTCTTTTTAAGACTTACAAATTAAATACTTATACTGGGATTCAGAATTTTAAGAAGAAATTTGGGGAATTTAAATTAACTCTCCCTTTTGTTTATTCAGTCCAAAAATTAAGCGAAAATAGTACTGGTGATTTTTTAGATAGTGCGAAAAATTGCCATCATTGCTTCAAGATTTCCATGGGTGGGGCTGAGGATTGTCGTTATTGCTACTTTTTGGGGTTAAAATGTTCAGATCTTATAGATTGTTATAATACTGATTCGACTTTGAATTGCGGGTCAGATGGTCTTATAAATTCGCAGAGGATTTTATATTCGCACTTTGTTAGAAATTGTTCTGAAATTTATTATTCTGCGTTTTGTTATAATTCCAGCAATCTTTTCGGGTGTACGGGGTTGGATCGTAAGGAGTATTGTATTTTGAATAAGCAGTATAGCAGGGAGGAGTACGAGGAGCTTGTGCCTCGGGTTGTTGAGCACATGATAAAGATGGGTGAGTGGGGGGTGTTTTTCCCGCCACAAATGTCGGCTTTTGGTTATAATGAAACTTATGCTTATGCTGTTTTTCCAATGGGGAAGACGGAGGTGTTGGAGAAAGGGTTTCAATGGTCTGATTATGAGCAGGCAATTGAAGTGGAGGGGTCTGTTTTAGCTAGGGATTTACCTGAAACTATTGATGAAGTGAATGATGATATTTTAAAAAAAGGTATAATTTGTGAAGAAACGGGCAAGCCCTTCAGATTAGTTGCTCAGGAGCTAAATTTTTATAGGAAGATGGATTTGCCTTTACCTCATCTGCACTATGATCGGCGTGCATTAAATCGCTATGGGAAAACAAATCCATATAAGTTGTGGGATCGGGAGTGTAATAAGTGTGGGGTTAAGCTGCAGACGGCGTATGCGCCAGATCGGCCGGAAAAAATGTATTGTGAGAAGTGTTATTTGGGCGAGGTATATTAGTGTTCTAATTTGGATTTCTATTTTTTGTAAGATTTTTTCTTATGGGGCGTATTAAGAGTGCAATTGCAAAAATATTTATTAACAAAATAGTATGAAAAAAATTAACTACCTAACTGGACTTGTTGCTGCAATGGTTGTTGTGACAATATCTTCTGTTTCAGTGTTTGCTGCTCAGGATGGGGGTTTTGGAGAGAGAGGCGGAAAGCAAATGCTTGAACCTTCTGAAGAACAAGTTGCTCAAATGGAGGAAATGCGTTCAGAAATAAAAGCACATCGTGCTGAAATGGATGAACTTCTAGATTCTGGTGACTATGATGCTTGGGCAGAATATGTTGCCGAAATGGATCGTGGTGGAAATATGGCTGAAGTTATCAATGAGGATAACTTTGATGACTTTGTTGAGGCTCACGAATTGATGAAAATTGGTCGTGGGTACATGGAAGATGCGAAAGAGATTATGGGCGAGCTTGGGGTGAAGCCTGGATACGGGCCTGGATTTGGTCAAAATATGAAACATGGGAAAGGGTTTGGTATGAAGATGCATGAGGGTGCAGTTTTGAACCAATAGGTTATGGTGAGAGGGGCTTCCTATTTGGGAGCCCTTTTCATATAATGAGCGTATATGGTTGATATGAAGAAAAAATCGGATACTGAGATAGTGAAGCTTTGTCTGAAAAATGACGAGGCTTTTGAGGTTCTAGTGGAGCGGTACGAGAAGAAGTTGTTGCGCTATGTGATGCGGATATCGTCTTTTGACTTTGCGATGGCAGAGGACGTGACACAGGACGTATTTGTGAATGTTTATCGAAATTTGAACGGATATGATGATGAGTTCTCGTTTTCGAGCTGGATTTATAGAATTGCACACAATGTGACGGTGAGTTATGCGCGAAAGATGAAGGTGAGGCCGCAGGTTGTGAGTGTTGATAACGAGAGTGGCGCTGAGTATATCGATTTATTGCCGGATGGAGTGGATATGGCTCAGGATCTGGATCGGAAGGTATTACAGAAGAAGGTTCGTGGTGCATTGATGGAACTGCCTGCGAAATATCGGGACGTGCTTGTGTTGAGATTTCTGGAGGGCAAGAGTTATAGCGAGATTAGTGATATATTGAAGAGATCTGTGAATTCCGTTTCAGTTCTAATTAATCGTGGGAAAGCGAAATTGAAAGATAAATTAACTAACAAATAATATATGTCTAAAGTATCAAAGGAAATTATGAATAAGGTCGCGAAAGGGAAAGTCGCGAAAATTCCGAAGTGGAGATTTGTTATGAGGCAGATTTTTATTTGGGGATCGCTTGTCGTGGCGGTTTTGATGGGTGCTTTTGCTATGTCAATGATTATGGTGCAGCTTTTTAGTGTGGATTGGGATGTGTTGCCAAAGATGGGACCTGGGCCTGTGCGCGGGTTTATTGCTGTTATGCCATATTTTTGGGTTTTGGTTTCTGCCTTGTTGTTTTCATTCGTTTATTTCGATTTCAAGAAGACGCGGAAAGGGTATCGTTATGATGGTCGAATGGTGATTAGCGTGAGTGTTCTCGTGGCTTTGATTCTTGGGATTGGACTTTACGTGATGCATACGCCTGAGAGGGCTGAGGAATTTTTCATGAAGTCATCAATGTATCGTGGAATTCATCATGATCCTGGGATGCTTTGGATTGCTCCCGAGAAGGGTTTACTTGGCGGGAAGGTGATTGAGGTGCAGGGAATGGAGATTATTATTCTTGAGGATTTTAGTAATGATACTTGGAGGGTGGATGTTTTAGATGCACGTTATGGGAAGGGATATAAAAAAGAGGTTATTAATGGGGATTATTTGAAAATAATTGGTGAAATGCTGAAGCGTGGCGAATTTCGGGCTGACGAGATTCGGTTTTTGAAGTTTAGGTAGGATTTTCTTGCAAAATCACGGCTTAATGACTATGCTTTTTGGCGCTAATTGAAAACATTGGGGCGTCGCCAAGTGGTAAGGCACTAGGTTCTGGTCCTAGTATTCGGGGGTTCGAATCCCTCCGCCCCAGCCAACAGGCTTGCAGAAGCCATCTTTGACCCGTCGCCTTG
>CAYLOL010000058.1:0-4775 GCA_964385295.1 uncultured Candidatus Peribacteria bacterium
TTTTTCATCTTTTTACGGCTAATATAAGCCAAATCTTTGGTTTGACAATTTGTTTAAGAAGACTATTATTATAGTGCAATTAGCCAGTGGAGGTTTGATTCCTACCTACCACTCAAACTAAAAATCACAACCCCTTCGATTTATTTAGTTAGGATATGAGCCAGGGCAAGTTCAAAGCCCGAATGATACCAAGTGAAATAGCTATTAAAAGCTGTTTTTTCATATTTTAACTAAAAATTTTATGTATAAAAAAGACGAACCGAAACTAAAAATAGTATACGTTCCAATCGATCAGCTCAAAAAGTCGGAATACAATCCAAGGACATGGGCGCCAGAGAAATGCAAAGAACTGAAAAAAAGCATTGAAAGGTTTGGACTATCTCTTCCTTTACTCGTAAATAAAGCAAAAGGTAGAGAAAACAAAGTAATTGGAGGAAATTTCAGATTAACAATCGCAAAAGAGTTGGGATTCAAAGAAATCCCTGTCGTTTATTTGGATATTCCCGATCTTGAGAAGGAGAAGGAATTAAATCTTCGATTGAATAAAAACCACGGAGAATGGGATTGGGAGCTTTTACTGGAGTTTGATGAAGAAGTTCTTGTCGATGTTGGATTTATGAGCGAGGATTTGGACAAAATTTTTGATGTGGATACGGAGCCAGAAAAATTCGATATCCAAAAGGAGCTCAAAAAACTCAAGATCGATAAGATCGAGTTCAAGGAAGGAGATGTGTATCAACTTGGGGAAAATAGACTGATGTGTGGTGACTCCACCATTGAAGAAGACATGTTGAAGCTTATGGACGGCGAAAAAGCTGACATGTGCTTTACAGACCCACCCTACATTCTGGATTATCTTAAGGGAAAACGAAAAGGAAAACCAACTGAAGGCTTCGGGGCAAAGAAAAATCGAAGATACATAGGTACAGATGAACTACCTGATGATTTTACTGAAAAATGGATGGCCAACATCAGTAAAATTCAGAAAGAGGACTTCAATATCATTGTTTACGAGAACTGGAAAAACATCAGGATCATATGGGGTGAGATGGAGAAGTATTGGAAAATCAAAAATATGATTGTGTGGCATCTTCCAAATCGCATGCAAGGTTTTGCCGCAAAGCATAAGCTGTTTAATCGTCACGATATAGCCATGGTAGGAAGTTCTAAGGATAAACCCGAACTCAACCTCAAAGACGAAGAGAAGCTACTGCAAAACGATTATCAAACAGCCCTGTTCGCCATCAGCGGTAAGCCACATTGGGAGAAATATGGCAAAGGAAAGAAGTACTGTCCGACAGATCACATTGAATTTAACGCTGATGATGAGAAGCATTCAGGCCAGGGAATAATCTTCGGTACAAAACCTATCGAAATTCTTATCCCATACATCAAGATACTCACAAAGCGTGGAGACCTCTTGATAGAGCCCTTCGGCGGCTCAGGCAGTAGCTTGATTGCCGCACACAAGATGAAACGACGATGCTTTGTTATGGAAAAGTGCCCAATCTACGCTGAAGTTATAAAAAAGCGTTGGGAGAATATTTCAGGACAGAAATCCAAGAAATTAACCTCCTAAACTATGGACACAAAGAAAACAAAACAGTTAGTTGTTGAGCAACTGCAAAAGACACCAATCATACAGGTGGTTTGCAAACAAGCAGGTATATCAAGAACAACCTTCTACAGATGGATGAAGATAGACAAGGCCTTCAAAAAAAAGGCAGATGAAGCTATGGCAGAAGGAATAAAGCTTATAAATGATTTAGCAGAGTCAAAATTAATCGCAAATATTAACGATCATAATATGACAGGAATAATTTACTGGCTCAAAAATCATCATCCCACCTATAAGGAAAAACTTGAGGTAACTGCAAAAACTGATAACAAACCACTTACTGCCGAGCAACGAGCAACCGTGGAGAAGGCCTTACAGCTTTCTCCACTCAAATTACCTAACAACCAACACAAATGAAAAAAATAACGCCACAGATAGTAAAACAAGTAGTGAAGGACCAGAAAGTAAGACGAGCAGTAGTAAGTGATAGCCATATTTGGTTTTTCAATATCTACCTGAGTCATTACGTGAAGTATCCATCGGCCAAGTTCCATAAAGACCTCTTTGGAATTACAGAGGATGAGAAAACAAGTCTCCATTGCGTCACAGCATTCAGGAATTGTGCCAAGACAACATTGATCACTCTCTCATATCCAATTTGGGCAATACTTGGGAAACAGAAGAAGAAGTTTGTAGTAATAGTTAGCCAGACTCAAAGACAAGCCAAAATGCACCTCTACAACATTAAGAGAGAACTTGAGGGGAACAGCCTGCTCAGGAAGGACTTGGGGCCATTCCATGAGGAAAGCGATGAATGGGGATCATATTCACTTGTGATCCCCAAATACAACGCCAAAATCATGGCGGTTTCAATGGAGCAATCTATTAGAGGATATAGATTTAGAGAATACAGGCCTGACCTAATAATTGCCGATGATGTGGAGAATCTAGAGAGTATTAGAACCAAAGAAAGCCGTGACAAAACCTACAACTGGATTACTGGAGAAATCATTCCCGCAGGAGACAAAGGCACAAAAATAATCTTCCTCGGGAATTTATTGCACGAGGATTGTTTGCTGATGAGATTAAAGGATAAAATCTCGAATGGTCATGTTGACGGAAAACACTTAGAAATTCCGCTGTTAGATGACAATGACAACATCGCTTGGCCAGGCAAATATCCAACCATGGCTGACATTAAGATTGAAGAGAAGAAACAGATTAATGAAATAGCATGGCAAAGAGAATTTCTATTAAAGATTGTGCCAGAAGAAGGAAGAATAATACTCCCCGAACATCTCGAATACTACGATGAGTTACCGCCCCAAAATCAAGACAATGAATTCAGAGATTTTTTCACAGGGGTAGATTTAGCAATGTCTTTGAAATCCTCAGCAGATTGTACTGCAATGGTGTCAGTTGCTCTTTACGGATATGGGAAGGATATAAAGATATATGTACTTCCAAATCCTACAAATGAAAGAATGGTTGAATACCAAATCTTGGACAGAGCCAAGCAAATATCTGATTCACTAGGCAAAGGAAAACCAACAAAGCTGTTTATAGAAGACATAGGAGGCCAGAGATTCATCGTGCAAGGACTACAAAAAGATCTATATCCAGCAGAGGGAGTGACAGTTCGTGGAAGCAAAAGAGATCGCCTACAAGGAGTAGCATATCTAATACAGCAAGGTGTCGTAAAATTCCCAAAGACAGGAGTGGATTTGCTCAAAACGCAATTAATTAACTTCGGAGTGGAGAAACACGATGATCTTGTAGATGCTCTAACTCTAGTTTTAGGGAAGGTATTAGAGATGAACCACAAAGAAAAAAGCATGGGGATTGCGGCAGCAGACAGGACAGGTAAGATATTTTTGTACAATGGTAAAGAATTAGAATCACAAGAAGATTGGTATAAAAGGCTACATGAATTAAATGATAGGGGGTGCTTTATTTGATCGGTCCACTTAATCGGGATTGGAGTAATCACCATATATCCACAGAGGAAACACTTTACTTTCCTCTGTGGATTGCTATAATAAGACTGTCCTTGAAGTTTGAAATTTAGAACCGAGTGCGACGGATTCGCACCATTCATTTCTCTCCACTAGGAGTAGGCAAGCTGGGAAATCTGCGGTAAGCCAGATGAAATAAATGACTAACTGTTAAAAGCGGTTGGGAGATTTCACCATCCAGAGGTATTAAATCTGGACATGATGAATTTTCCTGATCGCTTTTTTTGTTTTCTAACCCCTTCAATATGGAAAAAACGCACTCTCCACCATCGAGGCCTCTTTTATACGAAACAAAATAAATAACCCTAACAAATATGTATAAACTAATAAAAATTGATCTTCTAGACACGTTTATCTATGCGGATGTCTTTGACGAGGAAGCCTATACACTAATCAAAGAGAGTGAGAATCTAGAAGAAGTTCTAGAACTGGCCATAGAAGGATTCAGACTTATCAATCCTTCATTCAAAACTTATCAAGATTGGGCAAAAGGAGCCGAAGATGGAGGATACGAAATAGAGATATTCGGAGACGAATACAAATCGCTTTTCAGAGGCAGTATGATGCTCTTGTCACCACATGTTGAAATTGCCCTCAGGATGGCACTAAGGCATCACGCAGGACAAACTAGGAAAGGAGACGGCAAGCAATATATCATTCACCTGTTAGAAATTTCCAAACTCCTGTTTGGACGTGGCGGCCACGAAGTTGATTGGGAAATAATTGCGGCCGCTCTATGCCATGACCTCTTGGAGGACAGTGATTGTCCTGAGGCAGAAATTGAAAAATGGTGTGGACCAGAGGTTTTGAGGATTGTGAAAGCGGTAAGCAATGACCCCACTCTCAACTGGAAGGAGAAAAAGGAGAAATATATTGAAACTACCAAGGCAGGTGGCGAAAAAGCCATGATTGTTTGTCTGGCAGACAAGATTGTTAATATTAAATCCTTAATAAAAGTATATGAGAAAGAAGGGGAAAAGGTTTGGGAAAAGTTTAATCGAGGAAAGGATGCTCAGTTGTGGTTTTTCAAAGCGTCATTAGCAATGCTAAAGGAAAACATGGAACATCCATTAATGAAACCGTATGAAAAATTGATAAAAGATTTTGAATCAAAATAATTTTATAGTAATATAACAATGCTTTCATCAAGAGACGGCGAGAGACTTAGCTCTATGACCCGTCAGCAACCTACCAAATGGCAA
>CAYLOL010000059.1:0-4669 GCA_964385295.1 uncultured Candidatus Peribacteria bacterium
AATACAAAGTAGAAATGGCGAAAGATTTGATTGCGGAGGGAGAGAAAAAGCTGACTTTTTATGAGAATGTTATGCCGGGTGATGGGAAGGCGATGTTTGTAGATATGTGTAGAGGGCCGCACGTGGAGCATACTGGGCAGATTGGGGCGTTTAAGCTGCTGAAGATCGCGGGAGCATACTGGAAGGGTGATGAGAAGAGGCCTATGTTACAGAGAATTTATGGAACTTGCTGGGAGTCGAGGGAAGATTTGGATGCGTATTTGAAGAGGCAAGAAGAAGCTAAAAAACGTGATCATAGGAAGCTTGGAGAAGAGTTGGACCTATTCAATACTTATGAAGAAGCTGGAGCTGGGCTTGTTTACTGGCATCCAAAAGGAGGTCGTATCCGAAGTATTATTGAGGATTTTTGGAAGAAGGAGCATTTCAAAAATGGATACGAAATGGTTTATTCTCCACACATTGGGAAAGCTTGGTTATGGGAGACTTCTGGCCACTTGGAGTTTTATAAAGATAATATGTATTCAAAGATGGACATAGATGGTGAGGATTATTATGTAAAACCGATGAACTGTCCGTTCCATATAATGATGTACAACCACAGAACTCGTTCTTATAGAGATCTACCTATGAGGTGGGCTGAACTAGGAACTGTTTATCGTTACGAGCCAAGTGGAGTTTTGCATGGGCTACTTCGTGTGCGTGGATTTACTCAAGATGATGCACATATTATCTGTAGTAAAGAACAAGTTTTGGATGAAATATCTGAGGTTTTGAGATTCTCTTTGCATATGTGGAAAGCGTTTGGATTTGAGGATATCAAGGCGTATCTAGCAACAAGGCCTGAGAAGGCGGTTGGAAAGCAGGAGCGTTGGGACAAGGCGACAGAGGCACTTGAGAAAGCTATTAAAAATGAAGGGTTGGAGTATGAACTGGATGAAGGTGGAGGCGCGTTTTATGGCCCTAAAATTGACTTGAAGGTAAAGGACGCGATTGGTCGTGAATGGCAAATGACAACAATCCAGTTTGATTTCAATCTTCCTGACCGTTTCAAAATGAAGTACGTCGGAGATGATGGAGAAGAGCATACTCCCTACATGGTTCATCGTGCACTCCTTGGATCATTAGAGCGTTTCTTTGGCGTCTTGACTGAACATTATGCTGGAGCTTTCCCTCTATGGCTTGCACCAGTGCAAGCAGCAATAATCCCTGTCTCTTCAAAATTTGTAGAATACGCAAAAGAGGTTGCGGCAGAATTGAGAGAAAAGGATGTGCGAGTTGAAATGCATGATTCAGATGACACTTTGAACAAAAGGATTCGAAATGCAGAAAAGCAGAAGATTCCTTTCATGCTCGTTGTCGGAGAAAAAGAAGTCACAGACAAGACAATTGCTGTGCGTGACTATGCCACAAAAAAGCAGGAAGTGATGAAAATGGATAAGTTCTTAAAAAAGTTCTAGGTCTAGGCTTAATCTTTTGCTGGGCCTCTGCTCATTTTTTCTTGTTCACGCTCCATCGATCCTTTATATCCCATACCTGTTAAGTTTGCCGCTTGCACAACTGTAACCATTCTTCGTCCCCCGTCACTATTTACCACTTTTGAAAATTTCTTACCAAAATTCTCTAAAGCAAATTGCACTTTATCCTGTGTTTTTTTATTCTTTGGGTCACTCCGAGTATCTCCCGTATCAAGTTTGCAAAGCTTATAAGTATCTATGAGGTCCTGATCCCCATACGCTTCCACTACTGAACTAAACATCTTGTCCATCTCTCCTTTGAATAGGATTGGCGCCTCATCACTAACTATCGTTGAATTGGTCATCATGTCATCATCTAGATGAGCATATTTTTCATCATTTTTCGCAAACCTATTATCTGCAATTGCTTCAAACCTCATGTATGACTTGAATGCTTCTGCAAGTTTATACGTATTGCTCGATTTCCCCAAAGCCCTGAAGTACATACTAAATCCTGGAAATACATTGGCATAACCTTCGTACGTCAACCCTTTTCGCTGTCCACCAACATTCGTACATGTATTTTGTATTACTTGCTCTGAAGCAGGTGGCAAGTATGCAAATGCATCATCATGATCAATGTCTTGAGCGTTACGTAATACTTTGTTGATACGATTCTGAGTTCTATCATCAGGTATAACTTTCTCCCACAGAAAATTATCAACATTCGCATTTGGATGACAATTCATTGGATTGCCTCCATCAAACATGCGTAGCCAGTGAACATAGTCATCTCGAGTTAATGGAGATGTTGTAGTTCCACCTTTGCCATCAGATCGAGTCTTATTACCAGCAATGTACTCTAGGAGCGGGAATTTTGTTAGCAAGGCCTGGCTTATGTGAGATATCCTGTCAAAAGTAAGTATAGTCCTCCCATCCGGGCTCTTTGCGGCAACTCCTGCTATCATATAATAAACTTTTACCTGCATAGTTGATTTACCATATTCTATTGCATGCCTCATCAAACCTTCAAATTCGTGCGGATTAACATACCCGCCTTTCTTGTGTATTTTTAGTAATTGCGCAAATTTCTCCTCATGCCCACCTGGAGCATTTTCCATTTTTGCTCCTTCTTCATAGTATGATTTTGCTTTCGATTCAAAATTTGAATCGTTCTGAGAAAGCCATGTGTTGTATACCCCTTCTCCCCAAATGGAATCCATTGCCTCCATAAGAAAATCCATTCCTGTCCTTGAATCACTATCACTTACTTGCGTAGCGGGATCTCCATTTGATGGAATCGGGATCGAGTAATGACCATGTCCTTTTTTCGCTAAGATCCTATTGATAGTTTTCCACATCTCGATATCATCAAGTCTGAATTCACCTTTCTCTACGAGAGTATCAATACATGCTTTGACCACATCAGGATCACTCGAATTTATTAACTTTTCTTCAATTTGGAAGATACCCCATTCTTTCATTGCTTCTTTGTGCTGATTTACTTCTTCATCCTCTGCCGATTGGTGAATACGCTGCATTTCTGAAGAAAAATATGGAACATCCTTTGCAATATGTGAATATTTCTCTTTTTGTCTTCGTTCAAACTTACGAATATAGTAATCATATCCAGCCTTAATCATCTGCCATATATCATCGAGACTCATCACTCTTGTCTGTGCCCAAAGAGATGACAAATAGCCTGCCTCTTCCTTGCTCATCCCCCCTACTTTGTGAATTACTTCATATGGCAATACCTCTAGATTTCCTCCTTCCGTACCTTTTACCAGATTTCTAATAATATTCTTCTTATCGTCAAACTGAGTACCACCGCCATTTTCCATAGCCTCTGCCATCGTCTCTAACACTTCATCCTTTATTTTCACATCATCTTTCGTTAGGCCTTTTGGTATTACTGGGCTGTCTCCAGTAGGAACATCCCCACCTCCTGAACCAGATCCACCGCCATCTCCTGTTGGAGCTTCGCTACCACCGCCACCGCCACTACCGCTTCCAATGCCGCCTACAGCTCCGCCGCCCCCCATACCTCCTCCACCGCCACTACTTTTTTTTGTATCTGTGCTACTTGTCGATTCTGACGTCCCGCCTTCTTTTCTTGCCTCACCCCCTACCGGCACTGCGCCTCCTCCTTTTGGGGCCGACATATTTGCAAACCCAGCATCCAGCATTTCAAGCAGCTCTTCTTTGCTAGCCTTAATCTCTTTTTGAGCTACCGTTTCTTTATAGCCTACCATTATCGACAAGACCCCTGGGATATCTGCTTTTGATTTTATTGTAAATTCTAATTCCCCCGTCACGTCATTTATCTCTTTTGTGAGGACCGCTTCTTGTGAACACTTAAACTCTTCTCCCAGCCATATAGCTACCCCCTCGTTCTCGCCTGGTAATTGGATTCTTTTTTCCTTCACTACTTTTTCAAACTGTTCACTATCAAGCTCAAGATGGAATCTTCCTTTTTTTACCGTTCGTGCAAATTCACTAAATCCAAATATATTTATTGTGGTTTGCCCCTCACTCTCATTACGAAAAGTAACTCTACCATTTGAACCCACGGTACTAATCGTAAGTTTTTCTTTTACGGTATCGTTTTTACCATTCTTAAGGCCTTTAATAATATTTCTTTTGAACACTTGACCAGTTGCAAGTTCAACCCCCGAAGTATTATCTGTAACTGCCTCATTTAGCTCGTCAATTTTTGTGATTTCCTCGTATGCCTCGTTGTCTTCAAGTGTTTTTGCAAACAAAGTATCACCAACCCTCTCAACTAACTTTCCGTTTTGGTCCTTGTAGTCAAACAGTAGGCTTCCTGGATTTTCTGGATCAGTGTCATCATCCTCAAAATATGCTCTTTCGATCTGAAAAGTGGCTTTCTTTTTACTGCTTTTCCCTTCTTCTCTCAAGAAAAATACAACTTCTTTAACTGAACTCACCTTAATCCCCGTTCTTATCTCGAGAGCCTTCACCATTCTACGTCGAGCTAATTGACGCCTCATAATCAAAGCCATCTCTTTATTTAAAGGCTCTAATTTTTTCTCAGCTAGTATACAAAGTTCGTCACGTATTTCTTCTAGTTTCTTAAGATGCGCATCGATTTCCTTTTCAATTTCCTTTTCAACTTTTTCCTGAATTGCATGTTTTTTCTTTCTTTCTAGTTCCGCAAGTTGGGCTAAAACACTTTGACCTCTCGCACTAAT
>CAYLOL010000060.1:0-4654 GCA_964385295.1 uncultured Candidatus Peribacteria bacterium
AAAGAAAAGAATTGGTATTGCCGGAGGTGATACTGAGGTTTGTTTGGCATCTCCGAGGGGAATTATCGAGAATAAAGGGGTGGATTTTGTGATTGGTGAATTGAAGAAAATGTGTGAGGAATGGGGCGTTTCTTTGATTGTAATTGGATTGCCTTTGGATATGGATGGCAATGACGAGAATCATATGATGATTGCTGTTAAAGATTTCGTATTAGCATTGAAGGAAAATCTTGATGTTGAGGTGGAGCTTTTCGATGAGAGATTGAGTACTTTCGAGGCTAAGGAATTAATGCAATCTATGGCAGATGCTGGAGGTAAAGTTGAACGAAGTCACAAGGACTCTTTGGCTGCACAAATTATTTTACAACGCTTCTTTGATAGTGATGAGAATTAGGGTATAATTTACCGCAATGAGTGACGTTTTGATTTATATTGGCATAGGGATTATAGCTTTGGTAGCGGTGATTGCGCTATTGTCGCTGATTATCAAGATTCAGCAGGTTCGTCGTAGATTGACCGAGAAATACGTTACTGTACAGGTGCGTGTTTCAAAGGAAAATGAGACTGGGCCAATAGTTGCTGAGCATATTTTTGCGACCTTGCATGGAATACAGGGGAAGTTCAGTATTATTGATAAACTGAAGGGATATTCTACGAGTCATGTTAGTTTTGAAATTGCGAGTATTGATAGAGTGATAAAGTTTTACGTGGCTTTTCCGGAGGCATTGAGAAATCTAGTGGAAGGGCAGATATATGCGCAATATGTAGATGTTGAGATTACTGATTGCAAGGATTATTCCTTTCGTCCGGCGAATGTTGAGAATGCAGTGGGGGCCGAGGTTGAGTTCAGCGATCCAGACGTTTTCCCCATCAAGAGATATCCGCAATTTGAGGATAAACTTACCCGTGTTGCCGTAGATCCTTTGGCTGGAATAACTTCTTCATTAGTGAAATTTGATAATGCCGAGGATCAAGCATGGATACAGATAGTCGTTCGACCACTAGATGATAAGTGGCGAATTATATTTACGAAATGTGTAAAGATTCTACGAAAGGGAGTTTTGGGCAAGGTTGATACTTTCCAAAAGGCTTATGCTAGAGCTTTTATTACTAGAAAAGTTTGGCCGAAGATTGTCTTTTTTCCAATCTATTGGATGTTTTGGCTGCAGGGACTTTTTGTTACTGCGGGGCTGAAAGTAAGAGCTGCTGATCAAGGCGGGGGAATGATGTCTGATGACGATGATATCGAAGAACTATCCTCAAAATCGCACGATCGTGAAACTGCTATGGATGCTGCTATGGATAAAGTTGTTAGGCTTTTGTTTGAGGTAAATATTAGAGTTGTTTATTTACCTAAAAACAAAAGTGTAAGAAAGGCGCAGACAAAGGTTCGTGAGATTGTTGGATCTCTAAAACAGTTTAATTTACCGCATCTGAATGGATTTGAAATTAGAGATTTTCATAATGGAAAGCATGTAGTTGATGCATATAGAATGAGAAAAATCGATGATGGTTTCGTGATGAATAATGAGGAGCTTGCAACTGTTTGGCATTTGCCGAATATGTCGGTTGGAACTCCAACTATTTTCTGGGTTTCTAGTAAGAAACTTGAACCACCTGCTGATCTTCCTGGGACTGAAGTTGATGGAGAAAAAACTACTGTGCTTGGGAAATCAAATTATCGTGGAGCTGAGCAGATATTTGGTATTAAGGGAGTTGATAGACGACGACACGTGTATGTGATCGGGAAAACTGGTATGGGTAAATCTACTTTACTGGAGAATATGGTTTATTCGGATATTATGGCTGGGAAAGGTGTTGGTATTATTGATCCGCATGGAGATCTTGCTGATGCCGTATTGAAGTTTGTGCCGCCAAGTAGAACAAATGATGTGGTTCTTATTGATCCTTCTGACATGGATCATGCTGTTGCCTTCAATATGCTCGAAGATGTTGATCCAGCGTTCAATCCTATCGTTTGTAGTGGATTGGTTGGAATCTTTAAGAAGATATATGCTGAGAGTTGGGGGCCAAGATTGGAGCACTTTTTGCGGAATACCATTCTGGCGTTGCTTGAATACCCTGGGACTACAATGCTTGGGATTACTAGGATGTTAGCTGATGAGGATTATCGGAAGAAAATCGTTAAACATATTGAGGATCCTGTGGTAAAGAGCTTCTGGGTTGATGAGTTTGGTAGGATGAATGAAAAGTTTAGGACTGAGGCTGTGAGTCCGATTCAGAATAAAGTTGGGCAATTTCTGTCTACGCCTGTTATTAGAAATATTGTCGGGCAACCAAAGAGTACTATTGATCTCAGATTCTTTATGGACAAGGGAAAGATTGTTATTATTAACTTATCGAAAGGTAAGCTTGGCGAGGATAGTTCGGCGTTACTTGGTTCGATGTTTATTACAAAGTTCCAGTTGGACGCGATGAGTAGAGCGAATATTCCCGAGAAGGATCGTAAAGATTTCTATCTGTACGTGGATGAGTTCCAAAATTTTGCTACCGAAGCGTTTGGTACGATTTTGTCTGAGGCTAGGAAATATAAGCTCAATCTTACGATGGCAAATCAGTATATTGCGCAGATGCCGGATGAAGTTCGAGATGCCGTTTTTGGTAACGTGGGTACTACTGTTAGTTTTCAAGTTGGATTCGATGATGCGGAGTATATTTCGCAGCAGTTTGGTGAAGAAGTGCTTCCACCGGATCTTGTCTCAATGAGTAAGTATACGGCGTATACAAGGCTTCTTATTGACGGGATGCCGAGTAAGACGTTCTCTTTTAATACTTTGCCGCCGCCTGAACCTGACTTTGTGCCAGAGCAGCTGGAGAAGGTTAAAAAGGTGTCGCGTGAGAGATACGCAAAGCCTACCGCGATGATTCAAGATAAAATTAAGAGATGGAGTTTGAGTGAAAGGGATAAGGCTGATAAGTCCTATGATAGGAATTTAAAAGATGGAGAAAAGAAAAAGGTTGGGACTGGGGAGAAGAAGAAGTTGAAGCCGAGTCCTGCTGATGCAAAGTTGTATAAAATCCTCGGATTAGAATTTGAGACCACTAAAGCTGAAATTAAATCTGCTTATCTTGATCTCGCAAAGAAATGGCATCCAGATAAACATAAAGGAAATAAGGATGCAGAAAGGAAGTTCAAAGAGATCAAGGATGCTTTTGAGAAATTGAGTAAATAGTTACTTCGTTTTTTTCAATACTGCTATTCCTGGCAGGTCTTTTCCTTCTAGGAATTCTAGACATGCTCCACCGCCTGTTGAGATGTGCGTGAATGCATCTGGCGGTATGTTGAGCTGCTTTATTGCGTCTGCTGTGTCTCCGCCACCTATTATTGATGTTATGCCCTGTTTCTTTGCTAGGAAGTTTGCGACGGCTTCTGTGCCGCCTTGGAATGCTTCTATTTCCGTGAGTCCGAGTGGGCCGTTCCAGATAACTGTTCCTGCTCCATCTATTATGTTGCAGAATTTTTCTGCGGTCCATTTTCCGATGTCGAGAATTTTCATGTCACCGAGAATGTCTGAGATTGTGACGTGGGCTGTTTCGGCATCTTCGGATATTTTGCTTGCGGCTACTACATCATGAGGAAGAATGATATCGGTTTTCATTTTTTCACATTCCATCATTATTTCTCGAGCAAGTTTGACTTTATCTTCTTCATATAGGGATTCGCCGACTTCGTGACCTGCAGCTTTTAGAAATGTGTTTGCAATTGCTCCGCCTATAAGGAAGTAGTCGGCTTTTTCAATGAAACTTTTGATTACGCCAACTTTTGTGTCTACTTTTGCGCCACCAAATATCATTACGAGTGGGCGGGCTATGTCTTCTTCGAGGAGGGGGGATAGAGCGGCTATTTCTTTTTCCATAAGGAAGCCGCCATATGAAGGTAGGTGCTCTGCAACGCCTGCTGTTGAAGCGTGGCGTCTATGTGCTGCTCCGAATGCATCGTTCACAAATATTTCTCCTAGTGATGCGAGTTCTTTTGCGAACTTCTCATCGCATGATTTTTCTTCTGCGTGGAATCGTGTATTTTCGAGCATTATTACGTCTCCATCCTTCATTGCGCTAACTGCTTTTTTCACATTAACTCCTATGACTTCGTCTAGTTTCTTTACTGGATGTCCTAGAACTTCCGCGAAGTATTCAGCGACTTTTGTGACACGGAGGTCTTCTACTATTTCACCTTTTGGTCTTCCAAGGTGACTCATTACTATTAGTCGTGCTCCTTTTGATTGGAGTTCTTTGATTGTTGGGAGGGCTGCTTGTATTCGTGAGTCATCTTTCACGGTTCCATCGTCGTTTCGCGGTACATTAAAATCTACGCGCAGTAAAATTTTCTTTCCCTTGATTTCAGGGATGTCTTTGAGTGTGTTGATCTCCATAATGAATGAGTTATATGGTTGTTTGTAATAAAAGTGCTTGCGTTGCTTGTGCTCCTTTGTTGAGTCTTTTCTTTGCGAGTGCCTCGGTTTCGCAGGTGAGGACTCCAAATGCTATTGGAATGTTCTTTTTTAATTGTACAGCCATGATTCCGTCGTAAGTTGTACGGCATACGTGTTCGTAGTGGTTTGTTTCTCCTTTTATGATGGCTCCGAGAGCAATTATCCCATCTATGTCAGTTCTTGCGAGTAACTTGCATGCA
>CAYLOL010000061.1:0-4606 GCA_964385295.1 uncultured Candidatus Peribacteria bacterium
ATTTTCATCCAGCTCTGCGACATAATCAATTAGAGATCCTGCCTTTTTTGCATTCCCAAGATCAATGTGAAGATCGGCCAACAGTGACAAAAATTCAATATTTTCTTCTTCAATTTCAAGAGCTTTATTCAACGCAATAACAGCCCCTTGGTGTTCGCCCAAAGCTCGGTAAACCTGCGCCAAGCTCACAAACCTTTGGGGCCTTGAGGGGTCTAGGCCTACAGCCTGTTGATAAGCGGATTTTGCTGCCTCAAAATCATTTTGTTGGAAAAGGGCAACTCCAAGATGACTATAATGGACAGGGTCTTCGGTAAGTTCGGCCAACTCTTTAAATAGGGCAGATGCAGCGGCGAACATTTGCTTTTGCAAATATAACATAGCCAATTTATTCATAGTTCCCTCATGGTGTGGATCCGCAGCAAGAGCTTGGACAAACGTCTTTATGGCCTCTTCCTCTTTCCCGGCTTTTAGCAAGGACTCAGCTTTTGCACAAAAAGAGTGGGCTTCTATTTTCTCCTTTCTACTCACCTTTTCATCTGGCAATGCTTTTCCTGGGTTTTCCTTCTCTTTCTTAACCTCCCCGTCATCTTTCCTACGGCTAAACAGAATAACTCGCCTCAAAAAAACAGCAAGCAATGCAAAAGAAGACAAAAAGATTAACAGGTATGTCCACATATCAAGATTTTGTTAATTTTAAGCATTCATTGTCCATAAAAGTTTCAACGGTGCGCGGGTCAACCTTAGTGGTAGTGTTCTTTGTATTTGAGGCAGAGTCGACGGCATAATTAAACGGGACCATTTTCCCATCCTTGAATATTTTTTCAACGTCTACCGCTTCTGCAAATACAACCTCTCGACTTTTCAAAAGCACACGAATCTTTTGGTTCAAAACATCTAATCCAATAACCTCGCCATCTTGTTCCTCGGGGAAAGCAGACTTTTTAAGACTAACCTTATCCCCTGCTGCTGGAATAAGAGAACGCAACTCTTTGTAGGTATCAACTTCGAATTTTAAACAACATAATAATTTTCCGCATGGCCCCGAAAGCTTCGAACTCCCACGCCCCTCCAGCCCCTGTACACGAACCATGTCCATATTAATACTTTCCAAGTCGCTCAAAAAAGTCGTACTACATCGAACGCGCCCACATCTTCCAAACCCACCAATCATAGTAGCCCTATCGCGGGGTCCCACCTGCCTTAGATATATCTGCTTTTTGAACGCTTTTGCTAAGTCTTTTACTAATTCGCGGAAATCCACACGGTCATCAGCCGTGAATGTGAAATGTAATTTTTTCCCATCGAGAGAATACCCCGCTCGAAACATTTGCATATCTAGGCCATACTTTTCCACTAACTTTTTACTCTCAGAAACGGTAGAGATAGCCTTTTCTAAATTTCCCTCAACCTTTTGCAGATCGTTTGCCGTAACAGGACGTAATATTTTTGAATTAAACAAAACAGAATCCTTGTCCCTAGTGTCTTTACACTCAGTTCTAACAATACCAAACTCCTCCCCACCTTCTTCATCCTTAAAAACCACTTTGTCACTACTCCCATAAGAGCTTTTCTCTGAAAACGGCAACTCAAAACATCTCCCTGAGAACTGACACTCTACAACCGTTACTTTTGTGCTCATAAAGAAAGCATTAAGTTTTCCAATGCCAATCGGGCATTCACATTTTTCCTAAGAAGCATAGCAGTTTCCCCAATTTTTGAAATAGTATTTACACACTTACGCTTGCCCATGGACCCTTCCAGAAGCTTAGTCCTTAGCACGTGCGTGAGAATATCCAAAAAAGATTCTATTCTGTCGGGTTCGGCCACAAGCTCCTCAACATACACGAAACGATCAGTCATATTTTCACGCTCAAGGAATAACTGCACATCGCGATAGGTTTTCATGTAAGCCGCTAACGAATCAGGATTTTCCATCAGGTGTACAGCTTTCCCCGTTTTCCCCAGAGACAGAAGGCTCACATGTTCAATAACCTCTTCTTCGCTATCTGGATAAAGTTTGGCCAACTTTTCTTTCAGAAATCCAACAGAAACACTTTGAAACTTCACAATCCGAACTCTAGAAGTAACGGTGGGCAAAAGAGCTCGAATATTATCTGTTGTCATAAGAAAAATAGTATGTGTTGGAGGCTCCTCCAAAATCTTTAGAAAGCTATTTGCAGCCTCAATAGTCATTCTTTCAATGGTTTGTATCAACACAATTCTATATTTGCTCTGACGACTCATGCTTAGACGTTCTATAAGTTTTCGCACTTGGTCAATTTTGATTGAGCTCCCATCGTCATTTATTTCAATAGTATCAATGTGTGAACCATTCCGAACTTGAGCACAAGTAGGGCATTCATGACAGAAATCATTGTCGCATTGTAAGATCCCAGCCATTTTTTTCGCTACTGTTGATTTTCCAATACTATTCGTACCCGCAAGCAAATATCCATGCGCTAAATTCCCCGACTCAATATCGGCTTCAATCATCTCCAATTGCTTCTCATGCCCAATTATAGACCAGTTATATTTCATGATTTTAAGAAAGGACTAGATTTTAGCCTGCCAGACCTTCTCTTGTCTAACCAAAAGTTCTTTTGCCCTTTCAGGTTCAGCCATAAACTCTTTCACGAATCGTTCAAGCCTTACCAGATTTTGAGAACCTTTTACTAAAATCACATCGTTCGTTTCAATTTTTTTCTTGAAAAATTCAGCAGCCTCGTGGGCTGTAGTGAAAGTGAAAATTGCTTCCTCCTTCATTCCCTTCTCCTTTGCTTTTTCAGCGAAGATTTTTGCATCCACCCCAACAGTTAAAAGTAAGTCTGTATGTTGAGGGATTAATTCTCCCACCATCGCATGTAGATCATCGGATTTTTCTCCCAACTCATTCATACTCCCAAGAACCGCAACCTTTCTTTTCCCAATTCCAATCTCTTCTAGCACTCGCAACGCCTGCTTCAACGATTCCGGCGATGAATTATAAGTACTATCAAGAATAACAGAATCCTTCTTTGCAGGGATTATTCCCATTCGGCCTGGAGGCAAGCAATATCTGTCTAGCCCGCGGATAGCATCTTCCATAGACATACCAAGTACTTCTGCGCAAATCAACGCTGGCACCAAGGTATAAACTTGATATTCCCCAAGAACACTGGACCGAGCTTCAAATTTCTTTCCAGCTTTATTCAAAATAAAACTAACTCCTTCAGTTGATAATTTTACCTCGCTAGCCCGATAATCAGCTTTCTCCCCAAATCCAAAAGTTACAACCTGCGTCTCCTTACACTTCTCCACCAAATTATCCACGAACGGATTATCAATGTTCAAGATCGCAACGCCACTCTTGCCCAAAGACTCTATCAACTTACTTTTCTCCTCAAAAATTTCCTGCAAATCCTTGAATTGCCCGTCCCCCAAATGCACAGGAAAAACATTTGTCATGATAGCAATATCAGGCCTCACGATAGAAATCAGGAAATCCATATCGCCTGGCTTATCTGCGCCAAGTTCAAGCAATAAAACGTCGCTATGATCAGCAAACAAAGAATTATAAAAAGCCTTCGCCAAGAGCCAACTCCACGTAAACGCGGAAGAAAAACCACTATCAATATCCAAGATAGTAAGCGGCAAACCAAAATCGGAATTCATACTTTTCTGGGTCTTCTTGACCTTGAATTGCGTATTTAGAACTGAATATATCGCTTCTTTTGTGCTAGTTTTTCCAATAGATCCGGTGACACCAATTACCTTTCCCTTAAACCCTTTCAGCCGTCGTTTAGCCCACCTTTTCAACAGCCATAATACCAATCCGCGTAAAAACTTTTTCATAATTTACCCTTAAATTTTGCCGCAAAACTCTAACATAAAACCCTTTCATTTGCGAGCAAATGTCGCTAATATAACCAGCGAAAAATTAACCTCAAATCCATGAAAAAACTACTAACACTATCCTTAATAGTACCAATCGTTTTCGCACTCGGCTGTGAGAAAAAGCCAACTCTCGTAGATCCTGTTGACGAAGATACAACAACAATAACCGACACAACCATGAATCTAGAACCAGCAAAAGGCGACACAATAGCAGTAATGGACACAAACTTAGGCGAAATCTCAATCCTTCTTTATACAAAGAAGGCTCCAGAAACAACAAAAAACTTTATCGAACTAGCAAAGGCTGGCCAATATGATGAGGCACCATTCCACAGAATTATAAAAGACTTTATGATCCAAGGCGGAGACTTTGAGAACGAGAACGGAACAGGCGGATATAGCTACATGGGGAAAGGAACTACGCTCAAAGATGAATTTGGGGCAGGCCTAAAACACGTTTATGGAGCAGTATCAATGGCAAACGCTGGACCAAATACGGGCGGCAGCCAGTTCTTTATCGTTCAGGCAGCAGACGGAACAAGGTATTTAGACGGAAGGCACGCGATTTTTGGATACGTATATGACGGCATGGACGTTGTCGAAGAAATGGCTACACTCGAAACCGATGGTTTAGATAGGCCATCAACAAGAGTTCTCATTAAGGGAGTGGAGATAGAGGAATACTAATTTTTTACCGCCTCAACAACAGCTTTGAAAGCCTCGGGCTCATTCA
>CAYLOL010000062.1:0-4515 GCA_964385295.1 uncultured Candidatus Peribacteria bacterium
CGTCAAGTTCAATAGGAACAGGCTTTTCTCCAATATCGGTAAGTGAAATATGTTGACGCGCGGTGTGTCCTCCAAAATTAGCCTCAATGTGTTTCTCATCAATGTCTGCCAAAAATTGCGAAGGAGCATTTGACCTTGTTTCTCCATATAACATCCGCGTACGCGTATGCAATAGGTACAAAGCGTCCATTGCTCTTGTCATTGCAACATACATTAGCCGTCTCTCCTCTTCCACGTCACCCTTATCAAGCAAACTCATGTTGTGTGGAAAAATCCCTTCTTCAAGTCCCGCAATAAATACATTTGCAAACTCAAGACCTTTCGCCGAGTGCACAGTCATAAAAGTAACAGAATTTTCCGTCTCCTCCATATTATCAATATCAGCAATCAAACTAACCTCCTCAAGAAAAATGCTAAGTGAAACTCCAGCCCCAAGTTTGTCATATTTATGTGCAACAGAAATCAACTCACCAATATTTTCGAGTCTTGCCTCTCCTTCTACGCTTCCATCATCAAGCATCCTTTTGTATGCAGAAAGCTCTACGACATGCTTGATCATTCCGGCAGCCGAGAACTCATGATTTGCTTCCCGCAATTCCTTGATCAATTTCACGAATTTCGTAATTGCCTCAGCTTTTGACGCGGGGAATCCCTCGATACTATCAACCAGAAGCATTGCATTAAACATAGAAATATTATTTGCCACAGAAAATCTCTGGATCACCTCCAAAGTCTTTGCACCAATCTTTCGCGTTGGGGTATTGATAATACGAATCAAACTAACTTCGTCATTCGGATTTTGTACTAACCGTAAATACGCGACTATATCCTTGATCTCTTTTCGTTCATAAAACTTAACTCCACCAACGATTTGATAGGGGAGTCCATGCCTCAAGAATACTTCTTCAAGCACACGCGACTGAGCATTCGTACGGTATAGGATGACAAAGTCATTATAATTTGGCGATTCACAATCCTCCTGCAATCTTTTTACCTCTCGAGCGATTAGCTCTCCTTCGTGCCTCTCGTTATCAGCAATCCAATGTTTGATTTTTTCTCCACCCTCGCGATCAGTCCACAGCTTCTTGTCCTTCCTCTGTTGATTCTTTTTAATAACGCCATGCGCTCCCTCCAATATAGTATTAGTTGATCGATAATTCTGTTCCAACTTAATAACTTTCGCTTCTTTATAATCTTTCTCAAAATCCAGAATATTACGAATAGTGGCTCCTCTCCAGCTATAAATACTTTGGTCTTCATCACCAATTACGCATAAATTCCGATATTTTTCAGCAAGCATTTTGATCAAAGTATATTGCGCATGGTTTGTATCCTGATACTCGTCCACCGAAATGTACTTGAACTTCTCCTGATATTTATCGAGGATATCCGGGAATTGCTGAAATAGTTCAACAGTTTTCATGATAATGTCGTCAAAATCGAGCGCGCTATTTTTTCTGAGTGCTGACTGATAGATAGGATAAATCTCAGCAATTTTTTCGGAAAAATAATCCCCTGCAAATTGTCCGTAGTCCTTTGGCCCAATCAACTGATTCTTCGCATTCGAAATATTTCCCAAAACTGCCTTCGGATTAATCCTCTTTGGATCAATCATCATATCTTTCATTATGCGCTTCATTAAAATCTGCTGGTCCGCCATATCATAAATAGCAAAGGAGTTTTCATAATCAAGTAGATGAATGTTTTTTCTTAGAATTCTCACACAAACTGAGTGAAAAGTGCCAACAGTTGGTAAATCTCGATCTGCCATCTCCACATCTCCCACATCAACAAGATCTCCAAACCCACTTTGAACGATAACGTTTTTCTTTAGCAAATTCACAATTCGATTCTTCATCTCATTTGCCGCTTTATTCGTAAATGTAACTGCGAGAATATTCCAAGGGTTAACTCCCTTATCTTGAATCAAATGAGCAATTCGGTGAGTCAAAGCCCGCGTTTTCCCACTCCCAGCCCCAGCAATTACAAGAAGAGGCCCATTTACATGGGTAACTGCATCTAGCTGCTTCTCATTTAATTGATTCAATATTTCGCTCATGGGCCTCGATTATACGCGAAACCCCTTCCAAAATTAAGGCCAAAAAAGTACTATAGATTCAATGAAAAGCAAACTTGCAGTAATCATCTCACTTTCAACATTAGTAGCATTGGTTATAAACCCATACGGCTCAAACATTTTTGAAATTCCAAAGACTCAATTTCTCACAGTATTTCTTCTGTTATTTATCCTTGGCCTCGCAATCCTATTTCTCAAAAAAGGAGAGATAAAATTTAATTATAACAAAGGCGTGACGGTACTTCTACTTCTATGGATTTTTTCGCTACTAGTTTCAACGATGTTTTCAATAGCCCCAGAAATGAGTTTTTGGGGAAGTTATTCGAGATTTCAGGGCTTGGTGAGTCAGGCGGTGTACATAGGGTTTTTTCTGGTTTTTCTGAATGTATTTACGGATAAGAAAGCAATAAAGATTTTCCTGAATGCGCTAATTCTCACGGGATTAATGATCGGTGGTTATGCAATTTTGCAACAACTAGGAATTGGTATTTTTTCAGAGCATTCAATGCAAGAATTTTTAGGTAGGAGTTTCGCAACGCTAGGGCATCCGAATTTTCTAGGGCAATATTTACTATTCCCAATATGGGCTTCGATATATTTCATATTACAAGGAAAAACAAGAACTAAGCTAATATATTTATCAGCTGCCTTAATTTTAATTATAGCGCTTTTATTCACGGAAAATCGCGCATCAATACTTGGATTAGTCATAAGCGCGGTAGTTTTTGTTCTATTTAACCTTAGGATTAAAAACATCTACAAATATGCAATCTCAGGAGGACTAATAGTTAGCTTTATAGCTTTTATATTAATGTTTGCATCAAGCCTACGGTCAATTACTACTAGGCTTTATCTGTGGGATGGATCATTGCAAGTGTTTACGGAACATCCAATATTTGGAAGCGGTTTAGAAACTTTTTCTTTGGTATTCCAAAAAGTTGCTGACTCTAAGTTTTTTGAATTAGAAAAGCTATACTCAATAGCAGACAGAGCGCATAACGAATTTTTGGACATACTGGTGATGCAAGGAACTTTCGGGCTTGTAGTGTATTTATCAATAATCGTTGGTTTATTATACTTGGCGTTTTTTAAGAACAGGAGTCTTTTGAGCTTGTGCTTGGGCTCTACACTGATAAGTGTTTTGATAGCAAATTCTTTTGGATTTTCGTTAACAACTCATTATTTTCTATTTGCAGCATTGATAGCATTCATTTTGAACAATGGGGTGAAATTTAGTGCAAAAAAGATTCGCAGAAATATATTCACTACGTTTCTGAGCGGCGCTTTAATAGCTTTCCTGATATTTGCAAGTATGAATTCAGCAAAAATAATAATGGCTGACGATAAATATTTACTCGGGACAAAGCATATATATGGTGGGAATAGTAATTATGGACTATTTTTGATAAGTGAAGCTACGAACTTGAATCCACATCAGGGAGATATATATTTTCAGTTAGCTGATATTCTGTTTTTGTTTGGAAGGAATGCGGGGGACACAGAAACATATGAAAAAGCGCTGGAAGCCTTGGAGTATGCAGGGCAGTTTACGGGATATGGGTTTAGATATGAATTTGCAAAAGCACGCCTGAATGCTTATCTTGAAGATTTTGAAGAAGCAGAAATATCGTTTGCAAAAGCAGGAGCATTGGCTCCTATTAATCCAATAATCAAGAAGGAGTGGGCGGTTATGTACTATTTGATGGGGGACTATAAAAAATGTATAGAGAAAATGGAAGAATTTCTGGATTCGATTCCCGAATATTGGAGATGGAAAAATATCCTCGACGAAATATCTTTTGAGGATCAGGAAAAATATAGACTCTTCATGAAACATGTCCCAGACTTTTGGGATACAGCAGCATATATTTCTAGAGCGTATGCGGAGATAGGAGATGTTGAGCAATCAAATTATTACTTGCAATATATTGAGGACGAAGAGGCTGTAGGGAAAATAACTAACATACAAAAAGGTGACTGACACGTATGTAAGTCACCTTTTTATTTTCTTTTAAAACTAACGAGTTTTACGAGTTGTGCTAAATTTAGGAAGCGTCTTTTCACACCTTTGCCTTGCTGCCTCCAACGCTTCAGCGTATTCAATAGTGAAGTTTGTAAATGAACCAGTGTATGCGGTCATAGCCCCAGTATACTCAGTCCAATGGTTGGTGAATTCGGTCCATCCGCCAGTAAATCCGGTGAAGCTTTGAGAGAAATCAGTCCAGTTTACTGAGTTTGTGTATTCATCAAACATACTCATTAAAATACCAACTTCATTCAATCCATCACATTGCGATTTGTTTTGATAAAAAAGCCGACCTTGACCAAGCCCAGCAGCAGAGATGCCGAAGACAATAACTACCCCCAACGCAAATGAAGCAACTAAGTGCCAAGGTTTGTAAGTTCTTTTTGCCATAAAGTATAATTAAAAATTAATT
>CAYLOL010000063.1:0-4482 GCA_964385295.1 uncultured Candidatus Peribacteria bacterium
TAACAAATAATTATTTCCCATGTGCAGCCAATATTAAATCAACAATCTTCCCCGAACCATTCTCAAACTTCACTCCTTCATTAACTTCGTTTCGAAAAGCCATATCTAAAGTTTCAACAAAATCCTTTGAATCAAAAGCTCCACTCAAACTCGACCATCCAAACTTCCCAGCAAAAACTCGCGCATTCTCAATCTGATCTCCACGACTTCCATCCATCGATAACGGGATTACCAGAGCCTTCTTCCCAAGCAACGCAATCTCAGCCAGCGCATTCGCCCCACCCCGCGTCACAACCATATCCGCAATTGAATACACATCCGCCATTTCATCATTCAGAAATTCATATTGTATATACCCCTTCTTCCCCAGAGACATCTCAATATTTCCACGCCCAACAAGATGCACGATCTGATATCGCTTCAACAGTTCATCCAAATTATTTCGCACCAACCCATTAATCTGAGCCGCCCCTTGACTTCCTCCCATTACAAGAATCACAGGCCGATAGTCATCTACCTTTGTGAACGCCAAGCCCTTATCCGGATCGCCCGCCAGCACACTTTCGCGCACAGGATTTCCAGTTACGACCGCCTTCTTCACAAACCTTTTCGCCAACTTCCCCATAGTTTCTTCAAAGCTCAAACATATAGTATCCGCAAACCTCATGGTCAATTTATTAGCCAATCCCACACTTACATCCGACTCATGAGTAACCACGGGAATCTTCAGCCGAGACGCCGCAAAAACCACTGGCAGACTCACATATCCTCCCTTGCTAAAAACAACATCTGGCTTCCACTCCTCCAAAATCTTCTTCGCAGCACTAACTCCTCTTATCACCCGAAACACATCAAAAAAATTCTCCAACGAAAAATATCGTCTCAATTTCCCACACGGAATATGCCGAAATTCAACGCCAATCTTCGGAATCATTACACTTTCCGGTCCCTTCTCGGAACCTACATAAAGGAGTTCGTGTGACCCGCGTTTACGCAACTCATCAATAACGGCGATATTTGGTACGACGTGGCCGCCTGTTCCCCCTCCTGTCAGAACTATTCGCATAATAAGTGGTGTTTTGCGAAATATTTAATAAAATCCCTATTCCAATCAAAGATGCTACCAGAGAACTACCTCCATAGCTAACAAAAGGCAGAGTGATCCCCGTCACAGGAGCCAGAGCAGTATTTACGGCAATATTAAAGAAAGCCTGCATTACGATCCAAGTAGTAATTCCTACCGCAGCATACATTTCAAAATTACTCTTCGATCTGTTTGAAATATCATATCCACGAATTGCAATCACGAAGTACGCTAATATCACAAAGACAATTCTAATGAATCCCAATTCCTCTGCCGAAGCAGCAAAAATAAAGTCATCACTTGCTTGCGGCAACCAATATGATTTTTGTACTCCCTGCGTTAGACCTTTACCCCAAAATCCACCACTCCCAACGGCAATACTTGCCTGCTGAGATTGCCAGCAATAATCTTCAAGGCATTCTTCCCCAACACGCATATACCCGCTAAAACGCTCCTGCACGTGCGGCACAGCCGCAATGATTATCAATCCTGCAAAAAACGCTATCAAAAATCCAATCGCCAAATGCTTCACCCTCGCGCCTGCTACGAAATACATCATCGCGCATGTCAGCCCAATAACCATCGTTGACCCAAAATCATTCTGCAGCACGACCGGCGCGATCACCAGTCCAGACACAATACAAAAGGGAATAAATCCATCCCGAAAATCCTCAATCATTTTTCCGCGTTTGCTAAACCAGTAGGCCAAATAAAGTATCACCGCCAGCTTCGCAAACTCACTTGGCTGGAAACTTGTATTGAAAACAACCAACCAACTCTGAGCAATAGTTCCATACCCACTTCCCATCACTAAAACCAAAATCAAAACTATAACCATTGTCCCAAAAAACAATGGCGAAATCTTCTTCCAAAACTTCATCGGCAATTTCCACGCTATCATAAAAGCAATTCCACCCACGAATAGTCGGAACAAATGCTTCTTGAAAAGCAAATAACAGTCCACTCCATCATCACTGCAATTTGGGAATTCAATCCCCGGCGCCGACAACGATATTGACTTTGGCACGCCGATACTTGTAATCATAATCAGCCCAAAAATGAGCAGAAAAAGCACCGTGACCGCCAATACTGTGTCGAAACGAAGTGAGAATTTCATAGTGCAGAAATATTACTAGTTTTAGAGTCAAAGGGCAATTATAATGAGCGCATGAAGAAATCACTAATATTAGCGGCGGCCCTAATACTCCTCGACCAGCTGACAAAATATATGGCTGCTATATATTCCTTTGAGACATACAGCGAAAACACAGGGGTTGCATTCGGACTTCCAGTTCCATACATACTCCTCATTATTATAAATATAGCCCTAGTCGTAGTTATTCTCGGTTGGGCACACAAAGATCTCAAAACAAAAAACCCAATAGCACAATCCGCAATAGCCCTAATCATAGCAGGTGGCCTCGGCAATCTCATTGATCGAATTACCCAAGGTTACGTTGTAGATTTTATTTCAATTTGGATCTGGCCGACATTCAATTTTGCGGACATTTATATTGTAGTTGGAATATTGTTGCTAATTATATTTTATGCTAAAATCAGGCGTAGTTAATCCACATTTCTATGAATCAAGAAAATACTGAATTAGGTCCTGAAAGAGTCTCTTTCGCAACGTTCTTATTGAAAATTTTAGCAGCAGGTGTTGGCGGATCAGCCGGCGCAATAGTTTTGTTATTAATATTTTTATTCGCAGGCACATTACTAGGTCCACTCACAGGAGTCGAAGAAACAACCAGCATCAGTCCAATATTCGTATTTCTTGTAATAGTGATGACTTTCCTCGCATCTACGGTTGGTAATATTCTGAGTGTATTCCTAATGTCATTAACAGAAAAAGGGAAATATACTAGGACCTCATCAGCGATTTATCAGATATTCATCCTGAGCGTTTTGGTATTTTTGTTAATGGTGCCCGTATATTTTTTGACTCTTGGCATTGATACTTCAATGATGGGTTACACGGTAGCATTACATATCATAATAACAGCTCAAGCCAGCGCACTTATCCTCGAAATAATCTCAAATTACAAATATGCACTTGTCGGACTTTATTCGGTCACATTTTCAATAATAGTAAGTGCAATTATATTGTTTGCTCTCTACGGAGTAGCGCAAAATATAACAATCGTTCTATTTGCAGCATTGCCAGTAGTTTGGGGCTCAATAGCATTTGTACACTCTATTGTGACAATGTTATATGGCTGGATTGCCCGAACATACGACCAAGACTTCTTGGCAACTACGACAGTCTACGGTGAGGACTACGGTAAAAAATACGTATCAAAAGAAGACCGCACTCCAAAAGCAAAAGACGAAAAAGGAGGAGACTTCTTGAGGCATAATTAAGACTACTTGATCAATCTATATAGATTCTCGCAGATACCCGCTCTTTTCATATTCTCACCAGGCGAGAAGTTAGAGCCAGTTTCTTCTAAGAGATCCAGTTCTTTTGCTTCCAAAACATAAGGCGCAAACCAATCTTTGCTTTTAACATCATCAAATGCATCTTCTTCAACAGAACTTGAAACGTCTACTTCATTCACCTCCAATAACATCTTGATAGATTCTACTTTATTCACGGGCTGACCAGGCTTGAAAGTTCCATCTTCGTAACCTTCAACCCAACCCTCGCTTTTTGCATAACAAACATAAGGCGCAAACCAATCTGTGCCTACGTCAGTGAAACAATTTTCATATGCTCCTTTTTCCAACTCAATTCCCTTTCCCTCAATTAAAATTTTCAAAAGTTCGGCTCTATTTACAGAATTAAAAGGTTTAAAAGTTGAGTCATTATAACCATCGATCACACCTTCATTGTACAAATATGTAATAGCCTCTAGATTTTTTATCGTCTTATAAACATCAGAAAAGATATAATTAGCGCTAACAGTAGAGTCTGCACTATAAACACGCATAACCTCTTTGTGCGCTAGAGGATAATCATAAATACGAACTTCATCAATCATTCCATTAAAATGTGCCTCAAATCTTTCAGCTGGGTTATCCCCAATTGCTATAGGATTAGAGCTGAGGTCATATTCAAGCCCAAGTATATGAACTTTCTCATTATTCTTATAAACAGTCACGCTCTGGTCCGAAGGGTCAAAAACAGCAGCTATAAACTGCCATTCATCCATGTCTACGGAAAACTCAGTGTTTTTCTGTCCCCATCCATTAAAGATTTTCCATTCATCTCTAATTAAAATAGCCCAATCGAATCCTCCATCACCCGTGCTAATAAGTTGTGCCCGGTCGTAAGTACTATTGGGGCTCTGTAATCCCTCGGGATAAATCCAAGCAGTAAAGGTCATGCCATCGGTAGCCGATCCTTGATTTATTGTAAGATCAGTCTGGACCAAGTCGTCAACTCCATCAAAATC
>CAYLOL010000064.1:0-4431 GCA_964385295.1 uncultured Candidatus Peribacteria bacterium
GATGATGATTGGCCTTTATTTGTAGGTATGATGCCAGATGGGAATGATGTTGCAAATGAATGTGGTGCAGTATATAATACTGCTGGGTATGTAGAAGGCAAAAATATGCGATCTGAAATAGATCAGCATTTTGGAATCCAAATGCGAGTCAGATCGTTTTCTGAGTCTGATGGCTATGACGAGATAGTCGCTGTAGAAAAGGATTTCAAAGACGTTCATAATCAAGAGGTGACTTTCACAAGTGGAGAAACATGGAATATCAACAATTTTTATCAGACCAGCCCAATTATTTCATTGGGTGTGGATGATAGAAGGAGGTTTAATTTTACTTTGAATTATGCCCTTTCGATGACGTTGCAATAGAATTATGAAAACCAAGACAAAAAAATATTGTAAGTGTGGTTGTGGTTGTGGGCAAAAGGTCTATTTGGATAAAAGACATTTTACCTGTAATGGAGTGCCTTATATCTGCAATCATCAAAGAAGAGGGATAAAGCTGTCTGCGCAGGCTTGTAAAAATATGAGTGAAGGGAGGAAAGGGATGACCCTTTCTGAGGAACATAAGAAAAATTTGTCTAAAGCACATAAAGGCATAAAATGTCATCAATCAGAAAAAGAGCAAAAACGTTTGAGTGCGTGGGCAAAGGGTCTTTGGGATAATCCTGAATATTGTGCAAAAATGATAAAATTGAATGCCGAACAAAAACATACAAAAGCTACAAAAAAGAAGATGAGTAAATCGAGATTGGCATTGAAGAAGAGGCAAGGATATTTAATATCTTTAGAAACACGTAAGAAATTATCTAAAATGTCGAAGAAAAGATGGGAAGATCCAGAATACAAAGAAAGAGTAATAAAAGCTACATTGAAAGCGGCAACGACTCTCCCAAACAAACCAGAGAGAAAGCTACGAAGAATTTTGAATAAACTTTTTCCTGGAGAATATAAGTATGTTGGTGATGGCGGCGTTTTGATAGGACATAAATGTCCTGATTTCATAAACGTGAATGGTCAGAAGAAACTTGTTGAGATGTTTGGAGACTATTGGCATTCGAAGGAAAGGACTGGACTAAGTAAGAAAGAACACCGAAAGCAACGACAGAAGCATTTTTCTAAGTATGGTTACAAGACATTAGTTATTTGGGAACATCAATTATATGATAATGTAGCCAAAGTGAAAGAAAGAGTAAAAAACTTTCACCGGTTACAAAGTTAAGTAAAGGAGATATACCGTGGCGTTCATAGACGACGGGCACCCGACTTTGGTAACGTTTAGTTCTTCTACCTCTGCGGCTCTGTATTTTTATGAGACAGAGGTAACGCCTCCTGGCTTTAGCGCCGGAGGCGAAAATGACACTACGACCATGCGTAATACTACATGGCGAACGAAAGCTCCGAAGAAACTCATTACATTGAGTTCCTTCTCGGAGGTAGCAAAGTATGACCCTGCTATTCTTGATGAGATTACAGGGATGATTGGTGTGAATCAGCAGATTACTGTTACATTCCCAGATGAATCGACTTGGGTGTTCTGGGGATGGGTAGATGAATTTACACCGAATGCTGTTACTGAAGGTACGATGGCAACGGCTAATCTGACTGTAGTTCCCAGCAATCAAAATGATTCGCAGGTAGAAACAGCACCCGTTTACACTGCGGCTTAATATGCGATTTAAGACGTTGAAAATTGAAAAGAGTAGTCTGATAAGGGGTCTACAGAAATCATCGGCTGTGGACGTCTGTAGACCCCTTAAACAGGAAACTGTATTGTGTTTAGATGTGCTTTGATGTCAACTATTTAGTTTTTATTACAAAACTGTCTTGGAAAGGACAAAAATCATGAGTGACACCGTAAAATTCTCCCTCAAGAAGAAATGCATCGAAATTCCCATCGAGCAGGAAGATGGCTCTATTGTTTCCTATGAAGTTCGTAGGGCTTCAGGCGAAGCTGTCGAAAGTTATCTGGATGAAAATAGTGATCGAATTGATACTTCTGTTGGTGAGGATGGGAAAATTCAGATCAAGCAAATTAAAACATACAAATCCATGTTTGTCTCTCTTCTCAAACATTGTTTGTGGGTGGGGAATGAACAAATGACGGCTGCTCAGATTGCAAAATTTCCGTATGATGTACAAAGAGGTTTGTTTGAAGAGGCTCAAACTATCAATGGTTTGAATGATGCTGGAGCTGGCGAAGCAAAAAACTAACAAACCGGGATAGGGTATGGTTAAAACTCTCATCCCACTTACATCTTTCTTTACAAAAGTGTAAGCGTGAAACAACGTTTTTCGAATTTTTGCAGTGGTTAGAGTATTTTGAAGAAGAGGAAAAAGAAAAGTATCAAAGAATCGAAAAACAAGATTTCTATCTGGCACAAATTGCAGCTATGGTAGTAGCTTCAAATGCGAAGGATCCAAAAGGAATAAAAATTTCAGACTTCTACCTCAAATTGCAAGAGAAAAAGGAAGTTAAGAAATTGACAAGAGAAGAAAGAGTAACAAAGGCAAAAGCATTTTGGATGAGTATACCTTCAAAAAAAGGTAAATTGCCGTCAGATAGATAGAGACCAGTTAAAGGGTCAAAATCATGATTAGTATGGGTCTTGGAACGCTTACAGCACATTTAACGATGGATAGTAAAACATTTGTCGCAGGGATGAATGTGGCACAAGCATCATTAAATAAAATGTCCAACAATTTGAGGTCGTTTGGTATTCAATGGGGGTTGTTCGTCTCAACCCCCTTGACTTTATTTGGGAAAAAGGCTGTAAAAGAGTTTGGTCGATTTAATCAAGCTATTGTTAGATCCTCCGCTGTCCTAAAAGATTCAAATGTTGCAATGCGATCAGAATTAGCAAAGACAGCGCTTGAGCTATCTCTATTAGTTCCAACTGCACCTAGTGATTTGGCAGAAGGTTTTTATGAAATGGGTCAGGCTGGTTTGGATAGTGTCAAAGCTATGCAACTTCTTCCTGTTGTTGAAGAATTTGCAAGAGTGGGGACGATGAATTTATCAAAGGCTGTTTCCTATCTTACCAAATCTCAAAGAGCTTTGGGAATGGAAATGGAAGATCCTATCAAAAATATGATAGAGATGAAGCGTGTTGCTGATAATCTGACATATGCTGCAATTGAATCGACGGCTGGTGTGCTTGATTTTTCTGAAGCTATGAAAAATGCTGGCCCTATGTTGCGTGTTTTGAACAAAAGTGTTGAAGAGGGAGTTGCAGCATTGATGACGCTGGCTAATCAGGGGCATGTGGGATCTGAGGCTGGTACGCAGTTATATATGGTTTATCGAGACTTACAGCGAGCTTTTATTACACATTCGTCTACATGGAAATCGTTCGCGTTAGATGTGTATGATGTAAATAGAAATATGAAGTTACTGCCTGACATTATAAAGGATTTGGAAGATCGGTTTTCTGGAATGACGGATGAGGGAACAAGAGCAACATTGATGATGCTAGGTTTTCAGGATAGGTCGCTCCGTGCAACGCAGGCAATGTTGGGTCAGTCTAAGATGATGGCTCGGTTTTATAAGGATTTGCATGATTTAACTGGGATTACAACTCGCGTAGCTGATATATTCAAAGGGGCTTTTCTTGCTCAAATGGATTTGCTCTATAACAAACTCAAATATATCCAAATTGCTGTTGGTGAGATTGTTGCAAATCAGTTGACCAAATTGAATGCTATATTGGGTAAAATATTGCAGGTTTGGAGAGATTTGAGTCAGCCTGCCAAAGAATTCATTGTCTATTTTGCAGAAATTGCGATTTTGATTGCACCTGCTGCACTTGCGGCTTCTTATTTGGTTAAGGGATTGGCAACTCTTGTTGGTATTGTTTCAGCATTGATTAGTCCGTTAGGACTCTTGCTTGGCCTTCTTGGTTATTTGGCATTGTCCTCTAAGACGGTGACAAAAGAATTTGGTAATATTACAGATTCTGTTAAAGCGATGTACAAGAACATTACAGAAGGATTTAAGAATTGGACAACTGCTGATACTTTAGCGATGGAAAAGTATGCGAAAACTATTGGGATAGAATTGAATGGATTGAAAGATAAGTTCAACAATTTTTTGACATATTTGCAAGACGATTGGACTAATGCAACTCAATTTATAGGTTCCACTTTGTTGGAAGGTTTGCGATTTGCTTTTACACAAGCAATTTTATTGGCTATTAAGGCGGGCAAAGCAATAGCAAATACTATAAAGAGTGAATTGTTAGGTATAGTGGGTTTAGGTGGTACAAATCCTTTTCGTGAGGAGTATGACAAAACACAGAAAAAGATAGTAACAGAATATGAATCTTTGATAAAATCTCAAGGCAGAGAGCCATATATAGGTAAACTGTTTAAAAAGCCAAAATATTCAGAAACGTATAACCGAATTGAGGAGCAATTAGGTGCTCCATATATGCAAAA
>CAYLOL010000065.1:0-4355 GCA_964385295.1 uncultured Candidatus Peribacteria bacterium
ATTCGTCGATAGTTTTCTCAACCAATTCTCGTAACTCTTTTAATTCTCGCACATCACTAACTAGGGGAATCTCTATCTCAACATCAACTTTTTCAATTTCGCTAGAAGAAGCAATCGCAGCCTCACAGATAGCTCGGACTTGCATTTGATAAATATCTGGATAAGTAATCCCAAGTCTACAACCACGATGTCCAAGCATTGGGTTCACCTCTCGTAATCCATTAATAATGATTTTTAGATCATCAACGCTAATGCCAAAAGAATTTGCTAACTCATCGATTTTCGCTTCATCATCAGGCAAGAACTCATGCAGTGGGGGATCAAGAAGACGGATAGTTACGGGGCGCTCTCTCATTACTTTAAAGATTCCAATGAAGTCGCCTTTTTGTATTTCTTGTAGTTTTTTTAATGAGTCCTCGCGACCTTCTGCGTCCTTTGCCAAAATCATCTTTCGAACCAAATGGATCCGATCGTCATCAAAGAACATGTGCTCCGTTCTACAAAGTCCAACCCCACTAGCACCAAAATCAAGGGCTGTCTGACAATCTTTCGGCGTATCAGCATTAGTCCGTACCTTCAGAGTTCGAACTTTATCTGCCCACTCCATTATTCGTTTGAAATTTTCACTTAATTCTGGCTTTTGCATTTCTAATTTCCCAAGCATCACTTCGCCAGTGCTTCCATCCAGAGTAACAATATCGCCCTCATTTACAACAGTATCTCCAATTAGTAGTTTCTTCGCACTTGCATTAACAATAATCTCGCTCGCACCACTTATGCAGCATTTCCCCATTCCTCGAGCAACTACCGCGGCATGTGAAGTCATTCCTCCACGCGCAGTTAGAATCCCCTGTGCCACATTCATTCCATTGATATCTTCTGGGCTAGTTTCTTTTCGGACAAGGATAACTTTTTCGCCCTGATCTGACATTTCCATCGCGACATCAGCAGTAAATACAACCTTTCCACAAGCCGCACCAGGCGATGCCGGCAAGCCTTTTGTCACAACATCCCTAAATACAGTTTTTTTAATCTGTGGATGTAAAAGTTGATTGAGCTGCGAAGCATCGATTTTCATAAGAGCTTCACGCAGATCAATCAATCCTTCATCAACCATATCGCACGCGACATTAATAGCAGCACTCGCAGTCCTTTTCCCACTTCGTGTCTGTAGCAAAAAGAGTTCGCCTTTCTCGATAGTAAACTCAATATCCTGCATATCTTTGTAATGTTTCTCTAAAGTTCCACGAATTTCCAGTAATTGTGAATAAGCTTTTGGGTCAACCTTCTCCAGCTCTCCAATAGGTCTCGGCGTCCGAATCCCCGCAACTACATCTTCACCCTGCGCATTCATTAAAAACTCTCCATAAAAAGCATTCTCTCCGGTAGAAGGATTCCTTGTAAACGCGACTCCAGTACCACTTTCATTACCCATATTCCCAAAAACCATCGCCTGCACATTCACCGCCGTCCCGCGTAGCCCAGTAATATTATTGAGTTTTCTGTAAGTTTTTGCGCGCTCATTATCCCAAGAATTAAACACAGCCTCAATAGACAGCTTCAGCTGCTCGAGCGGATTCTGCGGGAAACTCTTCCCAGCATCTTTATCAACAATCTTCTTGTATTTCTTCACAAGTGCTTTCAAATCATCCACATCCAAGTCCGTATCATATTCAACTTCTTTCTCTTTCTTCATTTCCTCAAGCGCCTCCTCAAATTTCTCATGCGAAACACCCATAACAACATCCCCAAACATTTGGATAAATCTTCTATATGAATCATACGCAAACCTCTCATTTTTCATCTTCGACCCCAGACTCTCAACGGTCTTGTCATTGAGGCCCAGATTCAGAACAGTGTCCATCATTCCAGGCATAGAAATAGCAGCTCCGCTTCTCACAGAGACCAGCAGTGGATCATAAGGATCGCCTAGCTTCTTCCCCATTCTCACCTCCAATTTTGTCAGCTTCTCTTCCAATTGCTCCCCAAATTCATCCGGATAATTCCCCTTTCGTACAAAAAGATCACAAACCTCAGTCGTGATAGTAAATCCAAATGGAACAGGGATTCCAATGTGGGTCATCTCAGACAAATTCGCTCCTTTGCCACCGAGAAGATCTTTCATGTCCTTACCCCCTTCATTAAATGAATAAACGTATTTTGCCATAAGAAAAATTTACCCTGGGCGTGGAGTTTATAGAACTAAAAGCAATTTTGCAAATTACTTCCAGAATTGGAACCAATGCTTGTCACCAGCTGGTTCTTTGAGCAGATTAATCTGATTTTCGAGGAAGAAAACTTTTTCCTGCATTGTGTTCACAAGTCGCAAGAAATTTTGCCTTTCATCAGAATGTTGATTAACCATCTTCTCCAAAGTCTTTGTGAAATGCCGAAAATCAGCCGCAGTAACTTCGACAGATTCTTCAGCGATCTCCTTCACTTCTTTCACTTTTTTCTTAGGAGCAGCTTTTGGAATAGACTTCCCTTCAATCGGGATTTTGATCCCATACTGGAGGCAAAGTGACTCTCGATTAATCATGTAATTAAATCCTTGTGGAGTTTTTGATCTCTTATACTTAAGCTTTTTTGCCTTAAGTGCACGACGAATAGTCTGAATGGATTTGTTGCCAAGCTCGGCAGCTTCTTGGATCGAGATAAATTCTTTAACCATAGTATGAGGGGAATTTAGGAAGTAGGTACTACCAATTTAATACATTTCTCCCTAATCTCCAAAACTTTCACTAGATTTAAAATTGACTAATCGCCGCTTACTTTTCCTGATTAACAAAATGATAACGACAGCTGCACAAATTGAGAGGAGTGGGAGTAAGAATTTTATTGAGCTTCCAGAGATATTCCCATCAATAGAATTTGTAATACTAGCATAGGCAGTATCGGCTTTTTCCATCCCTCGACTCATCTCAGAATCCTGCCAATCAATCATGTCCAAATCCTGCCGAACAATATCGAGCGTGGAGATAACCCCACGCTCAAAATTAAATGCAAACACACCATCCTCAATAATTTGAAAATACATCTTCACAATCTCTCCCTCGCCAATCGGATAATCATCGCCACGCCTCAACGTTTCTCCAAAAACTACTTTCCCATTCATATTCTGCACTAGGTAGAAAGGGTCTCCGCCTCTCTCCAAAAACTCTCCAGGTTCATATCTAAGAAATTCCAACTTTTCATCTTCATAATTCAAATGAAATGAAATCCCCAACACAGTACTAGCTACGTGCTCAACTCGCACGCCTACCTGCAAAATATCTCCATTCAGGAACTCTCCTTCCAGCCGCACAACACCCATGTATTCCTCCGTAACACCAGCGTCATCCTCTCCATCCCATTCCCCAAAGTCATAAGCAAAGACCGCAGGAGAGAGTATTAAGAAAATTGTAAGAAATAGCATTTTCATATTAATAAGTCAGTGCAAAATTAGCCCCAATATCGATTAAATCACTCCCATCGATCACTCCATCATAATTCGTATCAACAATACTGTCGTAATCCTCGCCTCCGTATGAACTTCCATAGGATCTCGCCAAATTTTCCAAATCCTTTCCGTCTACACGATCACTTCTATCATTATCGCCACTCAGACCACGAGTCTCTATGCCGAGAAGAGAAAAAGGCAAACTATATTGGCCCTCTAGTACGGCAATTACCTGATATTCATAATTAATATTCGGAGCTAAGGCCGAATCTATAAAAGAAAGCCACTCAGTCTCCCCAAGAGTAGCAAAGTTACCATCTGCCATCATCTTCTTCACAACATAACTGTCAGCTCCTCCAGCAGGTGCTTCCCAGCTCAACTCCAGACTATATCGACTATCTCCGGCTTCAACCATCCCACTCACAACTGGAGTTAATTCAACGATCCCACCAACGCTAAAACTTCCACCACCAAAACTCACAGGCAAATCCCCATTAACATCAGACAAAAAGCTCCCACTCCCAAACACAACGCTTCCATTCCCTTCACCAACGACAATAAATTCCGCACTAAACAATGCCCCGTCTCCATTAACTCCTGACGGAGGACTCGCCATTCTCGCATTCCCAACAACCAGAGCCCCCTCATTCCCGTTTTCTAGCTCTGCGTTAAAACTTGTTCCAACACTATCGCTGCCAAGCAGTTCTCCTTCACTTGCAGAAACAAAATTCAATAATGCAGAGTTATAATCCAAATCAAACCCATACGCATATAGATCATCAACACTCTCGACCTCCACACTCACGGCAAGAGTATCTCCAACAACCAATTTGTCATCAGAAAGCACAGCACTTACGCGCACTCCCCCAACATAATTACCATTTGCACTTCCCGGAGTCCCTAGGATCTCAGCCCC
>CAYLOL010000066.1:0-4285 GCA_964385295.1 uncultured Candidatus Peribacteria bacterium
AATGCACCTTCGAGTGCACCTGAAACAGCAGAAGCTGTTGCTCCAGCTCCACCTTCTAGTAAGGCCGAAAGGGCCGGCTTGGCACTTGACCTACGAAAGGAAAAGTCTAAGCAAAAGCTTGATGCCATAAAGGCCAGGGTTGCTTCTGACAAAGAGGAAATGGATGAGATGGATGCTCTTTCAGCAAATATTGACAACTTCGATAAACTCTCTCCCGAAGAGCAGGCCGAAACACTTTCTGATGTTGGCGATAGGGTTTTACTACTCCTGGCTACTCTAGTTCAAAAGGGAAAATTGAAATTAAATCATATCGCTACAGACGGGTTTTTGAATGATATTAAGAATAAAGGTTCTATAGATATTCCTGGAGGAAGTCTGTCTTCTATTGATAAAAATATTACGAAATTATTTGGGAAAGTACTTGCTCTACCTGCAGGTGCTACTGCATTGAAATCTTGGAATGCGGAGTATTGGCCTTCGATCCTCGAGAGTATAAAGATAGTCAATGGTGCAGCTACTGCGGCTGTTGCTGCAATCACTGGGGATGAATCTGCTGCTGGAGCATCGGAGGATGAACTCGGGGTGAAAAAGTGGATAAAAAAACACCCTTACGCAACTGCTGCCATTGCTATGGCTGGTGCGTATGCATCATATAGACTTATAAAGCGTCTCTTTGGCGGGAAGAAAAAGTCAAAGAGCTCGAAGAGTGGCGATGAAGAAGGATTTTTTGGGAAAATTTGGAAATGGACGAAGAGAACTGCGCTTGTTGCTGGTGGAATCTTTGTTGCGGGGAATGTACTGGATATGAAGTCTGTAAAGAAGTTTTTGAAGGAGAAGTTAAAGCTTGATGTTGATGAAAATCGTGTCACAAAAGCTTTGATTCATTTTGGAAATTTGGATGTTGTACTCGGTGTGAATACCCTGTTGTATGGCACTGATAAGAGGCAAGCTTTACATGAGCGTTGCGGGAGTATATTTCATTGTAAATCTGAAACTCTTTGGTTGCTGGGTAATCGAAATGTTAAAAAATTCCAAAACTACTATGCCAATGGTCGTCCGGATAAACCATTTTCAGCTGGTATACTTTCAAAAATCCCAGGGATTTCATTCTTGATTAACGATTCGCTTATTGACGAGGAGCTTCGTTTGTACAATGGCCTTCAGTCCGTTGGTGAAACATATGAAAAACATGGTAAAAAATTGACGATTGGACCTAATGAAAAATTAGATGACATACTACCTAGGATTCATAATGAAATTGGCGCTTGGTCTTCTGATTCTGAAGTTGCCAAGGCCGTTTTGTCTCAAGATGATGTTGACGAGCTTGCCGAAATGGAAAAGGGAGCAGTACATCTTCCTATGACCAAAGCCCAGGAGGCATTTGACTCTATTAACAAAACTGGAATCATCTCAAAAGAACAGTTCGAATTTCTGAACGATGAGAGCACTAAGCTGCTTGATGAAGTTACGCTCTTAAAGGACAAGGTCCCTCGAATGTGGGACGAAGTGCACCAGGCTGGGATTGCTGCTGGATTGGGCAGCTTCTTAGTTTTGGCGCCATGGTTTGGACAAAATAAAACCGACTATACTGAGGATGGTGATTTGGTTTTGGCCCAGGAAGAATTTGAGAAATACATAGAGACCGATGTGGGAAAAGCAATGGCTGCTGAGGCTCTTGGAGTAGCTATTGGCGACCTCAAAGATTGTGATCTTAGCATCCTTGGAGTTGCCCAAAAGGAGATATCTGATTTCAGAGACTTACTTTCCAAGGTTAAACCTGGTGAAAAAATTGACCCCACACTCCTTAAGGACCTTGATACTCGTCGAAAGAAGGTATTCGGCATCAATGGGGAAGGTGGGTTGTTGTCCATGATTCGTACGCATACATTGATAGGACCTGGTAACAACAAGAGGTATATCGACATGGTTAAGGATTATGAGGCTAAGCATACAAATAAAGACGGATCTATAAACTGGACGGAAGTGGGTAATGACGGACTTCAGGCTGGCTCTTTCATGCTAACTCTTATGAAGTTTTCCACATATGGATGGATGGACACAGAGGGTAGCTCGATTAGGGAGCATCTTGCTCGGGCTGGTGGCACATCTATGGTTCTCGGAATGGGGTTTGGTTTTGCTAAGGGTGCGATTGTACACAGGAGTGTGGGTGGCACCGTCGGATCTACTATATGGTACGGGATTAAGGTCCCGGCCAAACTTGCTCTCTTACCTATTGATGCATCAAGGTACGCCCTTGGGGTGCGTAAATTGATGAATGGCGGACTCAGCCTTAAAGAGGCCAGTAGTTCAATGTTTAAGATTGTGCATGGTGGATCCTCTTTGCGAAGATTTTCGCTAAATCTCCATAATCACGACGGGCTTTTGGGGGTAGTCGATAAAATTAATAATAAGAATCCTCTTAAGCTTACTAGATTCAAGATTTTCCACGATGAACTTAACCGTATCACTAAGGCTCTTGGCAGAACTACAGAGATTACCGAAACTGCTGGCGACACTCTTGACGGTGCGAGTCCTGTTGTTCGTGGACAATTGCGTGAAATTTCCCGCGTTACTCCACGTCTAAATGGGGTTGATATTACCGACGATGCACTCATGAAAGCATCAAAAGTTGTAAAGGAGGGAGATGGTATTGATGAGGCTACTAGGAAAATTATTGTATCTTGGAACCGCGCAGATAAATGTGACTATTTCAAGAACCCAGCTAAGCTCCGTGAAGCAAAAGCAGTTGCACAGAAATCACTTGATATTATTTCTAAGTCGAAACCTATACCTCTTGATCAATTTGCAATACTTACTAGAACGAAAAATCCTGCAAAAATAGCAAAAATTTTAAATAGATATTTTGGTAACAATATTACCGATATTGACGGAGCTGTTGCTGTCGTTCAGCGCAGTGATAACCTAGGAGACCTAGCCCCTTACGTAAAGGATGGGACTTCATTGAAGGTTGGTAGTCTTAGCTTTCTATTTAAGGCTGGTGTTGTATTTGGTGTGGTTGGAACTGCCATGACTGCGTGGCATATCTATAGCCTGGTAGAAAAAGCAAAGCAAGCAGAAAAAACTAATCCCACCTTGGCTAATGACTACATGGGGCAAGCTAAGGCAGAAGGATTTGTCGCGATTATCCCAACAATTGCTACTGGAGCTGGCTTGGCGGCATGGATTACTGGAAGCGCTGCTTTGGCATTCTTCTCTATGACTGCTGGTACTTTGTCAATTCCATTAATCCCTGTAGGAATAGCTGTGGAAGGAATTTATAGCAGTCGAAAATTCAGACACATGAAGTCTGATGATTGGCTAAAGGCTTATAATGGTAAATTGGACCATTTGTTTCATGAATGGGTTTCAACAACTAATGACAAAGTCAGTGCTGGCGAAGCCTGGGATGCAACTTTTACTTTCGAAACTATCAATGGGATTGAAAATACTAGAGACTTTACTCGTGGAGAAATTGTTAAATCGCTGATTACTTATAAGTTACCAAGCCCTACGTTTTCAAACGAGGATCGTGAGATTGCCTATAATGTTATACTACAGCGATCTGCGGGTACCTTGCAAACTACAAACCAAATTGCAGCACGAGAATCAATGGATGTTGCATATGACTTTACTCTTATGTGCAAAATTGCCAAAGAATCACCTGAAAAATTACCAAATAATCCAAAGATGAACGCACTTGTTAGTGCTGTTACTAACGGAAGTGTTAATTCACACATAAGTAGTTTGACCTCGTCAAACCTTTACGGATTAGTAGCAACTTTCCGTCTTCAAACTTTTGGCAACAGCGACAAAGTTATCGAATCTTTGTCTACTGCTGATATTGCAAAATCTAGGTCTATGACTGAATTTGTCATGTTTAAATATGCTAAAACCCTTGGCTATAAGGGGCAGATGAACCTTAAAATTATTAAAGCTAAGTTCTTTACCACCTCTAATAAGAATGTAAATGGCGTATATTGGCACAATGGCGCTTGGAGACTAAACTTTTTGTATGACCCTGATATTTCAATTGGACCTGATGGTCAAGAAACTCTTGAAAAAATGGGGAATATGCTGCGAACACGCAATCATATCTTCAAAAGGCGTGATTCCAGTTTTGTAGATAGGGTTATGATCTCTCCAGACCAAACCTTTAAAGATCAATCTAGAAGGCTTGGCACTTTGGTCCTGGACGGGGTTACTCAATACAGTAACCACAGCACAAAACAAACTTAATGGTGGGCGAGGAGGGACTTGAACCCTCACGACTTGCGCCACTAGTTCC
>CAYLOL010000067.1:0-4271 GCA_964385295.1 uncultured Candidatus Peribacteria bacterium
AAGGAGATTAACCCGTGAAAGTGTACGAACGTGGTAAAGGTTCATATAATTTAACCCAAAAAGATTTTGTAGCCAAAGGCGGAGAGAAAAGTGTCTACAGGCAAGGCAATTTGGCATTCAATATCTTTACCGATAAAAAGAAAATGATTCCAGAGGCTAAAATTATAGAACTCAGCAAAATAGATAGCAACGATATCCTGAAGCCAATCAACCTGTTGATGGATAAATCCAACGCATTAATAGGTTACACCACCGCATATGCTGATAAAATAGAAGTTCTTTGCAAGATATTCACCAATAGCTTCAGAAATGCCAACGGGATTGGCAACAATACAATTCAAGAATTAATAAACAATCTTAGGGAATTGTTCATATCGGTGCATGAAGCCGACTGTTTAATAATAGATGCCAATGAATTTAACTTTCTGGTATCTAATAAAGATTATAAAACAGTATTTGGAATAGACGTAAATAGTTATCAAACGCCATCGTTTCCGGCTACTGCCATCATGCCGTCTATCAGGGATTGGACAAATCCCGATGACTTCTCACAAGGAACCGACTGGTTTGCTTTTGGAATATTATCTTGTCAGCTATTTGTCGGGACTCACCCATATAAAGGGAAACACCAAGGATTTAAAAAAAACGATATCGAGGGCAGGTGCAAAAAGAAAATTTCCATTTTCAACCGTGATACGACCACCCCTAAAGCCACAAGAGATTTTGGACTTATCCCTTCAAAATACATGGATTGGTATCTTCAGATTTTTGAAAAGGGTAAAAGGCTTGATCCTCCGATCGATGGTGGAACATCATCCGCAGTAAAGGTAAAAGTAGTTGTCATCCAAAGCACGGATAGTTTTGACATTAAGATTATTACTAATTATCAAAGCGACATAATTGATTATAGAGTTTCGAGGGGAGTCCAAATAGTAAAAACCAATAAAAATATTTTTATTGGTAATTCAAGTCTTGATGTTTCTCTTGGGGTTGACTGCATACTGACGCCTAAAAAGTTGAACAAGGTATTGGTTAAAATCGAAAACGATGAACTCAAACTAACGTCTACCAACATTAATACGGTTATTACACCTTTTATATGTAAGGCAAAAGAAAAGATAGTAATTGGTGACACGCTATTCGTAAGGAACGACGGTTCGTTTATGGAAATTGGGTTCAGTGATTTGGGCGGGAAGATATTACCATCCGTAACGTCTCAATGCAGCATTGCGCCATTGGCAAGTAAAATATTTCCAGGGGTTGTTTACCAGAGCTTGCTTGGCAATCCCCATGTCGTTATCCCTGTGGTTAAGGAGGGGGGGAGGACTTCGTATATGATCCAGAGCATTAACGAGCTAACCGGACATAAAATTTTAGATGGAAAATATGAGAACCAAGTTTGTGTGTTCATAACCCACCATAACAACATCTACTGGAGGGTCGTTTTAAAATTTAACGAATATTTCAACAAATACACATGTGATATTGAGGATATCCATGACTTCAAACCGATTAATTTTATAGTGCTGGATAGTGGTGTTGCTATCATGATCGTTGACGATGGTGAAATCAGAATATTTTATAATCAATACGAGAAAACCGATGTCAAGGTTATTAAAGACCCGGATATCAATACAACTATGACGCTGGCAAAACAGGGTACTTCTTTGAAATTCTTCAGAGAAAATAAAATGTACCAAATGAAGATGAAATAATTTAACAGGAGGGGAAAAATGGATATACGTTTATTGTTAATCGATGCTCAAAAAGACTTTTGTGATCCCGATACAGGTTCTTTGTATGTATCAGGAGCCGAAAACGACTGTGATCGTGTTTCAACAATGATAGGCAGATTAGGTAAAAAGATTACCCGGATACATGCCACACTTGATCAACATCACCCAATGGCTATCTTCCATCCTATGTTTTGGATTGACAGTTCTGGGACAAACCCTGACCCATTCACTATTATTTCCGTGGATGATCTGGCCAATAGCAGATGGCGAACTCGCGCTCCCCAATTCCAAGACTATGCGGAACATTACGTTGGAAGCCTTGAATCTGGTAGCAGGTATCCTTTATGTATCTGGCCATATCATTGCTTGATTGGGTCGCCGGGTGCCGCTGTGATGCCAAGTGTTTTCACCGCCATGACCGAATGGGAGCAAAAATATTTCAGAATGGTTGAATATATCTCCAAGGGATCAAATTACAAGACAGAGCATTATTCGGCTGTCAAGGCCGAAGTACCTGACCCGGAAGATCCTGTTGGAACAAACCTTAACCAGACTCTTATAGAAACTCTCGAAGAAGCCGACATGATATTATTGGCCGGTCAAGCAAAATCCCATTGCCTCGCCAATACGGTTCGGGACGTTGCTGACAACTTCTCTGACCCTGTGTATATTAAAAAACTTTACCTTCTTGAAGATTCCACATCAAGCGTAACGGGTTTTGAACAACTCGGGGTCGATTTCCAAAAAGAAATGATTGCTAAAGGCATGAACGTCACCACAACAACTGAAGTGTTGGCTTAACCGACACACAAATTTAATAAGGGGAGCTACTATCATGGAAATGGAAACTATTAATATTCACGGAACCGGCAACTTTCAGTTTTCGGGCGTAACCCCAGGCGAACTTGAAAATGATGAATACACACTGGTTGTAATCGCTGACGATGTAAGCCCATCTACTGGCGGAATCAGGGGGGAGGCTTGCGAGGCAAAAAAGATGATCATTGACGCTTGCCGAAAATCTCCAAGGGCGGAAAATCTTCTTATCCGCATGACCACATTCGGTTCATCAATCAATGAAGTCCACGGTTATAAACCGCTATCAGAAATCGATGAAAGCCAATACAAGCCAGAAAAATCCATCGGGCATTCAACGGCATTATACGATGCTACATATGATGCGGTGGTATCGGCGCTTGACTATGCACAGCGCCTTGACAATGATCAAGATATTCTGTCTAATGCTATTGTTTTTATTATAACTGACGGCATGGACAACGATTCTTCAAAAGGTGCAAGCTCTATTGCCTCGAAGATACAGGCTTCCAGGATAAGCGAGGAAATCGAATCTATCAGGACCGTCTTGATTGGAATATCTGACCCAGCAGGCGGCTGGTCTAGCAGCTTAGACCAATACCTTCAGGATTTTGAAAAAGAAGCAAAGCTGGACCAATACGTTCCGGTTGCCGAGGCTACCGCCAGTAAACTTGCTAAATTAGCTGAATTTGTCAGTCAGTCAATAAGCAGCCAGAGCCAGTCTCTTGGTTCCGGCGGGCCTTCGCAGGGTTTAACTTTCTAAACAAATAAAAGGTGTGGCCGTTTATATAAGGCCACACCTGAAGGAATGCACATGTTAACAGACTCGTTCTTGACAATAGGATCACTGCATAAAACTTGCGAAGACTATATTGTTCACGGCTCGGACCCAATCCCATTTGTAATATTATCAGACGGGTGTTCTTCGTCCCCATTAACTGATTTTGGGTCCAGGTTTTTGGTTATGTTGGCCAGAAAGTATTTGGTCGAAAGATTCAAATTTATAAACAATGGAGAAGAATTTTCCATAAAACATATGGTGAACTGGATAATCCGAAGAGCATCAATGTTGCCCAACAGATTAAGCCTAAACAATATGATTTTAGATGCCACGTTGATCGTCTCTTTTGAGATAGAGAATATCGTATATGTGTATATGTATGGAGACGGCTGTGTCTTATACAAAAACATCAACGGCGAAAACAGGGGGATCGAAGTAAGCTATCCTACGAATATGCCGTATTACCCTTCATATTTGTTATCGCAAACGAACAATGAAAAATATAAAGAGATGAACGAAAAAAAAAATATTATATATACCAAACCCAGCGGGACTGCTATCGTTGAACAACGCGCCACTGATTTTACTGAGCTTTCGTTTGATTTGAATAACTTTAACACAATACTCATTGCGTCGGATGGCATTACGTCTTTTGATAAAAATTCACTTTCAAGCGAGATGATCGATGATTTATTAGATTTTAAAGGGTATAATGGCCCGTTTGTTACAAAACGTATTAAAAAAGTTATAAAAAATTTTAAAAAAGTAGGAGTACAGAATTATGATGATATATCGATTGGTGGTTTTCATGTTTCAAATAGTGATTAGACTTCCAGCAATACCAACACCGAAGAAATTGCCACCGATTGACTATATAATGGCGCACGATAAAATTAATAAGCGTCGCTGATTAGGAACATTAAGGAAAACCAATGGAC
>CAYLOL010000068.1:0-4233 GCA_964385295.1 uncultured Candidatus Peribacteria bacterium
TCTCCTCAATCGCTGCTGTCTCGGTACACTTTTATTATTACATATATATTCTTGTCCTGCATTGTATTTCTACCCCCAACCTCCCCCTATCTACTTAAACATTAGTAAGTTCTCTTTCTCGTGCCGTATTCAACTCCTCGACAAACACCTCATCAACACACCTCTTTCTATCACCTAAATCCTTCACATAGCGCCTTTTCTTTACTTCTAAGGCGAAGTGGAAGACTTTGTAACCCTTGCGATCACTATGTCCATTTCGTTTCTAGAAAGGGACAACTCCGCTCTAGACTGTTTTCCATGACCATATGTCGTATACCAAAGACTATGCGGTTCATTCCCTCGCTCGGCACAGTCATTCACCATATTTGCCAGTGACACGCTTTCAGCGTATTTTATCACTGACAAACGTCGCATAGCCTTAGCCGATAGTACTGCTTCCAAAGTTCGTATATGATGCAATAACCCGCAGAAAAAATGGAAAGGAATATAGAATCAGGCAGAAGGGGTAATCGTGATACCCCAGATGTGATGTCATTTGCTAAGGAAATGTTGTCCCCAAGTCTAAGTGATTTAGAACGTTCCAAGAAAATAGGAGCTCTATCGGACAATCAAAAAGAAAAATTGGAAAAGCAGTTATTGAACAATCTTGACATTGAATCAGGGGCAATAAATGACGTTTTAGTGCAACAGAAATTAAGCCTGCTGCTGAATATGAAAACTAAAAACGAAAAGTATGTTGTAGAGCTTCAGAAAAATCATCTAGCAAGTATGGCACAAAGAGCTACTGAAATTCCAAATGAGCTAGATGACCGAGCGCTGCTGAAGAATGTACAGCAAAATATGGATAGAATGTACAAAATTCTACATCTGCAACGCACTGAGGAAGGGGTGAAAGTTTGTGCGGATATATTTTACGCTTTAGAGGACTTACTCGAAAAAAAATTAGGGAATAGGATGGTAGATATTATTAAGGAAGACATTTCCCTACTAGAAAAAATGGACGAGTTTTCTTCGTTTAATAAAAAACAAGGAACTGTAATGAAGGAGTTTCTCGAACCTGTGCTAGTAGTAAACGATGATGTGGCAAAAGGTTTTGCAATGAAAGATGGAGAATTTGGATTCAACAATACTAATGCTAAAGATTATACAACTTTCTGGAATGTAAAATTTGCTGCTGGAGCGCAATATATCTCTATTATAGACTCCAACAATCCTCAGATATTCCTGTCCCTTAATCCGAAAGAGTTTATTAAAGCAATCGAAGACAATGCATTAGCTTCGCTAGTAGAGAAAGCGGAATTGCATTTTGATCTCCAGAAGAAAGGAGAAGACGTGCTCAATAATTTCGATCTCCCTAAGAATAAAAAAATTATCTACGTTCGAATACTACCAAAGACTTCCGATAAAACGCTGTCAAAAAGCCTAACAGAAGGTGTGTTTTTTCGATCTGCGTTAAAGCATAACCATAAAGATAACCTCATTACTCTTCCGACTCAGTTTACAGACGACCCTGATGCAACAATTCGTTCACTGGTAGATACTCATTCAAATATAAAAAGGCCTGTTCATTTTCTGATAGATATTGTAGCTCATGGGTCGCAGGAGGGTTTTCTTTTCAAGGAAAAGTATACTGGTCAAAACATGATCGACACCGCTAAACAAGAAAAGAGAAACAGCACCTTTACCTACCGTAGCATTGCTTGTCATGGAGCAGGGGTATCAAAACACATGAAAAAGGAGGAGGTTCTGAATGACCCCGATGTATCTAAAAGACTCACAGTATTTTTACAAAACAAAATATATGTTCCCAATATTGGATCAGCAACTGACGAGAAGTCAGGAAATCAACTCAATGCATCCCCTGGTAGTCTTTATATGATACTGGGTCTGTTTGAGAATAAGGGGTATGGGCGTAGCTTTAGGGAGGCTGATCTCCGAGTAAAAGAAATGATTGGAACAGATCCTGAGTCTTTCGTAGATGGAAACTATATAGCAAATCATGAAACTAAGCGTCCTTCAATAGAAGGGGAGTCTTCAATTGCTTAGGAGACAGTTATGATAACCTCCCCCCCCCCAGCCACTACTCGCTCCATATTCAACTCCTTCACAAACACCTGATCAACACACCTTTTCCGATCACCTAAATCCTTCACATATCGTCGTTTCTTTAGTTCTAAGGCGAAGTGGAATACTTTGTAACCCTTGCGATCACTATGTCCAGACTTGTCTTCAACTTATGCAAGATGCCTGTTTTTGTTTTTTTAAGATCCCCTCAGCTCAACCATAACACCCTTATGATCAGACTGCCCTTGGTATGTACTGCTATTTATTACCTTAAATCCTTTTCCCCAAATTTGATCTATACATTTGTTATAGAAAAGACGGAGTGGCCATATCGTTGAGCAGGTTGCTTCATTTGGAGAAAAAAGTTTAAGGCCTTTTATAAGTTCAGGCGATCGTAAACTGAGCTCTTCAGGCGTAACATTTAAATCGCCGATTAAAATAATCCTTTCACATTGTTTACCAATACGTTCAGCCATTTTATCAACTAAAGCTGTGACTTGAGCTTCGAATGATTCCGCATTTTTTTGCAGGGCAAGGTGGGCTGCTATTATGTCGCAATTGGAACTTGGGAAATGAGTATAAATTAAGCCTCCTCCGTGCCCCATGCGTTGAGGAGTAACTATTTCAGGAAGGTTAATTGCTTCGCTGGGCTGCTTTGTGGCGATTAGTATTTCAACATCCTGACCAGGTAGCCCGGATAATCCGTGTCCATGTCCAACATGACTGTGGTTGTAGCCCCGCTCTTCAAGCTTGGTCTGTAATTCGGTTCTTTGTTGCTCCCCAAGAATTTCTGATAATACTACAACGTCAAAACAAGATGAATCTACGAATGCCATTGCCCTTTCTGTGTCTGCGATTTTAGGAAGTTTTTTGTGATTGCCAGTGGCATGATTTATATGTGTTTTTGCAAATCCCCACGGCGTTTGGCCATCTGTACAATACACAGTATTGTAATATCCAATTTTTAGCGAATCGGGTTTGTTCATACTAAATTGTTAGGTCTCAATATATCACCTTCTCCTTTTTGGGTAAATCTAAATAAAGCTATACCCCTTCTCTTTGCGAAAAACCCAAAACATAAACATAAAATAAGTTAAATATTTTGTGGCTTCAGATCGCTTCAAAGGTCTTTTGTTCACTCTGTTGCTCTTCGTAAAATTTGAATAGTAGAAAAGAAAAAGCCAGCTATTGCTGGCTTATAAAAATAAGTATAAAAGAGTACTGCTTTTTTATGGACGACCTTCCTGTAATAAATAATGATCACCTTTGTAAACCATATCTGTATCTATGTGGTGTGTAGAAGAAGTCCCGTTGTCATTTTCCATATCAATAATAATGTAGGAACCTTGTTCTGAAAAAGTTATTACATTTGTATCATTTTCTACTTTTGCAACATTTATACTATTTCTATCAATTTTAATATTTAGACCATTTATCATTACTGTTCCATCATTCGATACATTTATATTGTAATTTGGTGTATTTTTTACGATACTATAATTTTTTCTATTTATCTCTCCTGTCTGGGGACGACTTGATACAACATTATGTGCATCAGTAGTAGGTGCTTCTTTTCCTTGGTCATAATTATCAACCATTTCTTTAATTTGTTGATACACTTCTTCGGATGTTTTTAGTAGCGTTAAATGTTCCTTTTCTGGTAAAATTGTCCCAATATGTTTTCTTTTTGCAACTCCTTTTTTTGATGCCCAAACTTCTAGATATTCTATTGGATTTACTTCTTTAGGACCAAAAGAAAAACCTTTTGCTAAAAATCCACTTCCTTGAAATGTCAGAGTTATGTTTTTACTTTTTCCATACTTTTTTGCTCTATCAAACCCTTTGTTAAAAATTTCCGTAGCATTATCGGTATCAAAATTCTTTATATCTTCCAATGAGCTTTCAGTCTTTTCATATTCACCTTTAACTCTTTGTTTTTCTCTTTGTTCTGTAATATATTCAGAATTTTCTGTCTTAGTTCTTTGAGATTCCACTGTCTTATTTAAATTTGATTCTTGTGTTTCACTCATTTTGTTTTTATTTAAAAAATTAAATTTTTTTTTTATTTCTTATTATTTTAACATTAAACCCTTAAAAAAGCAAATCCAGTGCTATGAAATTTTCTCAAGGGCTTTTTGAAACTCAATCGGGTAGTTTGTTTTTAATTTT
>CAYLOL010000069.1:0-3904 GCA_964385295.1 uncultured Candidatus Peribacteria bacterium
TCAAAACGAAGGAATAAACCTACTCCCAGATAAATTAAAGGAAAGCTATGTAAACAAAAAAAACTATTTATATGCAGCAATCGCAGCAATTACAATGACCGCCATAGCCCTATTTATAGCCACATTCATAGCATTCAAATTTCAAGAATTACACTATGAAAGAAATGGGCTTGAAATACAAAAAGAATCTATAGAAAAAACAATATACGGAACACGATATCAAGAAATTCATGACCAGATAGTTGAATTCAATACCGAAGTAAGTAGCCTAAACAGTATCGATAAAAAATTGTTCTCCGTACCAAGTGTGATAGAACAACTATATAAGTTATTCCCAAGAGGAATAGAGATAACAGCGCTAAAATTCATAGATGAAGACATATCATTTGAAATCACAGGAGTATCAAACACGAGAGATCAACTACTGTTAATGCAAAAAAATCTAGAAGAAGCAGAGTTTATAAGTGAAGTAATCGCTCCAGTTTCAAATTTTGATGAAAAATCAAAAATATCATTCGTAATGAAAGTAACATTAGATTTTACTAAATTAGATAAATATGGCTCAAATTGAGACGCCAACTAGCTTAAAACGGGTACTTGCTACATCACTCGTACTAATCTCACTGACAACGTTCACTGCGTTAATAATGGGAACAGGGCTAAGTGGCATCAACAAAGATATAAAACTACTAAACAGCTTCCTAGCAGAAGCCGAAAACATCCAACCAAACTTTGAACAAAGTCTGCTTATGTATACAGACAAAACCAAGGATATAATAAAATATCTACTTGAATTAAGGCCAGATTCAGAAAAAGAATTAGTAAGGTTCATATCGGACATTGAAGAAGTAGCACAAGACTTATCTCTACAAATAGATCTAGAATCTATAGCAAAATCATCAGCATTTACGGATGAAGAAGAGGAAAAAGATGCGATTGGATACAACATATCTCTTTATGGAAACATCCAGAACCTAGAAGACTTCTTGTCACAACTTGAAGCTCTTGAATATTTCATTGGAATCGAAGAAATTAGCTACAAGAACACAAAATACCTAGTAGACGAAGAACTCGAAAAGGAGAATTTGAAAATCAGAATCAAACTATATATTAAAGAAAATTAATTACCATGAACTTCTTCCAAAAACACAAAAACTACCTTCATTTAATAATAATTGGCGTTTTATTCCTGATTACTTGTGCATATTCATCAATGATTTATCTAAAGTGGGATGCAGAAGTAGGATTAGACGAAGAAACAGCAGTTGAGGTAAACCTTCCAATCATCGACTGGAGAACCTACACAGAATTGTCAAAACAGTACGAAAATGGTATCATCGAATAAAGTTCAAAAGCCTTAATAATATAAATCTCTAACCCATTCCCATGAGAAAAAAAGGATTTACCCTCGTCGAGGTATTGCTCGTAATCGTAATCGTTGCAATCCTTGCTGCCATCGTAATTGTGGCAATCAACCCTGCTAGACAAATCTCGCAGGCAAACAACACGCAACGTTCAAGCGACATTAACGCTGTTTTGAACGCTGTACAAGAGTACGCTATTGAAAACAGAGGCGCTCTTCCAACTTCTATTACAACAACTGCGACTGCTATGGGAAGTGGAGTAGGGCTTATCGACATTTGTACCGACCTAGTCCCAACATACATCGTCGAAATGCCATACGATCCAACTGCAACTGGAGCAGCATATACAGACTGCTCTACTTACACTACTGGATATAACATCTCAAAAGATGCAAACAATCGTGTAACGGTTGCTGCTCCTGGAGCAGAACTATCTGAAACTCTTTCAATTTCACGATAATTTTTTGAAAATTACAAAAGATGGCTTCCACTTGGAGGCCATCTTTTTTTTTGGTAGAGTCTCTGCATGCAAACAAATTTTTTGATAATAGGATCGGGAATCTCAGGATTAAATTTTGCCCTACACGCAGCAAAAAAAGGTGAAGTGATTTTGGTTACAAAAAAGAAACTCATCGATTCAAACACAAACTTCGCACAAGGAGGTATAGCTGCAGTCCTCGACAAAACAGATAAAATTGAAGCTCACATTGCCGATACTATGGAGGCAGGAGCATATCATAACAACAAAAAAGCCGTTCGTTTCATGGTCAAAAATTCCAAAGAAGCAATCTACAGATTGATCGACCTAGGAGTCAAATTTGAGAAAGAAAATGGTAATCTAAAACTCACACGTGAAGGCGGTCACAACAAGCATAGGATTGCATATGTTGGCGATTATACTGGCTCAGAAATCGAAAAAATCCTAGTAAAACGCGTGAAAGAACATCTAAACATTCACATTATAGAAGACGCTTTTGCATTAGAACTAATAACGAAAGGCCACACATGCTACGGCGCTCAAATTATTCACAGAAATCGCGTTAGAAACATATTCGCAGATCAAACCATCCTCGCAACAGGAGGCGCAGGCCAAGTCTACGAAAACACAACAAACCCAGCAATTACAACCGGAGATGGTATTGCAATGGCACTAAATGCAGGATGCAAAGCAAAAGATATGGAGTTTTTCCAATTCCATCCATCCGCATTTGCAAGAAAACTTTCTCCACGATTCTTAATATCAGAAACTGTTCGCGGCGAAGGAGCTAAGCTATATAACAGCAAAGGAAAGCGATTCATGACAGGTCGCCACAAACTCAAAGAACTCGCCCCAAGAAGTGTAGTGGCCAAAGAAATATTCACCGAGCTCAAAGACGGCCCCGTCTACCTCGACATAACTCACAAAAAACGCGACTTCCTAAAAAAGCGATTCCCACAAATCTACGCAAAGCTAAAATCATACAAAATTGATATGGCTCGTGACAGAATCCCAATCACTCCGGCCGCCCACTACCTCTGTGGCGGAATCCACACAGACCTACATGGCCGTACAAACGTAAAGAATCTATTCGCCTTCGGAGAAGTAACATGCACCGGAGTACATGGAGCAAACCGTCTCGCCTCAAATTCTCTACTCGAAGCCCTCGTCTTCAGCAACCAAATTGCAAAAAAACTAAAACCTCAGAAAAAACTAAAAGTACTGACAATAAATCGCCCTCATCTCGCTCCAAAAAAATCAAAAAACATCACAACCGCCCACAACCTCCGCAAACAAATCCAACAATTAATGTGGAAATACGCTGGCATAATCCGCAACCGCAAAACAATAAAAAAAGAAGCTATTCCGCAAATCAAAGAAATTCTTACCCAACTATCACAAATCTCCGAAACCTCTCACGAAATCGCCGAAACCCATAACCTAGCAACAGTCGCCTTCACAATCCTCACCGCCGCATCAAAAAGACGAAAATCGTTGGGGTGCCACTATGTAGAATAAAGAAGCCCCGAACGCAAGCGAACGGGGCAATAAATCGACATGGCATACATCAAATAGGAATTTGGCCCCTGGAAAGCCATTTGACAAACTCGATAGTCACACCCTTCAGTCCATCAAAACGAGCCTGCGGAATGCCGCTTTCAATCACAACAAGAGCAGGCACGCCATCAAAACGGTAAATGTCCTGAAGATCCGAACAAATTCCTCCATAAGACTCGCCATTAGGACCGTTCAAAGGATTACATTTAATCGGCATGTAGTCACCAGTGGAGTGTTTTTCAAAAAAAGTCTGAACATACGAACAATAAACGCAGTCAGGCCTTTCGAAAAGCACCACCGCATTGACTTCCCCGATCTCCGCATTCCCGGGATCAATCCAAGCAGTCTGTCCCGGAGCAAGATTCTGAACGGTACTCCACTCTCTCGTCATTGACGCCTCATCAAATCCTCCTTCTTCGTCCAGCTCCACCATAATATCAAACACAGTAGGAAGCACGACGACAAAAATAAAGCACAAAACGACAAAACAGAATACTCCAAAAAT
>CAYLOL010000070.1:0-3899 GCA_964385295.1 uncultured Candidatus Peribacteria bacterium
TGAAGGCAGCAAAAGAAGGTCCATCAAAGCCAGCAGCTCCAAAAGATGCCCCAAAAGCGGCGCCAAAAGGTGGCGATGACTACAAGGATGACCTAGAAAAAGTAGAAGGAACTACATCTGTAAAAAAGGTAGCGTAGAACGAATCAAGTTGACCAGAAGCGCGAGGATGATTATATTGTCCTCGCGTTTTTATTACGCGGTCTAATTGAAAACAAGCGGGTATCGTATAATGGCTATTATGACAGGTTGCCAATCTGTAGACACGAGTTCAATTCTCGTTACCCGCTCCAGCATCTTGACAAAGCCGCAAATTTGCCGTATAAAAATCTTCCAATATCAAATAAGCTATGGATAAAATAACAGACTTACAAAAAAGCGCGGCAGACAACGATGAGACTCATAATGTAATAGATTTATTTCAGGTTATGCCAGATATTGAGGAGAGATTGGCAGGCAATCCAAGTATTATTGACATTGGAACAGCTCATGGATTGCTTGTACAAGCATTTAGAAGGGCAGGTTTAACAAATACCATAGGGTTTGATACCGATCCACGATTTGAAAAAGAATTTCCGGGAATTGTTAGAACAGCATATGCAACAGAATTACCCCTAGAAGGAGGAAGTGTTGATATAGCTATCTCTAGTAGATTATTTTCTGACCCCAATTTTTGTAACGGAAAAGGAACACGTCTAAATGGAATGATTCCTCCAGATTCCTCTGTTGCAAGGTTATGCAACAGGGTATTTGCAGAAGTAGGAAGAGTACTAAAGCTAGGAGGAATTTTTGTGATTGCAAATGATTTTTGTATTCCAGTAACTGAAGAAAATAGAGAACTTTTGAAAATAATCTATATTAGCAAAACTTTTCTAGGCGAAATTTTACAAAAAACTAATGCCACTCTCTTAGTATAGTTATTTAGTCAATATTTGTATTTCATCTAACGAGGACAAGCCCCAAAACCTCTCCAGAAAGCTGCCTGAGCATCGCAGAGCGACTCCATTGTGGAGCTCCAAAAAGCGTGAATATATGTAAGAATAACTATGAATTCACTATATATTGACAAAAACGCGTGAATTTGGTAGTATTCGGGCATGGCAATTACAAAACCAATTAAAACCAGGTTAAAGCAACTCAAAGAGGAATATGAGAAGCTAAAGCAAGATAAAGAATCTTTATTGAATATAATATACGAGGCAGAGTTGCCTGAGACAGTTTACAATTCTAATGCCATTGAGAATTCAACACTCACGATTAAGGAGACAGAAAAAATTCTTATGGAGCTCGAAATTTCCAGAAATATATCCTTAAGAGAGGTTTTCGAAGCTAAAAATTTAGCAAAAGTTAGCGAATACATACAAGGTACAGCAAAAAATAGAGGAATAGATTCCGATCTAATTCTACTTTTTCACAAAATGCTTCTTGCTAATATTAAGGATGAGATTGCAGGAAGATATAGAAGAAGCGGCGAATATGTTCGTGTGGGGACTTATATTGCCCCACCTCCTGAGCAAGTTGAAAGAATGATCAAAAATGTGATTCTAGAATATGAAAGTGATATAGATGGATATTTCATAGACAAAATCGCTAAATTTCATCTTGAATTTGAGCATACCCATCCGTTTATTGATGGGAATGGGAGAATAGGGCGTGTATTAATAAATTATCAGTTAATCAGTCTAGGTTTCCCGCCTTTGATTGTAAGAAACAAAGAAAAAGAAAAATATTATAGTTGCTTCAAAGAATACGAGATGAACAAGAAAACCAATAGTATGGAAAAATTATTAGCACTGGCGTTACTTGAATCTTTACACAAAAGAGTAGCTTATCTAAATGGGAAAAAAATAATTAAATTAAGTGAATATGCAGAAGAGAAAAGAAAGCCACTAAACGCTTTACTGAACGCTGCAAAAAGGCAAACAGTCGAAGCCTTCAGGGAGAGGGGGGTTTGGAAGATTGGAATTTAGGCGGTTTGTATATCCTCCAACGTGGAGCTCCATTGATTCCAGCTTACTTAGGCCGATTTTGCCTAACCCTAGGTAATTTGATATACTGAAATAAAGTTGTTTTACACATTAAAATGATAGACAAAAAATGTGAAGAATGCGGTTCAAAATTCAGTATTGATGATAAGGATAAGGCATATTACAAAAAAACAGATGTCCCCCTGCCGCGAAAATGCCCAGATTGTCGCATGAAACATCTAATGTCTTTTCGTAATGAAAGAAACATTTACAGAAGAAAATGCGACTTTTCTGGAAAAGAAATTTTGTCTATATACCCCCCAGATAGTGGATTTAAAATCTATGAACAGGGGATATGGTGGTCCGACAAATGGGATGAATTTGAATACGGGCGCGATTTTGATTTCAGTAGAACATTCTTTGAGCAGATAAAAGATATATACAAAGAGGTTCCACGTATGAATCTTGAGGTGAGAAATATGGAAAACAGCACTTACTGCAATGATTGTAACGATCTCAAAAATTGCTATTTATGCTTCAACGCAGCGGACTCACAGGATTCCTACTACTGCAATACCTACGTTTATAGCCGCGACTCAATGGATATGTTTTGGTGTATGAATTGCGAATTATGCTACGAGTGCACAAAACTCATGGGCGGATATAACTGTTTTTGGTGTTTTAATTCGACAAGTTTAAGTGATTGTTATTTTTGCGAGGAGTGCATGGGGTGCAAAAACTGTTTTGGCTGTATTGGTCTAAGACAAAAAGAATACTGCGTGCATAACAAGCAGTTATCAAAAGAGGAGTACGAAAAATTTATATCGGATTATAAATTCACACACCAAAATATAGAATTAGCAAAACAAAAAGTCCGCGAATTAAGTCTAAAAGTCCCGCACAAAAATCTCGAAATAAATCAGAGCGAAGACTCCATGGGCGATTACATATCAAATTCAAAAAACTGCATCGATTGTTTTGACATGATGTATTCGCAGGATTGCAGGTACGTATGGGATGGAATGTTAAACGACTCTAACGATTGTTATAATTGCGGAGGTGACGAAACCCAGGGGGCGTGTAATTATTTATATAATTCCATGGCAATATATTATTCGACAAATGTAAAATTCTCACATAAATGTTCCACAAGCTCGGACTTGTTGTATTCTGTTAACTGCTATTTTTGCGATTCTTGCTTCGGATGTATCAGTTTAAGGCATAAAAAATACTGTATTCTGAACAAGCAATACACAAAAGAAGAGTACGGGAAACTTCTCCCTAAGATAATAGGGCATATGAGAAAAACAGGGGAATACGGCAAATTTTTCCCAAAAGAATTAAGCGGAACAGGGTATGACAACTCCATGGCAGATTATCATTTTCCATTGGAGAAAAAGGAAGCATTATCAAAAGGTTTCATATGGAACGATTATAAAAATCCGGAAATGGGGAGAGAATGCATCGAAGCCGAAAATCTACCTTCGGAAATTAATGAAACAAAAGATGAAATTATTGAGCAAGCAATAAGATGCGAAAAAGATGGGCGAATATTCAAAATAATTCCGACTGAATTAAAATTCTACAAAAAACACAACATTCCGATTCCTCATTTATGTGCGGATTGCAGACACCTTGAAAGAAAAAGAAAAATGAACCCAAGAAAACTTTGGGAAAGAAATTGCGATAAATGCGGAACAGAAATCAAAACAACCTACAACCCAAAAAGACCGGAAAAAGTATACTGCGAAAAATGCTACCTTAAAGAAGTCTACTAACGGCAATGAGCCGCTCTGGGTTTTTTTAACTTGCATGCCGGACTGTACTCTATTTCACCACTATTCCCACACCTCCCTCTAATATTTCCACGCCTACCACCCTTTCCTTAAATTCATCACTCATTGAGCGCAACACCTCGTGAATCTCTTTAGCCAA
>CAYLOL010000071.1:0-3892 GCA_964385295.1 uncultured Candidatus Peribacteria bacterium
TTATATATTTAGTAGTAGTAAGAATTGATTAATCAAAACAAATATTGTATAGCCAATTATACTAAAAACCCTTCTGTATAACAGAGACGAATAAATCTTTAAAAATAACGTTCAAAGATTGTGCAAAACATTAGTAAAAGCTTGTGTAACAAGGTGGAATGGGCTAAAATTCCCCAGCAACTTTTCATAAGAAAAGACAATAAATTAGATCTCGATGTTTATATATATTTTAATAGTTTTGATTAGCGCTGCCGTGGGATTGGGTATAAGTGCAACGGTTTTGAAGGGGAAAAACCTGTTTAATTTTAATAAACGCAAAGAGCAAGCAGAAGAGCTTTTGGAAAGGGCAAAAACAGAGTCAGGGGCTTTGCTAAGGGAGGCAAAGCTGAAAACGGCAGAAGCAGAAAAAAGACTAGAAGAAGACGTTTTAGCAGGTGAAACACGAGTAAATAAAGTGAAATCAGTACTGGGGAATAGGGAGGCGCTACTAAAAAAGAAAGAAGATAGAATAAACGAAAGAAGGCTCCAGTTGGCAGGGCTAGAAGAGGAAACGCAGAGTAGAAAAGACGAATTAAGAAGGCTCGAGGAAAGCGAAATGGTGAAGCTTACATCAAAGACAGGCCAAAATATTGAAACGCTAAAAAAAGAGGTGGTAAACAAATACACAAAAGAAATAGAGCTGACAGCAAATGATAGGCTGTTAAAGACGGAGGAGGACCTCAGGGAAAACGCACCAAAAACAGCAAAGAGAATTCTCCAAAACGTGATGCAAAGACTTTCGTCACCAACATCCGTAGAGAGCAAGTCAGTTCTAATAAAGGTCCCAAAAGACCCAATTAAGGGGAAAATCGTGGGGAAAGATGGGAAAAACATTTTAGAACTAGAGAGTCTACTAGAGGTAGACGTAGTGTTTAATGACCTCCCAAACACTATTTCGGTTGCCTCATACAACCTGGTGAATAGACGAACAGCAGAAATTGCGATCAGAAAACTAATAAAAATCCACGGAGAAATCCACCCAAAAATAGTTCGCCAAACACTCGAAGACGCAAAAAAAGACGTAGAAAAAGAGCTTTATGAAATAGGGAAAGCGGCACTCCAAAAGATGGGGATCAAAAACACAAACCCAGAACTCATAAAGATAATCGGCCGTCTTCAGTTTAGGACAAGCTACGGTCAAAACATTATGAAACACTCAATGGAGGTAGCGTGGGTTGCGACAATGCTCGGAAGCGAAATAGGGCTAGACGTGCAAACGTGTAAAGTTGCGGCATTCCTTCACGACCTAGGGAAGGCAATTGACCAAGACCCAAGCATCCAAGAAAGCCATGATGTTCTTACCAAGGAGTTAATGGAGAAGTACGGATTCTCGGATGCAGAAGTCCACGCTGCATGGACCCACCACGAAGCAGAAAAACCAGAAACACCAGAAGCCTTGATGGTGATGGCGGCAGATGCTGTTTCCGCGGGCCGCCCTGGAGCTCGGCAGGAATCATTAGACAAATACATCCAAAGAATACGAGCTTTAGAGGAAACGGGGAGTTCTTACGAAGGAGTTAGTAAATCATTTGCGATATCTGCAGGTAGAGAATTGCGCGTTATTGTTGACCCGGAACGGATAAAAGATGAAGGGATGAAAGCTCTCGCCGGGGACATCGCGGGGAATATAGAAGAAAGCCTTAGTTACCCCGGGAAAATAAAAGTAAATATAATTAGAAGAACAACACATATCGAAACAGCAAAATAACCTCACCCACATGTTTGGTAAGAAAAAAGAAAACAAGAAAAAAATCGTAGAAAAACTTGTTATGGGAGCAGTCATTGGTGGTGCAATAGGATCGGTAATTGGAGCATCGATAGCCCCAAAAAAAGGAGCTGAAACACGAAAAGACATTGCGCAGGGAGCTACAACGGCAGTAAAAACCTCCGGGAAATTATTTGGCCTTATTAAAAGGATAGTCCTTAGAAAATTCAAAAAGCTTAAGCCTGGAATGAAGAAAATCCCAAACGAAATGGAAGCTCTAGAAGATGAAAAAACACACTAAAAAGATTTTAAGACCAATAGTCGCTGGGCTGGTAATCGGCCTACTCCTTGGCATAGGGATTTTTGTAGCCAAAAATTCAGTACACGGCAGATTCGCCACAGGCACTGTGGTAGGAGGGGTAAATATTGCTGGGAAAACTTTTCAGGAAGGAAAAACAATGATAAACACGGCTGCAGAAGAGTTTTTGCTAACAGAAATTTCAATAACAGCAGATGAAGCCGGGGTTAAAACCTCTTTTAGCAATCTTGGGGTTAGTGTGCTCACGGAGGAAACTCTAGAAACAATCAACGAAGTAGACGCGCGCAAATCATCATTCTTGAAGTGGTTTTTTATGCCAGAAATTAGCAAAGAGGAAGTGCCACTTCTCGTTGAGATTCCTTATGACAGGATAATTACAAAGCTCAATGGAGAACTCGCATTAACAGAAAAAGCCCCTATAAACGCAACGTTTTACTTTGACGAGAAAAACAAACTCCAAATCCAAGAAGAAAAAGAAGGGGTTCTTCTTGATTCAGAAGGTCTGTTTGCAAGGTTGAAAAATTCAGCACAAACACTTACCCCGCAAAATATTGCGTTAAAACTCAACACACATACGCCAACGATAACAAAAGCAAAGCTCGAAGATCAAAAGGAAGCTATCACGGAATCTTTACGCCACCAATTTGTGCTGATCGACCCAATCTATAGTGATGACTGGTACGTAAAATTAACGGAACACTTAGACTGGGTTGAATTTATTGAGAAGCAAAAGATTTCTATAAAAGCGCTTGGGGAAGTGGTTGTAGAAGGCGATGACGAGTTGGAAGAAGAGGGAGAAGTGTTTGTGGCGATAGAAGTTAACCAAGATAAGCTAGATGAATTTATAGATGCGGAGATTTCTCAATGGCTTGATGTGCCGGTAGAACCCGTGAATATATATACGGATGAAATTGGCGGGGTTGTGATAGAAGGGAAGGGATATAATGGGAAGATGGTCCAAAGAAAACATCTGAAAAAAGGGATAGAACTCGCGGTTGAAAACAAGATCAGAAATGTCCCGATTCCAGTAATTGATGTGGAGCCAGAGATCACGGTTGCCGAAGATCTTCAAGACTTAGGGATAAAAGAGCGGGTTTCAATAGGGCACACTTCATATTATGGATCGCCAGCAAACAGGGTTCACAATATCAAAACGGGAGCAGCAAAATTTAACGGAACGGTGATAGCTCCAGGCGAAACATTTTCTTTCAATATGTTGCTTGGGGAGGTAGACGCAAGCACTGGATATAGAAAGGAGCTAGTTATCAAAAAAGAAGGAACAATCCCCGAGTATGGAGGAGGGCTTTGCCAAGTATCGACAACCTTCTACAGGACAATTCTTTTTGGAGGGTTGCCAGTAGTCGCAAGAAGAGAACACTCGTATGCTGTCTCGTATTACTCTCAAGTGATGGGGCATGGGTTAGACGCAACGATATATCTTGGGGGCCAAGATCTCCAATTCCAAAACGACACCGAAAAACACATCCTTATTCAAACTTTCACGAAAGACGACTACGAACTGTATGTGGCATTTTACGGGACAAACGATGGTCGAGAGATAGAAATGGATGGACCATATTTATCTGGGTATTACAGCCCAGGAGCAACTATATATGAAGACACGAACACTCTCAGTGCTGGGCAGACAAAGCAGGTTGAGAGGGCCCACACAGGCTTCAAGGCGCTGTGGTATAGATACATCACGGACAAAAAGGGGGAACAAACCGTAGAAACAATCAATTCCCACTACAAAGCAGTCCCCGCAAAGATTTTGGTAGGGACTGGAGAATAATCTATTTTTTCTTATCTCCGTTCGCAGCCTCAAGTTC
>CAYLOL010000072.1:0-3608 GCA_964385295.1 uncultured Candidatus Peribacteria bacterium
AGGTTGAGTCTGGATTTAGGGTTTCGAATGTTCGCCAAATTCTTGAGAAGCGGCGTATTGAAGAGGGGCCACCTTGTCGTGATATTCGGGCTAGGGAAATAGGTGGTGGGGAAATTAATGCCTCAGCGGTGGAAATGATTGTCAGGAAATACAAAGCTAGTGGTGGGGAAGAGCTATTTTTGTCATACGAGGATACAAAGAATGATAAATTGATTGCTTTGCTAAGATTACGCTTCCCTGGAGCAACTTATATTCATGAATTAGATGGAGCGTCTTTGATTCGAGAGCTACATGTATATGGACAGCAAGTAGTAGTTGGGGATAAAGGGGTTGGGGAAAAACAACATTTTGGATGGGGGACTAAATTGACGAGAGAAGCGGAGAAACTTTCTACAAAGAATGGGTTTAAGAAAGTTGTAGTTATAGCTGGAATTGGGACACGGGAATATTATAGAAAATTAGGATATTCAAGGAGTGGTACTTATATGAAAAAGGCATTGTAAAGCCATTATTGGTTGATATTTTGTCGTTTTTGTGCTATGATTATTTAAAATAAAAACAAAAATTATGAGAGGTGAATTAAAAACTTTGATTCAAAATTGTCCGATTTTTGATGATACCATGAGAGCTTACTATGTTTCATTGATAGATGTGCTTGATGATAAAAACTGTCTTGCATTCATGAAAAAGGTTAATTCTTGGAATGAAAAATACACACAGAAAAAGATGAAATTCCTAGATGATGATATTATTTTGAAAGAAAGCTTTTTGTTAGAACTAAAGCAATATTTGCCAAAAAAACGTAAAGAAGTTGAAGTGGTGTATAGAAAAATGGATGACGATAAGTCCGAGGAACTCATAAATAGTATTTAATTATTAATGAAATGGCTGAGGTATTTAACCCAGATAACGCAGGTAAGCAATTGACCACTTCTATCAATGATAAGCGTGCTGAAATCGGGAATAGGAAGTTGAGTTTAGCTAAATCTAGTGAAAGAAATGGTATTTTGGCTAAAAATAAACAAATCGTTGACTTGACTGGTAAGGTTGATACGAATATTAGGAAAGTTAGTCAAAAAATTGATTCATTTGATAGTGAGCCTGGGAAGGGGATGATGAGTAATGGATTAAAAAAATTGATAGGGAAATACCAAGGGAAGGTCATGGATCATCTCGTTGATGAGCAAGATGAATTGCTCGAGGTTGTGAATGATGCAAATGCTGAATTGATTGGCCTTGGGAATCGAGAGGCCAAGGAATTTTCTAATGAATATTGTTCTTCGATGCATAAAACTTTGACTAAATTGATGGATGCCGAGGGTGAGTATTTAGGTGAAGACGAAGAAGCCTTGAAAGGCGAGAATCTCTTAGATGCGTGGTCTCTTATGAAAACATTTGGGGCTAGGGGAAGACTTGAGAAGTCCAGAGTACATCGTTTTACTATAATTGCTTCGAAAATTACCGAGTTTAAGAGATTTGCTGGCGAGAATCCTAAGTATATAAAGATGTATGAAGATTTAAAGAGCCAATTCAGAACTCTTTTGGACAATAAGGAAATGGATAAGACTTCTTTTTCTGATATGGCTCGGAATTCAGCGGCAAATATGGTGGATCCAGTCACTATGGAGGTGGCTATTGGCTATGTGGCTGGGGCTGTCGAAGGTACTGCCAGGGGGATTTTAATGATGTTTAATCCTCGAACTTACGCAGCAATCGTTGCTAGTCTTACGAAGGCCTTGGGTACGGCAATTGTTGGCGTGTATGATATGGGAACTGGAGAAAAAACATCTGGAGATATAATAAAACAAATTAATGACTGGTCTCTTAGTATCGGAGATAAAATAGGACATGAACTCAAGACAGCATCTCCTGATGAGTTGGCCAATGGATTAGGTGTAATTGTAGGAGAGGTTGTTGGGGCTACTTGGGGTGGAGGGAAGGTTATGCATTTAGCTGGGAAAGCTGGGAATATTGCAAAGGCTGAGTTTATAAAGCAAATGGGGAGTGGGGTTACTGAGGTTGCTAAAGTTGGGAAGGTTGGTGGGAGGATGGTGAATACCGCGAAGGCTGCGAGAACTGTCGCTACGCCTGCAAAGCATGTGGCGAAGGCTGTTACACGGCATGCAAGGACTGGGTTAGAAACTGGTATTGAAATTGGGCATGGACCTGACCATATAGCCCATAGGGCTGCTCCTCATATTAAAGTCCCTAAGGTTGGTGGCGGCCATTAAGTAATATTTCTAGAAAGTTGCCATGGTGTATTTGTAGAAGTAGGGGGTGTATGTTTAGATATACGTGTAGGTTTGCACAATGTATCTTGTGCAAAGAAAAAACCTTGTTGTGTGAGAGATTATTCCCGGGAGTCTTCTTGGTGGTTTATTGTTGCCTTGTTTTCTTTTTAATATTGATTGATCAACGTGACTGTACAGTATTTTTGGCTTACCAATGCGTTATAGTTAAAACTTTCGATCTCAGCCGTTTTAATAAAAAAGATGAATATTGGGTCGGAATGATTTTGTAATTTTTCAAAATTTTAATCATTCACGTGTATTTCTGTATTTTCTGAAATTTTCGTTGCCAGTGATTCAAAGTTTTTTAACGTTGGATCTTTTCCGATTATTTCTTGTGCGGCGGTTCGAGCTTTCTCAATCATTACTGAATCTGTCAAGCTAGCCATTTTTAGATCTGGGATCCCACTTTGCCGAACTCCGTAGATTTCTCCTGGTCCGCGTAGTTCTAGATCAATTTCTGCGAGCTTAAATCCACTTGAATACTTTTCCATAGATTTCATTCGCTTGGTTCCCTCCTCCGATAGTGATCCGGTAAATAGGAAACAGTATGATTGGTGCTCTCCCCTACCCACTCGTCCCCGAAATTGGTGTAATTGGGCTAGCCCAAAGCGCTCAGCCCCTTCAATAAGCATGATAGTAGCATTTGGTACGTCGATTCCAACTTCGATAACTGATGTTGAGACCAGAACGTTTGTATTGTTATCGTTGAAATTCTCCATTACGGCGTCTTTATTTTCTTGTTTTAGTTTTCCATGTAGTAGATCTAGTTTTAATGTTGGGAATATTTGTTCACTAAGAAATGCATATTCTTTTAGTACTGATTTTACTTCTAAAACGTCTGACTCATCTATTAATGGGCAAACTACAAATGCTTGGCGGCCTTTATTGATTTGGTCTTCGATCCAGTGATATGCTTCTGTTCGTTTCTTTTCTGGGACGACTCGAGTGATGATTTCCTGTCTACCTTTGGGCATTTCATCGATTACCGAAAGATCTTGGTCGCCGTAGACCGTGATTGCGAGAGTTCGTGGGATTGGAGTTGCTGTCATACTTAGGAGGTGCGGTGACCCGAAGCTTTTTAAGATTTCTCGTTGTTTTACTCCAAATCGATGTTGTTCGTCGATAATTGCGAGTCCGAGTTTTGAGAATCCGATGCTGTCCTGGATGAGTGCATGAGTTCCTATTACTATATCAACTGTGCCGGTTTTCATTTGTCGGACTACGTCTTCTTTTTGTTTTTTTGGGGTGCTGCCGGCTATGAATTGTATGTTTAGGTTGAAGTCGCGGAGCGTCTTCATTAGGGTCTCGTAGTGCTGT
>CAYLOL010000073.1:0-3515 GCA_964385295.1 uncultured Candidatus Peribacteria bacterium
TAACCATGATATAGTATCTGGTTGTAACCATCCTTTTATCAATTTAACAGTAACTTCGTCTCCTTTGTTCACGACATCTTCTACCTTATTAACTCTTTCGTTCGACATTTCAGAAATGTGAACAAGTCCTTCCTTGCCAGGTAAGAATTCTACGAATGCACCGAAGTCCATGATCTTTACAACTTTACAATTCTCATAAATTGCACCAACTTCTGGAGCCTTTGTCAGGCTATCGATCCATTTGATTGCCTTATCACCTTTCTCCTGGTCTGGAGCTGTGATACTTACAATTCCTTCGTCATTAATATCAATCTCTACCTCACACTCAGCTGTAATCTTTTGGATAGTTTCACCACCTTTACCGATAACATATCGGATAGTGTCTGGGTCGATCTGTAGCGACATGATCAATGGCGCGTACTTTGACATCTCTTTTCGAGGTTCTGAAATCACCTTGAGCATCTCGCCCATAATGAAGTCCCTACCCTCTTTTGCTCTTTGGAGAGCATCTTTGAGAAGTTCTAGCTTAAGTCCCTTGATCTTAATATCCATTTGAAGCGCTGTGATACCGTCCTTGGTACCAGTCGCTTTGAAGTCCATATCTCCAGCAAAATCCTCCATTCCTTGGATGTCAGTCAAGATCTTGTAATCGCCTGAGTCCTGGTCCATCACAAGTCCCATCGCAATACCTGCAACTGGTTTCTTGATTGGAACACCGGCTGCCATTAGTGACATTGTAGATCCACATACTGAAGCCATTGAGCTTGACCCATTACATTTAACGATCTTTGATACAAGCATCATCGTGTATGGGAAGTCTGCTTCATCTGGAACTACTGGTCTTAGCGCACGTTCTGCTAGATCTCCATGTCCTACTTCTCGTCGATTTACTCCACGAAGCATTTTTACGTCACCTGTTGCATATGGCGGGAAGCTATAATGGTGGATGTAACGTCTTGTTTCATCACGATCCATTATGTCCATAATCTGTGCAGCTCCTGGGGATCCAAGAGTTGTGACTGTAAGTGCTGTTGTTTCTCCTCTTTGGAAAAGTGCTGAACCGTGAACTCTTGGAAGAACGTCTGGAATTACTGTGATTGGTCGTACTTCGTCAAGCTTTCGTCCGTCAATACGCTCCCCTTTTTCAAGAATAGTTTTGCGCATTGCCTTCTCCATAAATTTGTTAATAACTTCAGCAAGATTTCCTTTGCTGAACTTTTCTTCTTCAATTTCTGCTGCGTATTTTTCGAATACCATATCCTCGATCTCGTGAACCTTCTCTTTTACATCCGTTTTTGTTATTCCTTTTATTCCAGCAAACATTTCATCAGTAACTACAGCTTTTACAGCTTCTATTACCTCTTCTTTTGGTTCTGCGAGTGTTAATTCGACAGGTTTAATCTCAAATTGTGCAGCATAATCAAGCTGCATTTTGCAGATCTTCTTGATTTCTACATGTGCCATCTCAAATGCCTGTAGGATGATATCCTCTGGTACTTCCTTTGCTGCAGCTTCTACCATTGTGATTGCGTCTTCTGTTCCTGCTACGATAAGGTCGAGCTTTCCGTCTGCGCATTCTTGGTAAGTAGGATTGATGATTAGTTTCTCATCTACGTATCCAACTCTTACACACCCAACGGGTCCTTGGAAAGGCGCTCCTGTAAGTAGTAATGAAAGTGAAGCTGCGTTCATAGCAGTTGTTGCAGGATCTACTTCCATGTCCACTGACAAAGCAGTACAGATTATCTGCACTTCATTTCTTGTTGTTTTTGGGAATAGCGGTCGCATCGGACGATCGATCATTCTTGAGATCAATGTCGCATTTTCAGAAGGACGACCTTCCCTTTTTACGAATCTGCTACCTTTAATCTTTCCAGCAGCAAACATGTTTTCCTCATAATCCACGACCATTGGGAAAAAGTCTGATCCTTCGCGTGCTCCTGCGCTAACAGTTGCATTACCAAGAACCACTGTGTCGCCAAGCGATACAGTTACATATCCCCCGGCATAGGTCTGGATTGGAGAGTTTGAAAATTTTAGTTCTCGACCAGCGAGATCCATTTTCATTTCTTTTTCATCCATAATATTTTGGGTTAATTGTTTGCCCAAAATAGAATCGGAATGCTCAAGTTACAAGTTCCAAAGAATTACGCATGCAATTCACTAAAACTTGCCACCTAAGCTACAGATGATCCCCTTTTTGGGCTATATATTTATAATTTTTAAGGAACGAAAAGAGCGCTATTAAGACGCCTTTATTATTTTCTCAGTTTCAACTTCTTGAGAATCTCGTCATACGTTTCCTTATCCTTCATTTTTAGAAATGAAAGATGACGACGACGTTTCCCGACTAGTCCCATAAGCCCACGACGAGAGTGATCGTCTTTTGGATGTGTCTTTAGATGACCCGTCAGCTCATTAATACGTTCTGTAAGTATTGCAATCTGAACCTTTGAAGATCCAGTATCTTTTTCGTGAGTTGAAAACTTTTTAATTATCTTCTTTTTTGTATCTCGTTTCATATTAGGGATTTTCTGTTAAGTAAATACGACTGTCCCCCGTATGCAAAGGAAAGTATACTTACGAACAGCATTTCTGACAAGGGGAAAATCGGTATTACCTAGAAATTAAAGCCACTTCTTGTACTTGAAGAATGCAATCATACTTAATGCGACTGCTAAAATCACTCCGGAAACAAAGAAAGTTGCTTTTGCGTGCTCTGCTAGTGGCAATCCAGCTACATTCATCCCGTAAAACCCAGTAATAAACGTTAAAGGTAGCATTACCACCGATATCAAAGTAAGTATTTTGATCACGTTATTGGTGTTGTGAGAAATGATTGATTCGTTTGTTTCCTGCAGTGAAGCCACCAATTCTTTCAAGTTTTCTAGGTTGTTCCACATTTTCTCAATTTTATCCACAATATCGTCGAAATATACGTCCAACTTCTCTGGAAGGAATTTCTTATTTTTATGTTCTAGCTGCGCGATAATACTACGTTGTGGCATTATGATACGGCGGAAATTGATAATATCTTTCTTCAATGCCAAAATATCCTTCAAGTAGTCGCGTGAAAAATCCCTATCAAACACTTCCCCCTCCATCTGAGTGATCTGCTTGCTTAGGCTATCCATAACTGGGAACCGTGACTCAAACAAATCATTTGTAATCATATAAAGAAGATATCCACTACCGTTTCCCATATATTCTTCTCTGATCGCCTTCTTTTTCTTACAGCTTTTGAAAAGATCATCTACTGTATTGTTGTCCTGATGCAGCGTTATTACAAAATTTTGCCCAACGAATACGTCAATTTCCGAATTCACAATATACTTTTTCCGTTTTGCATGTACTGGAATTTGCAGTACGACAAACAGATAGTCGTCGTACTCATCGATCTTTGGACGCTCAATCTCGGAAAGACAATCTTCTAGGTCCAAATGATGGAATTTGTACTTCTTCCTTAGAAAATTCATCGCTTTCTCGTCAGGATTGTTAATAGAAATCCAAGTCAG
>CAYLOL010000074.1:0-3503 GCA_964385295.1 uncultured Candidatus Peribacteria bacterium
CCTCCAAAGCAGCCCAATCACGATCTATTAAGCTCGAGCTACTTGGCTTGATGATTGGTAGATTTTTATCAATTCTTGGGATTATCAATCTATCATCTGGTGGTGTTATTTCCATTTCAAGATCTGGAATTTGTCGTTTTTGGATTTCTGGATTACTACTTGTTTCTAATATTGCTTGTTTTGATGTAACTGAATTTGCAGCAAGTTGTACTAGGGGGCTTTCAGTTTCACCATTTGTTAGCTTATCCCATTCGTTCTGTGCAATTTGCGTATACGCAGACCAATTCATAAGTAAAAATCCTACGACCAGAAACACGGCAGATGCAACAATTTGCCTCCCCGCGTCCTTAAAGATCCCTTTCGCAGTACGTTGATTACTTAGCTCTGCTTGTTCAACAAGCTTAGGTGCATGTATGTGCAACTTTACTTTTGAAGCCTCATTTTCGTGGGTTTCTTGGTCCATAAGTTCGTAAATATCCTAGTATTATAGCCTTTTTTAGGGATTTTATCAATGAGGAAATAATTGATTTGCTTGAGTCGCAAATATGTGGGATAATTGCGTTACTCTTTTTTAAAAGGGCATCCAAATTTTATTGATTATGCCTGAAGTTGATTACAAAAAGTTTTTTGATCTTAATGAAGTTGTAAAAGACATTAAGGCTTATATGCCAGATTTTAATGAAAAGCTCTTTCTGGAAGCCTTTGTGTTTGCCGAAGAAGCTCATCGTGGACAAATGAGGAAGGATGGAAAAACGCCTTATATAGTTCATCCTGTTGAAACCGTGAAAAATCTAATGGTACTACATGCTGGGCAAGATAGTCTTATCACTGCCTTGCTTCATGATGTCCCTGAAGATACAAAACGATCAATTAAAGATGTAGAAAAGCTCTTTGGAAAGAAAGTCGCCTTCCTTGTAGATGGCATTACGAAACTCTCAAAGGTTTACTACAAACACGACATGCCCGGAAGGCAAGTAAGGAGCTTAAAGAAGCTCCTTTTGCATAGTGGTAAGGATTTGCGTGTTATTATCATCAAATTAGCAGATCGCCTTCATAACATTCGTACATTGAAGTATGTTGACGCTCCCGAAAAAAGAATGCGTATTGCGAGAGAAACACTTGAGATTTATACCCCCATTGCAAATCTACTTGGACTCCATGATATGAAGCTTGAACTCGAAGATACTTGTTTTATGTACTTGATGCCCTCGGAATATAATGAGCTGAAAACGAAGCTCAAAACCTCACAAAAGAAAAGAGAGAAAGAGACAAAAAACTTCATTAAAAACCTTTCACAAGAGCTCAAAGAGAACAAAATCAATGCTGATGTATTTGAGTTTGAAAAAGGGATTTATCGTGCCTACAAAAAACTTTGCACACAGGGAAAAACTATCGACGATTTAAAAGACAGAATTCCAATAAGAATTCTTATAAAAAATGTGCCGGATTGTTATCGGGCACTTGGCGTTTTGCACAGTCTCTATGCGCCTAAGCCGGATAGATTCAAAGATTATATCGCTCACCCTAAAAATAATGGATATATGTCGATACACGCAATGGTGTTTGGGGAAGATGGGTATGTGACAGAAGTACAAATTTTGACGGAAGAGATGAATGAGATGAATAAAAGTGGGATCGCAATTGAGTATGTCCGTATGGGAAGTGCTAAGAAAGAGTTCTCTATTGATGACAAAAGATTTGCTTGGCTAAAAGAGGTTTTGGAGATAGAGAAAACTCACAAAAAATCCGTAGGCTTTCTCGAGGATATCCGCTCTGATGTTTTCCAAGATCGCATTTTCTTATTTACTCCAAAAGGTGAAACTATCGACTTGCCACGTGGTGCAAGCGCTATTGATTTTGCATATGCAATCCACAGTGAGCTTGGCAATCATGCAATGAGGGCCGAAATAAACGGCAAGTTAAAACCAATAACCACAGTTCTCAGATCCCGTAACGTGGTTAGTATTGTTACTAGTGATGAATCTTCTCCACAATTGTCCTGGCTGCCTTTTATCAAGACAAGTCTCGCAAAAAACAAAGTTCTTTTGCAACTTCGCAAATCAAGCAGAAAAGATAAAATTCGTAAAGGCCATAATTTATTACAAAAAGAATTCGATATTTCAAGACTTGGATATTGCGAGAAGTTGAATTTTAAAAACTTAAAAAAGCTTCTTCATAGACGTGTTGGCGAAAACCTAAATAATCTCGATGATCTTTTTGCTGCTGTCGGGGAAGGCCGCATAAAAGCTCTCACTGTTATCAACAGTATTAGGGAAAATTCCTATAGATTCCCTGTCTTGGGCAGATTTATGAAAAAAAATTCATCTCCGAAAAAAACTTTTGAGATAAAAATGAAACTTTATACCAAAAATCGTTTCGGCCTTTTGAGAGAAATCACTAATATTTTATACAAGAAAGCTAGTGATATCGTCGCTATAAGTGCTCACAGTTTACTTTTTAGAAAAAATGCCATTATCAATGTACGACTTACGGTCGACAGTCTTGAAACTGTAAGTAAAATTTTCAATGAGATTGCGCATGTTGAAGGGGTCTATTGGGTAAGGAGGGTTTCACATCGCCGAATATATTGGTTTTACCTTATCGTGTCGGCATCTATCTTGGGACTTGGTTCATATCCAATCCTTCTAAAACATCTAAATACAATAAATTTTGAACAAACAAATCAATTTGCTCGTTTTTTATTCGTGCATCTATCTTTTCTTCTTATTTATTTACTGCTTGTATATTCAATATCATTACTAAAAAGAACTTTTGCTATTACTAGAAACAAACATCTTATGTGGGCAACTGCTTTTGCTTTGATAACTACTGCTATTGTGGTTTTGTTTTCAGAGATGAGCGTCTATGAAAAAGGCGTTTCTTCTTGGGATTTTATTGTAACCGTATTGTTATCCATAGTTCTATACCTCTATCTTTTTCACAGCTATAAAAAGGCTATGATGAGAACTTGAAGTGCATAACGTCTCCATCTTTTACTATGTAGTCTTTTCCCTCTAGCCGCATGACCCCTTTTTCTTTAGCCTGAAATTCACCTCCGTGATTCACAAAATCCTCCCAATTTATTACCTCGGCCTTGATAAACCCCTTCTCGAAATCCGTATGAATAGCCCCTGCAGCCTTTGGTGCCAACGAAGCTTTTTTGACTGTCCATGCCCGAGTTTCCTGTGGTCCTGAGGTAAAATATGTCATTAAACCAAGAGTTGAATATGCACTTTTTATGAGACTGTTTAGCCCTGTATCTTCTATACCAAGCTCCTTCAAATACGCAATTGCTTCTTCATCCGAGAATTCGCTCAAATCTTCCTCAATTTTCGCTGATATTGGTATTACTTTTTCTGGATTGTCCTCTCCAATAAGCTCCGCGATTTCTTCTCTATTTATTTTTGCTATGTCATTCTCATGCACATTCATTACATATAGATGTGGCTTCATTGAAAGTAGATGTAAATCATGTAGCAATTCTTTTTCCTCTGCTTCAAGTT
>CAYLOL010000075.1:0-3494 GCA_964385295.1 uncultured Candidatus Peribacteria bacterium
GTTACAAGCCTTGGAAGGAAGTGATGCTTGCTTTGGATTGTGCTGCAAATAGCTTTTACAATAAAGAAAAGAAAGTTTACGAGATTAAGGTTGGAGGGAAGAAAGAGGAATTAACAAGCGGAGAACTAGTTGCATTTTACGACGTACTTTTGCGAAAATATCCGATTATTTCTATCGAGGATGGACACGATGAAGACGATTGGGAAGGGTGGAAGTTGATGATGGAGGACACAGGAAAAACTATTCAGATTGTTGGAGATGATCTTCTCGTTACAAATATGAATCGATTGAAGAAAGGTATTGACGAGAAGGTTGCGAATTCGATTCTCATTAAACTAAACCAGATTGGAACAGTGACAGAAACTATTGGTGCAGTCGAGATGGCTCACAAAGCGGGATGGACTTCTGTGGTTTCACATCGAAGTGGCGAAACTGAAGACACTACTATTGCGGACTTTGTTGTTGGGATGGAAACCGGACAGATAAAGACTGGATCGCTTTCGCGAACCGATAGAGTTTGTAAATACAACCAACTATTACGAATAGAGGAGCACCTTGGAGACAAAGCCAACTTTATTGGTGGACAAGCGTTCCCAAATTTAGAAAAAGGACTTAAAGAAATGCCAGAAAATGCCGAAACAAATTAAATCATCAACGATTTCGAAGATAAGCCCAAAGCGTGAATCTAGCTCTCATAAGGGCGAAAATGGACGTGTTTTGATAGTGGGTGGAAGCGTCGAATACTATGGGCCGCCGATTCTTGCGGGACTTGGGGCGCTACGAAGTGGCGCTGACTTGGTCTATCTGTACGTGCCGGAATGTAACTACGAGGTGACTCGAAATGCTTCGCCGAATTTTATAGTGCGCAAGTTTACTGGGAATTTTTTGAGTGAGCAAAATGTTGGATTGATCGTAGAGTTTGGGAAGAGGTGTGACAGCGTCGTGATTGGGCCTGGCTTAAATGATCGCAAGGAAACCGTGAAAGCTGCTATGGGAATCGTGAAAGATCTGAATGTCCCGACTGTTCTAGATGCGGATGCTATTGCAGTTCTCAAAAAAATAAAGAAATTTCCATTGGAACAGCCTCTTGTCATCACACCACACTCGAAGGAGTTTGAGAATTTGGTGGATAAGGACATGGTGGTCGCGGCAGATGATCCAAAATCGATGGTTTATTTGAGATCGCTGTGCATGGATTTGCATATTAATGTTCTTTTGAAGGGCGCGACCGACTTTGTGTGTTCGGATGAGGGAGTTGTGGAGACGAATGTGACTGGGAATGCTGGAATGACGGTTGGTGGGACCGGCGATGTTCTTGCTGGGTTGGTTGGCGGCTTCTTGGCGCAGGGAATGGAAGGCTTTGATGCTGCTCGGGCAGGCGCGTATTTTAGCGGGAAGGCAGGAGATTACCTGAAAAAGAAGCGTGGATTCGGATATACCGCGAGTGAAGTTGCTGATGCCTTACCTTTTGTAATGAATTAAAGATATTCCGACTGATCCTTGAACCACTTCTGCATTTCTTTTGCAGAGAGGACTTTGTTTGCGAGGATGATTTTTCTTTTCTTTTTTATTTTTGGGAGAAGCTTTAGATAATCGACGTAGCTTGCCCACAGATATGGCTCTACGAATGTCATGAAAAATGGAAGCATTGTTTTTCGTAGAATAATTGGGAATATATCTTTTCCAACATTGCCCCAAAGGTCATTCTTGGATTGCATTGCTAGTTGATTTCGGAATGCGTGCTTCTTTTGGAATCTACTTAAATTTTTCCTGTTTTTCAAAATCTCTTTAGTTGAAAATCTTGGTTGGATACCAGTCCCCCGTCCATGATATGCAACCGCTTCTGGATAATATAAACTCTTCCATCCATACAACAAAAATCTCCAGGCAAGATCTGTGTCTTCTTTATACATGAAGAAGTCTTCATCAAAATACTCTTCCAATACCTTCACGTGCTCAAGTGCATCTAGTCTATAGATTGGGCATGCTCCAGATACTCCAAAAACTTCTTTTTCTTTATCAAATTGACCTGTATCAACCATTCCCTGTCCGTCATCAATTATTCTCCTATTGCGATATGCAAAAAGGCCGACAGAATCGATAATGTCGGTCGGCTTCTCATTGGCAAAATCATATTTGTAAATCTTTCCCGTCATGGAAGCTATCCTGCCATCCTTGTTCATCCGTCCAAGAATTTTCGTAAAATACTCCTTCGTAAAAATAATATCCGGATTCACAATAGAAACAAACTCAGCATTACGCCCAAGCGCCATTCTTATCCCCTGATTTGCTGCCTTCCCGTAGCCCTTATTCTCTGTATTTGCAATTATCGTAACACGCGGATTATCATCATACGTGTCGTGCATCAGTTTGAGTCCATCCCGATCGGTCGAATTATTATCAATAAAAATAACCTCCAGATTTTCGTAACTCTGGGCAAGAAGTGACTCAGTGCAATTCCTAAGATAATCAGTGCTATTGTGATTGATCACAATCGCGATAACATGCTGTGCTTCAGACATTTTATTGTTTTAAAACGCGGGCCCGAGTATACTACTTTCACTTAGATAAGTTAAGGGCATATGGGTAATTACTTGTTCACTTCAGAGTCAGTCACTGAGGGACATCCAGACAAAATCGCGGATCAGATTTCTGATGCGATCCTGGACGAACTCTTGAAGCAGGATCCTCACAGTCGTGTGGCATGTGAAACTATGGTTTCGACTGGGCTGGTTTTTGTTGCTGGGGAGATCCGGACGGAAGGATACGCTGACATTCCAAAGATTGTACGAAAGATGATTAAAGATATTGGATATACAGATGCGACTTATGGGTTTGATTACAAAGCGTGCAGTGTTCTGACTGCGATCGATGAGCAGAGTAATGATATTGCTTTGGGCGTTGATACTGGCGGGGCAGGCGATCAAGGAATGATGTTTGGTTATGCTTGTAATGAGACTCCTGAATTGATGCCGTTGCCTATTACTTTGTCACACAAATTAGCTGGGAAGTTGGCTGAGGTACGAAAGAAAGGTTTGTTGAAGTACTTGCGACCGGACGGAAAGACTCAGGTAACTATTGAATATAGTGGTGAGGGAAAACCTTTGCGTGTTCACACTGTTGTCGTTTCGACTCAACATGCGCCGGGCGTTTCGCAAGCAAAGATTAAAAAAGATATTATCGCGAAAGTTGTGAAGCCAGTTTGTGGGAAATATTTAGATACAAAAACTGTTATTCATGTAAATCCGACTGGAAGGTTTATCATTGGTGGGCCTCCGGGAGATTGCGGACTGACTGGTAGAAAAATAATTGTGGATACTTATGGCGGAAGTGGCCACCACGGTGGAGGATGTTTTTCTGGGAAAGATTGTACGAAAGTTGATCGAAGTGGTGCATATATGGCTCGTTATGTGGCAAAAAATGTTGTGGCAGCTGGTTTGGCGGATCGAGTTGAAGTGCAGATTGCGTATGCGATTAGTGTTGCTGAGCCCGTG
>CAYLOL010000076.1:0-3475 GCA_964385295.1 uncultured Candidatus Peribacteria bacterium
CTTGGTCAACTACCCCCACCTAAAGGAGGGGGCTTGTGTTAGCTAAGCAAAAGACGGTTCGTGAGCAGTCTCCTGCTCACTTACCGGGTTTTGCTTTAACACAATTTTTCTTGCTTCATCCCAGCACCTTTCAGGCACTGGTCCACAAGCTTTAATTCCCACAGTTGCTGTGGTATTTTGTTTGATTATACGAAGACCCTCATCTCTTATATTAAGAGATGCGTTGAAATCTCTGTCACGCTTGCTTCCGCAAGCGGGGCAAAGATACTCCCTGTCAGAAAGAGACAATTTAGTTAGAGAACCACAATCGTGACACATCTGAGTTGATGGAAAAAAACGATCTATTTTACAAAAATGCTTGGCAAACCAAAAACTTTTATACTCTAGAATTCTTCCGAATTCAAACCAAGACACGTCAGAAATGCTTCTGTTCATAGATTTTGAGCTATGAACTAGCATTTCTTGAATGCTGAGATTTTCTAACACAAACCCATCATATTTGTTTATCATTTGATGGGTTGTCACATGAAGAAAATTTTTTCTAATATTTTTTACTTTTCTATGAACTTTTTGAACTTTTGCTACTTGTTTCATTCTATTGTTTGACGACTTCTTAATTAATTTTCCAGAAATGGATTTCTTTTCAGTTTCTTTATTTTCTTTGCGTGAGAGCTTACGGCTCTCACGTTTCAATCTTTTAAGATGTTTCTTGAGAGTTCTTGGATTTTTAATAAATGAATTATCCGACAAAGTAGCAAAAGTTGTAAGGCCAACATCGATCCCAACAATGTTGGCCTGATCAACTGGTTTCTTGAAAAGCTCTTTGATATTAACTTCGGAACTAATTGCCACAAACCACAATTGTCCTTCTTGAACAATCGTAGCGAATTTAGGTTTACCTTCGATTTTTCTATGCTTTTTCAATTTTATTGATCCAATTTTCGCAAATTTAATATGCTTCTTTTCAATTTTGAAATTTTGTGGATAAAACAAAGAATCTCTTTGACGATGTTTGCTTTTGAATTTTGGAAATCCAAAATTCATTGCAAACTTTAACTTCTTTTCCATTTTGATTGGATCTTTGTTTTTTTTAGCTTCAGAGATTTTTCTATTCCTTTTACTAACAATTTCTTTGCTGTAAGCTTTTTTGATTGCACTTACAAGTCTTTGAGCTTTGACTTGAATTGGTTGAGAGTGTCCGATTTTAAGAAAATCGTATTCTTGCTTCAAAATAATGATTTGTTTTTGTAGCTGTGATTGATTTGGAAACTTAAGATTTTCTTTTTTGTAATCTAAAGCGAAATTCCATAATTTATTCCATACAAAACGGACGTTACCGCCGTGTTGGAGCAACATGGCGTTCTGCTCTTCGGTTGGAAATAATCTGAATTTGTATGATTTATGAATGATCATTCTTGATCTTTTCTCTGTTTTTCTATATAAGACTTAAGGATGTCCAAAGTTACATTTCCAGTAGTTGCAATGAAATATGTTGGAGACCAAAAATGGTCTCCCCACAATTTATCTTTCAAGAAATCTTTGTGTTTCTTTCTTATGCCTCTTGAACTATGTCCTTTTAGAATATTAATAAATTTTGTCATATCAAGTGTTGGTTTAGATCTAAAGAGAATATGCAAATGATCCGTTCCACATTCCATCTCTAAAATTTTAACATCGAAATCAGAAGCTATCTTATTACACATTTTTTTCATGTCAGAAACGATTATTTTATTAATAAAAACATCTTTTCTATATTTAACGATTATAATCAGATGATATTGAAGAGAATAGATACACTTTCTTGTTTTCTCTAAGTCGTTCATATTATTGACTACCTTATTTTCTTTGACATCCTTATTCTACAGTAACCATCTTGATTCCTCCTTTTTTAAATTTTTTATCAATCAACTTTTCACTAAGATCAATTATCCAAATCTTTATAGAGAATTTTAGTGCCACAATTCATCCCTCGCCTGAAGGGGAGGGAATTCTTGCGGAATTCAGTTAAAGCCACCGTCACGTATTGGGTATAGAGATCCCTTGTCACAATTTCTTGAGCAAAATTAGGCAGACCACCTCTCACGATACTCTCACAATCTGTGACCAATTGAGAAATTTTCCCGATGAGTTCCACGAGTGCCTGTTGTACCGTTGCGCTTTCCATAATGTCCTCTCTTTCTTTGTTGTTCTACATTTCCCAACTAAATCCGCCACATTGCTCCATCGTTCCACAGGCATATGACTGTTTTAATTTGCCCGTTACAACCGAACAGTTATCATCATCATATTTGCACCCACAAGCCACACAGCAATGCTCCGTATGAACATCTGATGGTTCACCATCTTTACGAAGAATAGGTTCCCCTGCCTGTTCGGATAGGACACTATCGTCCTTCCCCCATCTTACCATACAGTAGCTGCACGTGCCATTGCCATTGAAATGTTCCTGTTCAAGTACAAGTGTTTCAAGACCATGGAGCCACCAGCAGAAGTTCTGTCTTGGATCAGCCAGGGCTCCAGTACTAAGCGTTGCACGTTCTTCGATGGCATCCAGATTGACGGAACCAAGGTATCCATAGTTTTGACGGGCGAGACAGCGGAAAATGCCAAGGACCTCTCCATAGTGACCATCGTTGAGATCAAACGATGATCTACGCGGATCAATTGAAACGGATTCCAAACAACCCCGTTGCCATTCCTTATACTGGTGAATGAAACGGTTCCGAAGGCGGTCACGATGCGCATGAAGAATAAAAACTACTTCTTCTTCGACCATGAGTATGATTTTATCGGTAAGCCTCTTCAGTCTTGTGCGCTTGCTGAGAGAACGCATTGACTGATCACGTCTCGGGTCAAGTAGATTGTCCATGTCGCAGAGAATTGAAATCTTGCTCATTATACGTCCTTTCGATTGGTTTGATAATAAGGAGCAGGGACTTGAGAACACAATCAATGCCCCATACCGGCTGCTTTGTAGGAGTGCTGAATACTTAATACACGATCAAACATTATAACTAAATCGTGACTCCATGGTTGCAGTGGCGCTCCTTTTTTGTGAGTAAAGACTCGCATAAATGGTTAGATTATAACCCACATCTTCCGAGCTTTCATGACACGGATGCTTTTTTTAAGCTACAAATCATTCTTTACTCGTTTTGTTGACTTTGATGCGGTGGGATTTGAACCCACAATATTTCGTTCCTTTTCATAGGACACTACCAAGTTCACCTTGGATCACATATTATATCAACAAAATTACAATAGCACGTGTTTCTGAAAATTCAAGCTATCACCTTGTTTTTTCCTCAGATTCGTCTTTTTTCACCTCTAGCTCCTTGATATTGAGCTGTTTGAGGATGATGACGAAAACCGAGCTTTCTTTGAGGTCTCGACGTAACCAAGCCCAAGCTTTAGAAATCCACTTTGGATGTTTAACTTGGACATGCCAATCCTGTATTCGACTGTCGGCCTCACC
>CAYLOL010000077.1:0-3451 GCA_964385295.1 uncultured Candidatus Peribacteria bacterium
TCACAAGTTCCTCACCACGAAGCGTCTGCAAACGAGTAGTTTTGAGCCCAATCTTCTTCACGGTGCCTTCATCATTACCAACAATAATATAATCCCCTGCCTTGAATGGCTTATCAAAATATATTGAAAATGAACTAAATACATCACTCAAAATATTCTGAATCGCCAATGCAACTGCGATACCTCCAACTCCCAAGCTAGCAATCAAAGAATTAATCTCAAATCCAAGATTCGACAACACAAGAAGCGCTCCACTCACCCACAAAACAACTTTTATCAGCACAACCAACCCGTGAAAAGCAGCCTTTCCACCAGCATCCTGCCCAGACCCAGCACGTTTCACCAACCAATACTCAATAAGATTTTGTAAAGCCTTCACGATCTGAAAAACAATCGCAATCATCAAAATCCCCTCAATCCACTTATCAGCAACCTCCGGCAAAACCAAACGATGCAAAGGGAAATACAAAGCCAAAACATAATAAAACCACGGACTGACATTGTCCAAAACATCTATCAACTCATCATCAAAACTATTATTAGTAGTATTCGCAAGTTTCCGCAGCCAAACAACAAAAATTGTCTTAAAACCCTTGAAGACAAGGAACAAAACAACAAAAATAAGCAAAGCAATCATTAGCTCATAAACAGAATTCTGTCCAACTTGCTTGAGCATAAGAGTATTAACATACTCAATAATATCGTACATAGAAATGAGGTTAAAAATATTCAACCAAATTATACATGGTAACAAAAATTAATAAACCTCTCCCAAATAACATTTCTCACAATATCTTTTTCCAAAATCCTCAGCCAAATCTGGAACAGAAATATTCTCGTCACATTTTACACAATGACCAGCCCTCATCTGCACCACAGAATATGGCACCGCCAATCTCTTTATCCTGCAATAAAAACACTCTGTCGGCGCTGGAACTCCATTCTTTTTGTAATATGCAATTTCCACATCAGTAATATTGAAATTCTTACCACAGCTCGAACACGCATCTCCACTCGAACTCATCCCCATTGCTTTATCAACGTCAGAATCACCACTCTCAGGAAAATATAAATCCGCAACAGTCTCACCATAATCAAACGGCGAATTATTAGAATCAAAAAACTTCTCAGCATCCCCATTTTCACACATCTCTTTCGAAATATGCTTTTTCAACTCGAGATAATCCGCCTCACTATACTGTTTGTTAAAAATAAGATACTTCCCTTTTTTCGAGCCTATACACCCAATACAATCCTGACATCCCTCACAATATTCACAAAACATACATTCATTACAATTATTCGAACCATTACAAAACGCACAGTGATAACACCAACCCAATTGCAAAACATTGTATGAAACCTCAACCAACCCTCCAGCAAAAGAATCATAAGAATCTTTCATCTCAGTCCCACGCATCATACAACTACTATCCTCACTTCCATTAGTGAAATACGATTCGTCACATCCTTTAGAATTAACAAGATAATCGCCCACACAACCCTCACAATTCACCATATAATTCGATCTAACGATAAAATTTGGCTTCTGCTTCTCAAACTCCTTCCTAGTCATCTCAACGCCCTCAAGAGTCGAAATATCAATCTCTGCAATTTTCGCCTCATAATCCCCCTTACTCAATCGTTTATTCATAAAACAATACTCTTTCCCACGCAAATTCCAGCACATAAAACAGTTGCTACACCCCTTACAGTCATACAAAAAGGCTGAATCATGACAATTCTCAGAATTCTGGCAATATTTCAATCCATAACAATCCTGGCAATTCGCACACTCAGTCAAAAGTTCCGAATCAGAACAGAAGAAACAATTTGCAGAATCATTAAGAGAAATAGATCGATAACAACATATCAATTTGCCAGATCTGAAAGACTGAAAACTCAAATAGCAATTCTTTGAATCAAAAGTGAGATGAGCATATTCAGAATTTTCCTCACCAACCTGAATAACATTAGGCCGCGGCACCTTACTCGACAATTCGTCGTATTGATCCCAAAAAATTCGCTCTCGCTCATATTGCATTTCTGGCAATTCCCAACTGTCACCAAGCCATAATTTTCGCTTGTAAACAGGGAAAGGTGCATCTTCACGATAGATAGAAATAATAGGCTCCCCAGTCAAAGAACACTTTCGTTTATAAATTCGGTATTCGTTTTCCCACTGCATTTTCTCCTTCCAGCTACAGAGATGACAAATAGTCGGCTCAGGCAGACCAAAACTATCAAATAGATCAGTTTTCTTTAGCTTAATCTCAAACTCTGAATTACATTTTTTACAAGTTTTCATAATGTGTCGGTTAATTACGACACTATCAAACCATGGAATCATCACTTCGTTAATTTTTGCGCAAAAGAAAAAAATACACAAGAGAAAAAAGCTTACACTAAAGGAAATCACAACTTAAAGCTTTCCACTACTGAGTAGACTTCCAAAGCATTTGATACTGCAACAGCTTCGCTCTGGCCAGCTGCGGCGAGTCAGTCTTCAATATCTTCACTTTCCCATCGTAATCACGATAGAAAGTAACTGTAGTGTCCCCAAACACATATGTAAACTCTTCAGGATAATCATATCCAGTAATAAATTTAGAATCCCTCTTATTCGCCTTATTAGTACCAGCGATCTTTCGTGACTCATCGTCATCATCAAAAATCAAAGCATCACAATGAATCCCCTTCTTCACACGTTTATTAATAAATTCCTTTTCAGTATCAATCCCAAGAAAGTTCTTCACCGCTCCAAACGCACCAATACAACACAAAAAAACATCATCCATCTTGTACGGCATATTGAGATAGTAATCAGTAAATGGAGTATCTTCGTAGACTTCCGCGGATTCATCAGGAATTGCCTGCAGCCGATCCAGATTACGGAATTTCTGAGCCACACGCCCAAATTTTCGCCCTTTATTCGCAAATTTTTCAGCAATTTTTGATAATGGCACCGGGAAATACTTCGCAGGATAAGTATTCTGAGTAAGCTCAACGAATCCCCTGTTAATCAAGGAATTGATAATCTTATATACTCCAGCATTACTATACTTCGTCTTTTCTTTAATGAAACTAACATCCGCTCCAAGGCTATCCATCATAGCAAGATAAACCCTAACCTCACCTTCGGTGAGCCCAAAGTCTATAAGCGATCTCTTGATGTATTCCTTAGATTCCATGTTGCAAATTTTAGCATAAGAGAATAACACAATTCAAGAGAGACGTCAATAGCGAGTCGCCATGAACACCCCTAAAAACAGACATCAAAAAAGCAAAATGGTGGGTCAGGTGGGACTCGAACCCACGGCCAATTGCTTAAGAGGTGAGTTAGGGGTCAAATTCTTGGGATTCTTGGCTTACTGTTGCGGTAATTGCAACCTTAGAGCCAAAATATTTTCCTAAATCCCAGGACTAGTTGCCACTTTTTGATATATGTGAA
>CAYLOL010000078.1:0-3447 GCA_964385295.1 uncultured Candidatus Peribacteria bacterium
TATGTCGTCACCGAATAAGACTGCAAATGGTTCTCCTTTTACATATTTTTTTGCACAAAGTATTGCGTCGCCGTCTCCGTGTGGGTTTGGCTGTTCTACAAATGTGAATTTTGCGAGTCGTTCTGCTTTGCGGAGTTCTTCGACTGCTTCGAGTTTTTGGGTCTTCGTAAGACGTTCTGAGAGTTTTGGAGAGAAGGTGAAGTGGTCTTCGAGGGCTTTCTTGCTTTTGCTAGTTACGATTATTATTTCCGTGATTCCGCTTGCTACAGCTTCCTCCACTAAATATTGGATGGTTGGTTTGTCTACAATTGGTAGCATTTCTTTTGGGATCGCTTTTGTTGCTGGCAGAAAACGAGTACCAAGTCCTGCGGCCGGGATTATGGCTTTTGTGATTTTCATTAGTCGGATTTAATCTTGATTATCTTTGTTTGGTCTTTGCCCTCTGTGAGTGGAATGTGTATCTCTAGTACGTTTTTTTCAAATGATGCTGATATTTTCTTTGTGTCTGCGTTGAGCGGTAGGACTATTGAGCGTGAGAAGCTTCCCCAGAAGCACTCCTTGGTGTAATAGTCGTCTTCTGCGATTTCTCGTGTTTCTTCTCGGTTCCCTTTTATGATTAGGACGTCGTCGGTTACCGATAGGGTTACGTCATCTTTTTCTACTCCAGCGATTGGGGCCTTGATTGTTAGGCCTTTGCCGTCTTCATCTTTGTATATATCAAGAGATAGCTGTCCGATCTCTTGGTCTTTTGAAGCGGTTTCCTTGTGATCGTTAGGGAGTGGATGGATTTTTATGGTTGCTTGTTTCATTTGAAATATTTTTTAAGATCGTCGCCAGACATATTTTCCTTTTTAATTAGATCTGCTGCAATCTTTATTATTAGCTTTTTGTGTTTTGTTATCAACTCTTTTGCTTGCTTGTGGGCTTCTCCTATTAGTTTATTTACTAATCCATCGATTTTTGCGGCGCTTTCTTCAGAGTAGTTTTTTACGTGGCCGAAATCTTTTCCGAGGAAAATTTCTTCGTTTTGACCACCAAATGTTACTGGTCCTAGACCTCCCATTCCGTACTTACTAATCATGTCTCGTGCTATTTGTGATGCTCTTTGTAAGTCCGATGATGGTCCCGTTGAGGTTTCTCCGAAGAAGATTTCTTCTGCTGCGTATCCGCCGAGGGTCATTGCTAGATTGTCTCTGAAGTCTGAATAGGTTGTGTAACTTTTGTCTTCTTGTGGCATAGACATTGTGACTCCACCAGTCATTCCGCGTGAAATGATTGAGATTTTGTGGATTGGATCGCATCCTGGAAGTAAGTGTCCTATGATTGCGTGTCCTAGTTCGTGGTATGCGGTCATTTCTTTCTCTCTTTTGTTTTTAACTTTGGATTTCTTTTCTGGGCCGAGTACGACTTTTATAATTGATTTCTCGATTTCGTGCATACCCACAGTTTTTTTGCCAGTTTTTGCTGCTAGGATTGCAGCTTCGTTCAATAGGTTTTCTATATCAGCTCCGGTAAATCCGAAGGTGCTTTTTGCAATTTTTTCTAGGTTTACTGTTTTTGCCATTGGTTTGTTTCGTGCGTGGACTGCGAGAATTTTTTCGCGGGCTTTAATATCTGGCATGTCTACAACTACCCTACGGTCGAAACGTCCTGGGCGTAGTAATGCAGGGTCTAATATGTCAGGGCGGTTTGTGGCAGCCATTACAATAACTGTTGTGCCTGTTTCAAATCCGTCCATTTCTGTAAGTATTTGATTTAATGTTTGTTCTCTCTCGTCGTGTCCGCCGCCCATTCCTGCTCCTCTGTGGCGACCTACTGCATCTATCTCGTCTATAAAGATGATTGATGGGGCGTTGCGTTTTGCTTTGTTAATTAAGTCTCGTACTCTTGAAGCTCCAACTCCTACAAACATTTCTACGAATTCTGATCCAGAGATACTAAAGAATGGTACGTCTGCTTCTCCGGCTGTTGCGCGGGCTAGTAGAGTTTTACCTGTTCCTGGAGCTCCTACGAGGATAACTCCTTTTGGGATTTTGGCTCCCATTTTTCTGTATTTTTCTGGTGTTTTCAGGAAGTCGACTACTTCCGTTAGTTCTTCTTTTGCTTCTTCTACTCCTGCAACGTCTTCAAATGTGGTTTTCTGTTTTCCTTTCTCGTAAAGCTTTGCCTTACTTTTTCCAAAAGACATTGCTTGATTGTTGCTTGATTGTGCTGATCGCATCATGAATATGAAGAATCCGATGATTATTAAGAATGGAACGACTCCGATTAATAAATCTTTCCAGAAATCGCCGGATGTTGTGTCTACTATTGATACTGGTAATGTTGAGATGATTGAATCTTTTACGCCAGCCTGATCCAAAAGGTCATATATGCTTGATCCGACCTCCTTGAATACATGTTGTTTTGCGCCGTCCAACAATTCAATATTGATTTTATTGTCACTTACTAATATTTGATTAATAGTCCCTGACTCAACTTCTTCAATAAATTGGTTGAGGTTGATTTCTGTAGAGGGATTTTGCTGCGGATTGAAAATCATGAAAAATGCAGCCATGAAAAGGGCAATAACTACCAATGAGAGGAATGTATTTCTTGGTTTTTTGGGTGTAGGAAGTGTAGGCATAGTCTTCAAATTTAAAGCAGTACTATATTACCGTTTTTTATTGAAACGACAAGTTTTCCTAGTTTCTTCTTTTTGTTTCCGTGGCCTTTCTCGATTAGGCTCAAAACTTCGTCTATGTGTACGCGCTCGATGTTTTCTGTGGACCCGGTTATTTTACGATAGATCTCGCGGATTGTAGTTTGGCGTAGTGCGAGGGGGAGGGCGTTGAATTTTTTTAATGGGAATCTGTTGTGAGATGCCGTTTTTGAATTTGCAGTTATCCAGAAGTTTGCTTTCTTTGTGATGATTTTGTTTGCTGAAAAGAGGTTCTCTGCGTTTTTTGCTACTGATTTTGAGATGTTTGGGTTTAGGGTTTCGAGTTTTGGGATGATTTCGTGGCGAATGAAGTTTCTAGTGTAGTTTTTGTTGGTGTTTGTTTTGTCGATGCGGAATCGGATATTTTTCAATTTGAGATAGGCAATGATTTCTTTTTTTGTGATTGAGAGTAGGGGACGGTATAGGGAGACTTTGTCGTTGATTTTTTGTAGGCGTTTCATTCCTGATAGACCTTGGAGGCTGGCTCCGCGGGTCATGTTCATAATGATTGTTTCGAGGTTGTCGTCTGCGTGATGTGCGGTGATGATGAATTTTGCTTTGTATTCTTCTGCTAAATCTTCGAAGAACATGTAGCGAACGATTCGGCCTGTTTCTTCGATTCCTTGCTTCTTCTTTTTGCTTAACTTAGGGATGTCTACGTGGAGTGATTCGAAGTCATTTTCAAATTTTTCAGCTAAGTTGTGGACGAATTTCTCGTCGATGTCTGCGGCTTTTGGTCGGACTTT
>CAYLOL010000079.1:0-3400 GCA_964385295.1 uncultured Candidatus Peribacteria bacterium
ATTCGTAGTAGTTATCAAATTTGACCATCCAAAAGACAACGAATGGGGTTCTCAAACCGCCGCCCCAACCTTCTCCAAAATAGCAACATACCTCTTCGATTACTACAACATTCCACCGGACAAATAACACTTGACCTCCATTCAAAACGCTATTAAACTCCCCCTAGCCTAATTGCGACTAATTTGGTATAAATAAACCCTAGCAAAACACTATGAAAGTATATCTCGACAATTCAGCAACAACCGCACTAGACAAACGTGTCCTCGACAAGATGAAACCATTCATGACAAACGAATACGGCAACGCCTCATCTATCCACTGTATGGGTCAAGAAGCCGCCGCAACGCTCGACAACGCACGGAAAACAGTAGCGGAAATCCTAAATGCCGACACAGAAAATATAATATTTACAGGTAGCGCCACAGAATCAAACAACTTAATCATCACCGGCGTCGCTCGAGCAAACAAAGAGAAAGGAAATCACATATTAATATCTCAATTCGAACACCCATCAGTAATCGAGCCAGCAGAACAGTTGAAAAAAGAAGACTTCGAAATTGAATTCATTCCGATAACTCCAGAAGGATTCATTGATATTGGGAAATTCAAAGCCCTACTCCGTCCAGAAACAATCCTAGTCTCAATAATGACTGTAAATAGCGAAATAGGAACTATCCAAGACATCAAGGAATTAAGCAAAATCACACACGATGCAGGAGCACTATTCCATACGGACGCCGTCCAGGCAGTGCCATACTGCATCCCAAATGTAAATGATTGGAACATCGACTACCTCACTCTTTCATCACACAAATTCAACGGACCAAAAGGAGTTGGGATTGCCCACATTAATAGAAAACACAAAATTCAACCCATCATAATGGGTGGTGGGCAAGAATTTGGCATCCGAGCAGGAACATACAACATTCCAGGAATAGTCGGAGCTGCAGAGGCAATCCGCCTCACATACAAAGAGCGAAAAGAATACATTGCACAAGTCCGCACTCTCCGCGACCACATGTGGAAAAGAATGCAGGAAGAAATTGAAGATGTCGTACTAAATGGGGCTCTCGAAGGTAGAACTCCAAACAACTTAAACGTACGATTCGAACGAGTCGAAGGAGAAGCAATCCTAATGGAACTATCAACTCACGACATCTGCGTATCAACAGGATCCGCTTGCTCAGCAGAAAATCTAAAGACATCACACGTCATAACGGCACTCGGAACCCCGGAAAAATACATGAACAGCAACATTCGATTCACCCTAGGACGCACAACCACAAAAGAAGAGATAGATTATTGTATTTTGCACCTCAAGGAAACCGTAAGACGTCTTCGTGAATTATCGCCATTAAAAAAATAATAATGCCACTCAAATATACAAAAACAGTAATGAAAAGCTTCCTCAATCCGAAAAATGTAGGAGAGATGAAGAATCCAGACGGATTTGCAGAAATCGGGAATCCAATCTGTGGAGATATGCTAACTTTCGCAATTAAGGTCGATAACGAGAAAATCACAGACATAAAATTTCTATCATTTGGCTGCGCCGCAAATATCGCGACCACTTCAAAAATGACAGAAGTTGTAAAAGGAATGACTATAGAAAAAGCAAAGAAAGTCACAATGCACCAGCTCGCAGACAGCCTCGGAGGACTCCCAAAAGTGAAACTTCACTGTGCAGCAATGGCACTTAAAGGCCTTCACATGGCCATAGATGACTATAACCAAAAATCCAATGGCAAAACAAACTAGCGGATCATTACACCTCACAAAAAAAGTAGACTACGGCCTCCTCCTCCTCGCAACCCTTTCAAAGAAAAAGAAAGGCGAACAAATTTCCCTTAATGAAATAGCTAAAGAAAACAGCATCCCCCACTCATTTCTACAAAAAATTGCGAACCAATTACAAAAAGACGGAATGATAAAAACCGAACGCGGCAAATACGGAGGCTCATCCCTCGCTAAACCAGCAAATAAAATAACGATAAAAGCAGTAATAGAATCACTCGACGGCCCAATCGCAATAACGCCCTGCTCTTGCGCAAACTGCGCACCATGCAAGCGTGCAAAAATCTGCGAAATAAAAGCCGGTCTACAAAAATTCAACGAAGAAATCAAAAAATTCTTTCTTTCAAAAACATTAGATAAATTCATCTCATAAACATGGACTCAAACAGCAAACTACTTCTAGATCATTTCAAGAATCCTCGAAACTCGGACCCAATCAAGGATCCAGATCTCACGATCGAGAAAAAAAACGACAGCTGTAACGACGAAGTTCACTACGACCTAACGCTAAAAGACGGCAAAATAACCGCTATCCACTTCCACGGCAAAGGCTGCGTCCTAAGCCAAGGCTGTGCCTCTCTCCTAAGCGAACTCATGATCGGAAAGACTATCAACGAACTAACAACAACACCCCCAGAAAACCTCCACGAAGCCTTCTCCCCTTCCGCCTACCCCAGCAGACTAAAATGTACTCAGCTCGGGATCAACGCGCTGAAAAGCAGCATATGATACTGGCAGGCCCAAGAGGATTTGAACCCCTACTAACGGTTTTGGAAACCGGTGTGCTACCATTAACACTATGGGCCTGTATTTGCCGCACAAATATAGCAAATTCTTCCCACAACCACCACATTATATTAAAAAAGTCTGCACGCGCAGACTTTCAAGTCTAATTTTCAGCTCACACAAGCCCTCTTAATTACCCTTTTTTGTATCTTTTCTCTTATGTGCAACGTGTTTTCGGCATGTTGGACAGAATTTCTTCAATTCCTTAGTAATCTCATCATTCCTCCTCTTGTCATAAGCTGTCACGTAATTAGCGCGATTACATTCTCCGCAGAACCATGTGCAATATTGACTTTTTCCCTTAGCCATAATGTTTGTTTAATTTAAAGCAAAAGCATTCTATCCGAATTCTTTAAGATGTCAAACAGAATATCCCCAGAAGCTTGCATTCGAATCCCCTTTTCCTTAAACTGCCCCACGGAAAAAGATCGAAAGTCGGAGAAGGCCTCCATAAATCAAGGAGGGGTTCTCCGTCTATCCGAAAATACTTGATCAAGGCCTCTACGCCGCCTTATCCATCTCTTGTGCCTCCTCAGCACTCTCAAGAGTCTCACCTTTCTTCATGATCTTAAACATTCCACACCCACAAACCGCACATTTCCCCTTCGCTGCAGGACGACCATTTTTCATCTCGATCATTACAGCATCGAGCATCTCTCGTTTTTCTTTACATTTTAGACAGTAATGTTGCATAAGGTTGAGGTTATTAATATTTACGCTAAGCCAATTATAGCACGAAAACACAAAAAACTACCATTTATCCCCCTTCATTGCTAAAATCATCACGCGAATCACGCCGCCGTAGCTCAATTGGTAGAG
>CAYLOL010000080.1:0-3295 GCA_964385295.1 uncultured Candidatus Peribacteria bacterium
GTCTCCGAGTTTTTCTCTTGCGAGAAGTGCTGCTGTTATTGTTGCGCCTGTTGCTGCGATTGTGAGGGCTGAACCTTCGCGTATCACGTGGCATGCGCCGTATTTGTATTTATAATTTTCATCGAAGAATGGTGTTCCGTCTTTTTTTGTGAGAATTGGGAATTTGTGGCGGCCCATTCGTACATAAAAGTTTCCGTAGTGCGAAGCAATATATCTGATTATTCTGTCTGTTTGGTTTGGATCGGCTGGTTCGATGACCATTGTGTTAAACATTCCTAGGAATGACCCCGTGTCGTCGATAGCTTGGTGTGTTGGCCCGTCTTCGCCCACAGATAGTCCGCAGTGAGTAGCGACCATTTTTACATTTGTTCGGTTGATGTCGTTTACACGAGCTTGGTCTTTTGCTCGGCTCGACATGAATGCTCCAAATGTTGATGCGAATGGGATAAATCCATCCAGGCTAAATCCCCCTGCTAGCGAAACCATGTTTTGTTCTGCGATTCCACATTCTACGTATTGGTCTGGCAGATCTGACGATACGAATTTTGTCATTACTGAGCCTTTTAGGTCGGCTGTTAATGCGAGAATGTTTGGATTGTTTGTTGCGAGGTCTAGAAGTGCTTTTCCGTATGCTCCTCGGCAGTCTGTTAGCTCTTCTGCTGTATATAGGATTGGAGTTCCAGTGTTTATTTCTACTTTGCTAAGTTGGGCAGGGAACACGGCTTCTTTTGGTGTCCATTTGATTGTAGTTCTGAATTCTTTGATGTCCGCTTTTTCATCTTCTGTTAATGTGAGATTTTCAATATCGGCCGCTATATCCTCTGGTTTTGGAGCTTTCCCATGCCATGTTGGGATAAAGTTGAGTCCATCTTTTTCCATGTGCTCAATACCTTTCCCCATTATTGAGTTCCCGATAATTGCAACTGGGCGATCTTGCTTTTGTGCTTCTGCAAGTGCTGCCCACATGTCTGAGAAATTGTGAGCATCTACATTAATAACGTGCCAATGTCCTGCTTCGAATATTTTATGAACGTCAATGTTTTGAGTATCTTCGAGTGACGCGGTTAGTTGGACTCTGTTGTAGTCGACGAAGAGGATGAGATTGTCTAGTTTGTGATGTCGTGCGAAGTGGATTACCTCGTGGACTTGTCCTTCTTGGCATTCTCCATCTCCCATTACTCCGTACGATTTACGATCAGTTTTCTTTAATTTTTCTGCGTATGCAAATGATGCAGCGATTGAAACTCCTACTCCCAATGGGCCTGTTCCGTATTCAACTCCTGCTACGTGACGTGTTATGTGTCCTTCAAATTTTGAGGTTACTTTTCGGAAATTGTCGATTGCATCTTGCTGATCAACGTATCCCATTTCACCCAAAACACTGTATGCACCAGGGGATATGTGGCCGTTTGATACGACGAGTTTTTCGCCTGTTTGCCCGAGGATGAAGGTGTATAGGAGGACGAGGTAGTCAATAGATGAGAGTGCGCCGCCTGGGTGTCCACTTTGTGAATTTGTTACCATTTCAACGATCGATTTGCGGCATGATTTTGCGAATGATTTTAAAAATGTTAGCTGATCTTCAGTCAAAGATTCGCCAAGTTCAGGAATAGTTTTCATGGGTTATAACTTTAGTATTGCTTGTTTTGTAAGTTTCTTGGAAAGTTCGACGCCCGGTTGATCGAACGCATTGATACTAAAGAATTCCCCAAGAAATGCAACACTTCCTTCGAACAGCAAAAAGAGCTCTCCGAGGGTTTGTGGAGTGGTTTTTGGGATTGTTAGCGTGAGGTTTGGGCGACCGTTTTTTGTGAGGGCTGAGGTGGTTGCTTTTCTCTCAATATCGAGTAGACGATTGAATGTGAATTTTTTGTGGAGTGGATTTGGAATGTGTATTTGTGGCCCGAGGTCTTCTACTTCTATGAATATGAAGAGTTTGTCGTTTGGTCCGTCGTTGTAGAGTTGGAGTTGTGAATGCTGGTCTGTGGCTCCTAGAGCTGATATTGGAGTGAGGCCTTTTCCTTCTTTCCCTATACTTTCTGCGAGGAGTTGTGCATACCAATCCGATAGATGTGCGAGTTTTTGTGCATATGGCATGAGAACTGTTATGAATTTCCCTTTTTTGAGTAGGCTGTGTTGGATTGATGCGAGTTGGAATGCGAGATTTTTCTTTGGGTTTTCTGACAGGAAGTTGTCGCGTCCTTCCTTTGCTCCTTTGATGAGTTGGTCTATATTTAGGCCAATGAGGGCGGCGGGCAGGAGGCCTATCGCAGTAAGCACGGAGAATCTTCCGCCGACATTTTGTGGTATTGGGAATGCAGGTATGCCTTCAAGATTTGCAGCTTCTCTTAAGTGTCCTTTTTCCGGATCAGTGATGAATACGAAGTGTTTGTTTGCTTTTAGTCGTGCTGACTCTATTTTCTTTCGGAAGTATAGGTATTGGCCCATTGTTTCAGGTGTTGTGCCTGACTTTGTAGCCACGATGAATAGTGTTTTCTTTAATGCGATTGTTTCTTCCAGTTCTCTTATTAATGTTGGATCTATGTTGTCGATTATGTGGAGAGCTGGAGTAGTTTGCTTGAATAAATGTCCGAGAGATTGTTGCAGGCAGATTGTTCCGAGTGCTGAGCCGCCGATTCCGAGAACTATAATGTGTTCATATTTTCCTTTTACTGATTTTGCGAACTTTTTTATGTCTGTGAGAATTTCTTTGTCATCAATACAAGCGTAGAAGCCTTGCTCTCGTTTGTGTATGCGCTTTAGGTAAGTCTTTAGTGACTTATCTTTGTTTGCGATTTTTGGAATGTTTTTTGTGTTGAGTTTGATCATTTTTGTAAATCTTTTACTTTTTCCCAATCCTCTTGGAATTTTCTGAGGCCTTTGTCGGTGAGTGGATGGTGAATTAATTTATCTAAAATTTCTGCAGGGACAGTTGCTACATGTGCTCCCATTTTTGCTGCATCCATTACGTGATTTACAGACCTAACTGATGCAACAAGTATTTTCGTGTGGAAATCTTCATAATTTGAAAATGTAGTTACCATTTCTTGTACTAACTCCATTCCATCTTCGGATATGTCGTCGAGTCTTCCTACGAATGGGCTGACCAATGTTGCACCTGCCTTTGCAGCCAAGAGGGCTTGCCCTAGTGAGAAAACGAGAGTTACGTTTGTGTTTATTCCTTCTTTGTAAAATTCGGTTGTTGCACGTATCCCGTCAGGAGTTGCTGGGACTTTGACGAATACATTGTTGTGCCATGCTGCGTATTTTTTTCCTTCTTCGAGCATTTCTTTTG
>CAYLOL010000081.1:0-3015 GCA_964385295.1 uncultured Candidatus Peribacteria bacterium
ACTCGAACCCACGGCCAATTGCTTAAGAGGCAACTGCTCTACCAACTGAGCTACTGACCCACAACGACAAAAAAATTAACACTATTGCCTTCCTGTTGCAAGACAATCTCATTTCACCGTATACTGCTCCCGTGAAAAAAATCCTCCTATATACAGATACTCCTCAAATTGGTGGGGCCGAGCTCCAGATGCTTCTGCTCGCCAAATTTTTGAACAAAAAGGAGTTCAAACCAATACTCGTATGTAGCAGTAATGAGTCTCTTGATAATTGGTGCAAAGATTTTGAGAATGAGAATATTAATGTTATCCGCATACCAACGACAAACAAGCACAATCCGAAACACTATACTAATCTCAAACGTATAATTAAAATCGAAAAACCAGACCTAATACATGCACACGTCTGGAATCCAGCATCCTGCCGCTATGCATTTATGGCAGCCAAATCAACAAAGACCCCAATCATCACAACCGAACATGATCCATTCAAACTATCTGCGATCAAAAATGTATTCAAAAAATCCACATTAAAAACAGTCGACAAAATAATCACAGTCTCAAAAGAAAACGCAAAAGTTCTGAAAAATCTCCACCCGGCCCACGCAAAAAAAATCAAAGTCATTCACAACGGAATCGATACAACTTGGTGGCAATCACAAAATTTGAGATTCACAGACAAAGATCGCGAAGAAATTAAAACCAAAATCTTCCACGCCCACGAAGACACATTGATATTAACGTGCGTCGCAGAATTACATAAAAGAAAGGGCCAGAAATACCTGATAAAAGCCCTCCCACACCTAGTAAAAGAATATCCGAATCTAAAACTAGTATTGATAGGAGAAGGCCCAGACCGCGACAGATTGACCCGCATGGTCCACAAACTTGACCTAGAACAGCACATCACATTCACTGGCAAACAAAAAAACATAGCACCTCTACTAAAAGCATCAAACATCTTCGTCCTGCCATCAGTAAGAGAGGCATTTGGATTAGTATTGGCCGAAGCAATGATCACACCACTTCCAGTCGTTGCAAGCCGTGTCGGAGGCATCCCAGAACTAGTCGAAGACGGGAAAACAGGAGTACTCGTTGAGCCTCGAAATCCAGAATCATTGGCCGAAGCATTACTTCCACTCATCAAGGACCACGAAAAACGAGATCGCATGGCACATTTCGGCGAAGAAAGAGTAACGAAGGAGTTCGATGTAAAGGTAATGGCTGCAGAATACGAAAAGTTATACAAAAAGTCTTGACGGTGAGCGTACACTCACCTATAATGAGCACATGAAACTCAAGACTATCTATCTTTGTAATAAATGCCAGCACGAAAGTCCTAAGTGGTTAGGGAAATGTCCCGTGTGCGAGGCTTGGAACAGCTTTGTTGAAGATGTTATTAATGTCGGCAAAGCTGCCAGGCCCACGCTTTCGAGAACTCCAAGATCAGTAGAAGCGACTCCCCTGTCTTCTGTAAAACAAAGAACGGAACGAACAATATCGGGAATCGAAGAATTTGACCGCGTCGTAGGAAGCGGAATCGTAGATGGAAGCCTCACGCTATTAAGTGGAGAGCCCGGCATCGGCAAATCCACCCTCACGCTACAAATAGCAAACAACATCGCTAAAACGAAGAAGGTGTTACTCGTTTCAGGCGAAGAATCCCTAGAACAAATAGCATCACGCGCAACTCGACTCGGACTCAAAGAGAAAAATCTCACCGCAATCAATGCGTTCAATCTAGAAGACATACTGAACACAATCAAAAAAGAGAAAGCAGAAATCGCAATAATCGACTCAATACAGGTGATTTCAAGCATGGATTTACCTTCAGCGGCAGGTTCAATCACGCAAGTCCGCTATTGCACAGAACAAATCATGGAATTAGCAAAAACCTCCAATATATCAGTAATCCTTATCGGGCATGTGACAAAAGATGGAAATCTCGCAGGCCCACGAGTACTAGAACATCTAGTTGATACCGTACTCCAGATCGAGGGTGACCGCTTCCAACAATTCCGCATCCTCAGGGCCAGCAAAAACCGGTTTGGTTCATGCTCTGAGGTCGGAATATTCGAAATGACAAGTAAAGGTCTCGCAGAAGTAGCAAATCCTTCCGAACAATTCCTCGAAGGCCGCAAAGAAAACGCAATTGGGAGCGCAATTACAGTTGCTATGGAAGGGACGCGTCCATTCTTAGTAGAAGTTCAAGCTTTAGTGTCAGCAAGCCCATTTGGCTATCCCAAACGCACAGCAAACGGCTTTGATCAGAACAGACTACAGATATTAATAGCTGCTCTCGAAAAACACACACGACTGAGCCTTCAGAACCAAGATGTATTCGTAAATATTGTCGGAGGCATCCGTCTCTCAGAGCCAGCCGCAGATCTCGCAGTACTTATGGCAATAGCATCTTCATTTATGAAAAAACCACTTCCGACAACTGCTGCAATCTTTGGGGAAGTAGGCCTCTCAGGCGAACTCCGCCGAGTCAGTCACCATGAAAAGCGCGAAAAAGAAGCCAAAAAACTAGGCCTCACAAATTGCATATCCTCACGTAAATTCAAAGAAATAGCGGAATCACTCAAGTCGTTCTAAGCCCAAACAACCAATCCACAGCCTCATTAGTAGCTTTTTCAACCTCCTCAAAACTCACCCCTTTTATCTTCGCCACCTCTTTTGCAACTTCCACAACATATGCCGGCTCATTTCTCTTTCCACGAAATCTCTGTGGAGCAAGATACGGACAGTCAGTCTCCACCATAAACATATCCATCGGCACCTGTCTAACCACGTCATGCAAATCACGCGCGTTTGGATAAGTGATCGTTCCAGTAAATGAAGTTAAAAATCCTGCACTCCATAACTTATTTGCAAACTCAGCGTCACTACCAAAGCAATGAAACACAACCTTGAGTCCCCCACCTGAATATTCCTTCAAAATCCTAAAAGAATCATCATCCGCCTCTCTATTATGCACAATTAGTGGCAATTCCATCTCTACGGCGAGCTCTATCT
>CAYLOL010000082.1:0-2963 GCA_964385295.1 uncultured Candidatus Peribacteria bacterium
TGATTATTGCTGGGGAGGGGGGCGTGAGCGGGGCGATGTTTATGAAGGCGGCGCATACTTACCAGAAAGAAAATGGCGGTGATATTTACGAGGTTTTTAGTGGGGATGATTTTATTGCGGCGGTGCGGGATTTTTTGGGGAAGTATGGCGGGATTGGGCACTTGGAATATTTTGGGCATGGGAATCATGTTGGGCTTTATGTGGATCAGACTCCGGGGGTGAATGGGGGATTGTATGTGAATGACGTTGATAATAATACGGATTATATTTCTGCTTCGATTTATGAATTGGAGCCTGACATTTTTGGGTTGCATGGATGGGTTCAGTTTAATGGGTGCAATGTGGCGGATGGGTTCCCCGCGGAGGATACTTTTGCGCAGAGGACTGCGGATTATTTTGATGTAGACGTGGTGGCACCTACTGGGCCGACGGAGTTTTCGCGAAGGCTAAACAGTGTTGATCCGATTCCAAATTCGAACTTCTTGGATCCAAATTTTGATGGAGATGTGTACATGGTCCCGACTTATGGAGACGAGGGGTTTGTTGTGGTGAAGCCGAAAGAAAAAGTGGAAGATGGATTTCATGATGTGCGTGAGGGGCACTCATTCAAGGAGGCGGTTTATGGCGTGACGGATGCGGGGCTTGATCTTGGGTGGGGTGAAAATAATTTGTTTGAGCCACATAGGAATATGACGTTTTCGGATGCTGTGGCGTTTTGTAAGGTGGCGTTTGGGGAGGCGGCGAGCTGTTACGTGAAGGGATATGACGGGCACGAGGATATGTGGGGGATTAGAAATCTCAAGGCGTTGCAGATGCTCGTGGACGCTAAAGGGGTGGATTTGAAATGGACGAGCCCTTGGTACAATTCGTATGTCTGGTACGGGAATCAGAATGAACTTCTAACAGATGATTTTATTAATAAGAAGTGGTATACGAGAGCAGAGATGGCTATCTTGACGTGGAACTTTATGGGTATGGAGAAATAAGTTTTGAGTATCGCAAGTTGAAAATTGCGGAAAAGTTTGCGAATATTTTTTTCTGTGCAAATAATGAGGCAGATAATTTTTTTTATGAATAGTCTTGGTTATACGCCCCATGAAAGCCTACAAAATCTTCGAGCAAGTCTTGTGGCAGCAGCAGAGTATCATGAGTTTACCGTAAGTAGGAGGGAGGATATCAATGTTGATACTGTGGAAAAAATAGTTGAGGAGGCTTTACGGAGCGCGATAAATTGGGCTGTTAGGGCTGTTTGTTCTTCGAACGGCAATACGGCTGATGTTGTTGAGAAAATAGAAAATATTATTAATAGTGTGTTGTCTATGAGACCTAGTTTAAATGGTCGATCGGAACAAGTATTGTTGGCGGCCGCAGAAGCAGCTAGGCAAAAAACAGCACGTGAAGTTGGAGCTAGTTTTTCCCTATAGGAATATAATTGAGGCTTGATTTTTCCATCGAAGACTTCTTGAATATATTTCGGCCGTCTATCACGAGCGATCCTTTTAGATGTTTTTTGATTATGACTGGAGGTGTTGAAGCAAACTCATCCCACTCGGTTGCGATCATTAAGGCGTCGGCGTTTTCGAGGGCGTTCAGGGCTGAGGTTGCGTAGGTGAGATTCTTTTTTGGGAGGATGGTTTTTGCGACTTCGATCGCGACTGGATCATAGGCTTGGACGTGCGCGCTGTCTTTTTGGAGGGCTTTGATTATTTCGATGGATGGTGCGTCTCGCATATCGTCAGTGTTTGGCTTGAAGGCGAGGCCCCAGATTGCTATCCGTTTTCCTTTGAGTGGGCCGAGGGCTTTTTTTAATTTTTTGTATGTTGTTAATTTTTGAGTTTTGTTCACTTCTTCGGTTGCTTTTATTATTCGGAAATTATAGCCAAAGTCTTTGCCGGTTTGAATTAACGCTTGGACATCTTTTGGGAAACAGCTTCCGCCATATCCGATCCCGGCGTTTAAAAATTTGTTTCCTATGCGGGAGTCTAGTCCCATTCCTTTTGCTACAGTTTTTACGTTACCACCAGCTTTTTCGCAGAAGTTAGCTATTTCGTTGATGAAGCTAATTTTGGTTGCGAGCATTGAGTTTGATGCGTATTTGATAATTTCGGAAGTCTTTATGTCTGTGAATAGTAATTTTGTACCGGTTTTTTCAAACGGTTTGTATAAGATTTTCATTATTTTTTTTGCTTGAGGGGTTTCGTATCCTACTACTACTCTTTCTGCGTGGAGGGTGTCACTGATTGCTGTTCCTTCTCTTAGGAATTCTGGATTTGAAACTAAATCAAATTCGAAGTCGACCTTTCGTTTTGTGAATTCTTTGTTAATTATTTCCTTACAGATGTCTCCTGTTCCGACGGGGACGGTAGATTTGTTTACGAATACCTTGTAGTCGTTTGAGTGTTGGCCAAAACTTTTTGCAACTTCTTTTACGAATTGCAAATCTGCGCGATGGTCTTTCCCTGGGGGAGTTCCAACTGCTGAGAATACGATGTCGGCGAACTTGATTGCCTTGGGGGTGTCGGTACTGAAAGTTAGATTGCCAGCCTTGTGCATTTTTTTGACTAAATCGTCTAGGCTAGGTTCATATATTGGGATGATTCCTTTCTTGAGGTTCGAGATTTTTTTCTTATCAATGTCTACGCAAACAACTTCATTTCCCGTTTCGGCAAAACAAGTTCCCGTAGTTAATCCAACGTACCCTGTGCCGATTACTGCTATCTTCATGGTTTACATTTAACCACGTTTCTTGGTTCTGCAAAAGACATAGGGTTGTTTGTGGTTCTCTTTATCGTCTTTGGTGAAGAGAACGAAGGAATGAAACGACCCCTCCCTTCTCTTCAGTATAAATTTATATAGACTTTAAGGATTGGTCAATATGGCTTAGCTAACCGATCTTGACAGTCCTTGCGAATGTTCTGCGGGCTGATTGCGATTTCCTTCAGTTGTTGTCGGTATTGGCAATT
>CAYLOL010000083.1:0-2961 GCA_964385295.1 uncultured Candidatus Peribacteria bacterium
TATTGTTGTTTTTTCTGTGTTAATTTTAATACATGAATTGGGTCATTTTACTATGGCGAAGAGGAATGGTATCAAAGTGGAAGAGTTTGGGCTTGGGTTACCTCCGCGGATTTGGGGGAAGAAAAAAGGTGAAACTATTTATTCCGTGAATTGGATTCCGTTTGGGGGATTCGTGAGAATGCTTGGTGAAGATTCTTCTGACGGCAAGATGCTCAAGCAGAAGCGAAGTTTCATAGCTCAATCGAAGTGGAAGAGAAGTCAGGTTATTGTTGCTGGGGTTGTTATGAATTTTTTCTTGGCTTGGCTGTTGCTTACTATTGGATTTACGGCCGGTATGCAGCCTTTACTTACTCCAGATGATGTTTTTCCTGCTGTGCGTGAAGGAGTGATTGTTTTGGATGAGGGGCTAAAGGTTGAAAGTATTGAGTTGAATGACCTTGACGATATTGGGGGTTTTCAGGAAGGGGATACTCTCTATGCTTTTAATGGAGAAGTTATTGATTATTTTGAATTTGAGCGTATTGGGGAAGATCCCGTTGGAATTTATACTTTGATACGAGATGGGAACTATCATGAGATAGGAGTTACAAAGAGGGTAATGTTTGATGATCTAAAGCTTTATGGATATGCGAGTTTTCCGCGCGTTGGGGTATATGAAGACGCTGGGGAATTGCGTGGTGGAGATGTGATTTTGACGATGAATGGGGAACAAGCGTTTAATGTTGGTGATTTTGAGGAATTTGAGGGGGTGGTTGAGGTGCAGGTGTTGAGGAATGGCGTAAAGGAAAATGTGAATGCTGTGTTTGGGCAGGTAGGGGACAAAAAAATTGTTATTGCTGATGTTATGATTGATGCTCCTGCGAGTATTGCAGGTGTTCAAAATGGTGACATTATTAATTCCGTAAATGGAAATGAGTTTGTGGATATTGCAGAAATGATTGAGTATGTTGCTGATCATGCGCATGAGGAAGTAGAATATGCTGTTTTGCGAGGAGGAGAAAATTTGATGATTAAGATTACTCCTGGTGAGGATGGAAAGATTGGAGTTTTACTTTCTGGGCTAGTGGATTATGGAGAGGTTGGTTTGTATGATACTGAAGTTTTGTCTTCGATTGTTGAGGTTAAGGATGAGCAATATCCTTTCTACATTTCGGCGTATAAGTCTGTCGGAGAGGGGTGGAGACTGGGTGTGCTTACCGCAAAGATGTTCGTAGGGTTTGTAGGTGATCTGTTGAGTGGAGGAGAAGTTCCAGATGGTGTTGCAGGGCCGGTGGGGATTGCGCAGATGACTCATACATTTACTCATGAGGGTATAATTCCGCTTTTGAGGTTTGTGGCTATATTATCTTTGAGTTTGGGAGTTATTAATATTTTGCCGTTTCCAGCTTTGGATGGAGGGAGATTGTTATTTATTATTCTTGAGCTTGTTATGAGACGGCGTATAAATCAGAAAATGGAGATGATTGTTCATACCATTGGGTATGTTTTGATTATTTTGCTTATTCTAGTCGTTACTTACGGTGATATCGCTAGGCTATTGAGCTAATTTTGAGTTTGGACTATAATTCTGGCAATGGTAAATAAATTATCTATTTCGGAGGCTGCTAAGTGTCTTTACGAGGTATTTAAGGATGAAGGGGTTGATCTGGATTTTTTTAAACATAAAGAAAAGTATGTTGAAACTTGGAAGAATGCGTTTCTTTCTGAGGATGTTCGTTTTGCCTTTTTACTTCCTAGCGATGTTAATATCTTTAAAAAACACAAAAAGGAAATTTGCCAAATTTTTAATAAGAATGTTTGTGGAATGAGGCGTGATGCGTTTGAGATTATTTCTTCTAAAAAAGATTCTAATAAATCAGAAGCTGCCATTTCACTTGCGTTACTGGAAACAATTTTTACCCTGAGATATGATTCTAGTGATGCTTTGATTAAAGATGTGCGTGATTACTGGGTTCCTCTTGCCGATAAATATGGAATGTGGAAATTACGTTATATACTTGAGGATAATAGGTTTGAGATTTTGGATCCGGAGGGGTATGGATTGATGTGTTCTGTATTGAAGAGTAAGACAAAATTTTATGCAAAATTGTTCAAAGATATTGATGTTATTTTAAGCCATTATTTGAATGAGGCTGGATTAAAAAATTATAAAATTCTGCATAGGCAAAAAAATGTTTTTGGATTGTATCAGAAAATGAAAATTAAGGGTAAAAGCATTAATCATATTACTGATCTTTTTGCATTTCGAATTCTAGTTTCGAAAAAGCAAGATTGCTATAAGGTTTTGGATGTACTGCATAATCTTTGGCCTCATTATGAGACGCGGCTTAAGGATTATGTAGCAGTATCGAAATTAAATGGCTATCGATCTATCCATACAACTTTAAAGTGTTTAAATGGCGAAAATGTGGAATTTCAAATTCGAACTATGAAAATGGACCATATTGCGAAATATGGACATGCTTCATACTTGATGTACAAAGAAGAGAATAGAAAGAAGGTTCAGGGTTGATGAAAATTATTTTTTCCTTTTCTTTTTCTCAAATGCGGCGGACATTTTCCAGCACATATTAAACATGTCACGCATACTGTCTGCTATAACTTTACTTTTTACGATGATTGCTAATTCCTCAGATATAGAGAAGTATGCAACTTTGTCATCATATATATTTAGTTCTATATGAAATTGCATTAATTCATTAGGCACTAGTCTGCTGATGCGTAGTTCTTCTCCATCTTTTTTTTGCCTTCTTCTTGCTATTGCAGAGTCTGGGAATAAGGCTTTTATCAGTATCCCAGCTGCTTTTCGGCGTTTGTAGTATTGCGGAACGTATTTAGGGAAAATTGTTTCCGTGTCTTCAAGTGAAGCGATTGCATGTATGTCAGTCTTGGATGTTAATGTGTCTTCATAAGCTGCGACAACTACATCTCGACCTTCATAAAATGCCATTTCTGGTTTTG
>CAYLOL010000084.1:0-2787 GCA_964385295.1 uncultured Candidatus Peribacteria bacterium
AGGGCGGAATCTTCATGTCGCGACCACGGCCGAGACAGATGTCAGACCCCATAAATAGTATCGATAGAGAGAGTAGATAAGACCTCAAACGTACAACACAGAGCGACCCCATTGTATTAAATAAGAAGTTCTTTGTAAAGGGCTTATGCAAGCCATTTCCTACACCCGCCCACCACAAAATACCGCGTTATCACTCGCCTATACACCACTACATCTATGTACCCAGAAGCAAAACCATACTAACCATATCGTGCAGATATCCCATTACATAGCGAAAAACAGAGAAATCTATCAATTTTGGTAGAATAAAGACATCAACAAGAATTATGACAACAAAATATTTAGCCCCATTTTGAAGAAATCGCTCATACGCACGATAATATCGTCTCGGAATAATCAGTCCCAAAATCTTCGATCCATCCAACGGAGGTATTGGAAATAGATTGAAAATCCCAAGAAAAATATTCACATGAAACAGCATCCACAAAAGCAAAGAAATAACTTCAGGCAAGCTCCCTCCTAAATACTTCAGCGGTAAAGCAATCGCAAAAGCAAAAATAAAATTCGACAACGGCCCCGCAAGTGCAGTCAACGCCTCATCTCGCACGGGATGTTTAAAATTCGCAGGATTAATAGGAACTGGCTTCCCCCAACCAATCTTCTGAGTCACAAGAAACACCAAACTCCCCATTGGATCCAAATGCGCAATAGGATTAAGCGTCAATCTCCCCCGAATCTTCGCGGTCGGATCTCCAAGGTAATACGCCACTAAAGCATGCGACGCCTCGTGCACAGTCAACGTCAGCACAAGCGCAATAATCAACACCACAAATTGTAAAATCCATTCCAACATAAAGCTCAATTTTAAGCCTTTACAACATACAGAAACCGCATTAACATCTCAACCTTTAGCAAAAACGAATGCCAGAACTATTAAGTCCATCCTACATACACAAACAGTGCACGGAAGGATGTCGTTTGTACAGCGGGAATACAGCTCTTTTCTGCCAAGCAGAAAAGAGATTTCCTATGAAAGAACAACTAAACAAAGACACACGACCACATGACTCATGCGGATACGATCTTTGCGCAAAAGGACAACTCGTTACCCCATTTGAGATACTGGGTAAAGCTGGAATGGAAGGCACAGAAAAAATACAAATCATTGAAAATTTAATAGTTTTTCTTTCAAAGAAAATACGCGCAGTTTCTTTAGTCCCCCCAAATAACAAAAATGGTGACTATTTCTACTTACCAATAGACCTAGATTTAATCCCGTACTTCAAAACCGGCAAAATAGATAAAGAAACAATAGGGGCATTAAGAGCATCCAAATGGTTTCCAATAGATCAAACAAATATTACACAGGAAATGGCCGAAGGGTGGACAGAATACAGGCCTCCTTTTGGGATGTCTATCCAAGAGCTAATACAATACATAAGAATTTGTGCATGGAAACTCATAATTTCAGAACATATATCAACAGCAAACTCCTCCCCGGACATAACCAAGTGCATCACTGAGAGCAGAAAAAAAGAAATCGATAGAGCTTTAACAGACCACCCATTCGCAAATGCACACCTAAACGCAACAGGGGATTACGCCTACTACAATGCTACAAAAAACAAAGGATTTTCTCACCCCCTCATCACACAATCCCCTCCCAAAAATTAAACAAATAAAGTAAACTTATCCCAATGAAAAAACTCAACTACAAGGTATTGGCAAACGGAGAACTAGCAGCAGGCCTATTGGCAATCCTCTCCCTCGCCTTCTTCCGCGCAGATATAGCAATGATGGTAATTTACGGATTAGTTCTCATTTACATACTGATAACAAAACAAAAACACCAACTAAAAAACTTCGCGATAGCCTCGGTCATAGCATTGATCTGGCTATTGGTCGGAGGATCTCAATACGGATACAATACTAACTACATAGTAATCTGGGGCATGAACTCATTCCCATTATTTGCCTGGGCATGCGGCCTTTTCGGCACACAACTTTTATACAATCGCTATAGGATATACCTTCCAACAAAAAACCTCACACAAGATTTCGTTATCTTCGTATTAATATACTGCATCGCAATAGTAGTAATAGAAACAATCGGATATCACGTCTTCAACATCCACGACCTAGTCACGGCACAATACTCAGGCCTACCAATTTGCGACTGTCTACATGCGCCTTACTGGATGAAAATTGCATACTTCACAATGGGCCCAATCAACTACCTAGTAACTTCGCTAATCATTCCCAGCAATCGTTCATAAAAAAAGCGGAGCTACTACATAAGCAACCCCGCATACACAATATTTGGAAGAAATAATATTTTAGATAGGATTCGACCTTGAAAGCGTCAAGTTCGTCCAAACATTCCCAGGCATTCCAGAAGTGAACGAGTCATCCTCAATCTTCGTAAATCTCATATCGCGTGCACCAGGAAGAAAAACCGCAGTCCCCTTATGGGGGAGTCCAGAAAGAATACTCTTTCTAAATAGAAATTGGTCTGGGCTTTGAAATTCCGGAATAGAATTTTCCATTCTTCCAAACCGCACATAATCATATGCACAACTGGAAAAATTATTAAATTCATTCTTAAGAGAAGCAATATCGCCTTCCCTTAAGCCGAAAATCTCGTTATTTTCAAATCTAATGATATCATTAAAAGGCTGAAGAAAAATTCCAATATTCCGACTACGATAGCTAGTAATCATATTTTTAAGGAATGGAATGTATTTTTTCGAAACAAGTCTCCTGACCGCAAAGTCAGGATTCTGATAC
>CAYLOL010000085.1:0-2702 GCA_964385295.1 uncultured Candidatus Peribacteria bacterium
TTGAATCAAAGGCAGTTCTTGGATTCCCAAACTCAATATTTGCATTGTGAGCCTCTTTAAGGTATTTCTCGAAAGCCGTTTCCAAAAGAAGGTCTCCATCACTACCACTCACTCCATACCGTTTAACACCCTTTAAATCTCCCTTAGTAACAATGACAGAAAAATCTTCAATATTTCCACGCCCTAAAGCACGCTTAAAAGTAACCCTCCATCCATTCCTCACAGGCTCAATCATATCATCCATAACCTTAGCAAAATCATTAGGAGCAGATTTTTTTAGCGCCTGCATTAAAGAAAGAAAGTAGCAGTCCAACTTACTCCCCTGCTTAATCTCTGAATCAATACCATTTGGCCAAAGCTTAGCGATTTTTGGAGGAAGTTGATCAACAGGAATACGCATAGCATCTACGGCTACATGCCTTTGAGGCGATAACTTAGCCCTACGAGGTGGTGGTCCAACCGTACGAGCAGAATCCTGAGCATGCCCTGAAGGCGGTGGTCCAACTGCCCCCCCTGAATAAACTTCCTGCTCCTTAGCCCTACGAGGTGGTGGTCCAACCGTACGAGCAGAATCCTGAGCATGCCCTGAAGGCGGTGGTCCAACGCCAGAAGGAATTTCTTTGCCAGACTTATGCCCACCAATTCCACTCGCATTCTGCTTGGGTATCGGACCAATAATTCTCCCGGTATCCCGCCTAGGCTTATATCCAGGAGCCGCATTGGACGGACCATCAACAATCTTGGTACTCATCCCAGGCTGAATGTCGGCGATAGCCTTTTCAAGTCTTTGGAAAGTGTGTGGATCAAATTTTTTGCCAGTAGCCTTTTCAAGTTTTTGTGCGGCTTCTACAAGTTTTGCTGGAGTTATTTTCCTTAGTTTTCGTGCAAGCTTCGTTAGTTTCCCAGCTTTTGCGGCAGCTTGAAGGCCAACAATAGCTAGAAGAATTCCAGCCCCTGCAAGTACCTTATCAACGCCAGTTTTCTTCATCCTGTACTCAGGATCAACCAACCCTAGCTTTTGCAATCCAGCAAGAGTTGAGTCATTGTCTGAAAAAACATCCTTGACATCAACAACAGCCCCAATGCCAGGGATCATTTGTGCGCTACAAGCAATGACATATCGTGATAAAAATTCGGTTTCTATATCCTGATCTTTCTCATTTAGCATCGAAAAGTCTATATCGCCAAGCGCTCCTGTATTTTGCGCCAACTCTTCATTTGCCCTTTTGACTACGGTACGCACATAATCAAACTGGTCCAATCCTCGGGAAAGCGACATTTGCCCAGTCCCAAACTGCATAGAGGAAGGCATAGTTGGTGTATCTGCCTTGAAATTAGAGCGAGAAGCAACCCCCCAGAGAGCTTCGAAATTGCCGGAAGCCAAGGTTTCACCGAGAGCTTTACGATATGTATCAAATTCTTTTCTGTTTCTCTTCCCAAGATTCTCACTGAAAGTATCCTTGTGTCTGCCAGGCTGATCGAGATTGAGGGAATCCTCAAACGCAGGATCATTTAAAAGGACGAACCTCTCTATTGATGGGATCACGGTCTGGGTTACATCCGAAATTGCCGAAGAAATCTCATCATTCAAAATCCACCTATAAGTTCTATCGACCTTCCCATTCTTTAGCCCTTTTCCTTCAACAAGAGTCGCACTAAGGGTGTCTTTCATAATAGCCTGAATTTTATCGTTAAGGTATCCTTTTACACTAGTCTTAATAGTCAAAAACTCCGCAGGCGGAATAAGATTTCCCTCAGGGAGTTGTAAATCATCATCTATATAGCTATCCAGGTTCTCTAAGTCGGCCAGAAACTTATCAGGCAATAACCCAAATTTTCCAAACGCTTCCGAAGCCGCATCAAGTTGCTCGGCATCAGAGCCCAAAGAATCAGGACTATCTCCAGAATCAGGATTGTCTCCAGAATCAGGATTGTCTCCAGAATCAGGATTGTCTCCAGCCTCAACCCCCATAAAATAATCATACAACCCAACCAATTCCAAAAACTGATCAAAATCTTCAATCCCAAGTTCATCAAGAATTACAGAATACTCATCCGATTCGGCCAACGACAAAAAAACATCTTCCATCTCAGCCTCATCGATTTGTAAATACCCTTCATCAGAAGACACTATCTCTAAAATTCTACTACTTAAACCATCCAAGACATGTTCGTCGTTAAGATACTCCTCTTTAAGCTCGTCAAAAGAGTATTCCAAATTTTCTTTAAAATCCTTCCTCTCAATTTGCCTATCTGGTATCTCGGACATATTAATCAATATTATTTATAAGCTGATCAAGCTCAATATTTTCGTGAGCTCTATCCTTTTCCTCTCTCTTTTGGTTCAACAATTTTTTGACCCTTTTTAGGACAATTATTTTTTTCTTATTTCTTTCAACCTCCTTTTTTGTAATCTCCATTAAAACAATTTAATCCAAGAAGTATAGCAAAAAAACCGCTTTTTTTCAAGTATAGAAGCCACAATTCTAATATATGAAATATGACAATGAAGCCCCCCTCCGAATAGATGTCACTCAACATCAAATGCACGTCGTGATAATGGCTAGAAGGTTTTTGTATCAATAATCTAATTTCTTTGGCTCCATATTGCCGTTGAAGAGCTTATGTACTAACCCCCAGATAACCTAGGGCGGAATCTTCATGTCGCGACCACGGCCGAGACAGATGTCAGACCCCATAAA
>CAYLOL010000086.1:0-2626 GCA_964385295.1 uncultured Candidatus Peribacteria bacterium
CCAACCAGGGTCAAAAGGCCAGTTAATTGAAAAACTGTTGATTGAAAAGAGAGATATTGAAAAACATTGACGCGAAAATAAATAAGGGTTATTATAAACTACCAATTTATAAGGGATTGACACAATGACAGAAACAGACATACCATTATTTGACGATATAGAACAGGATGTTTTTGATATTGATTGTTCTGAATTTGAAGAGACATGCGATATAGATGGGCTTGACTTTGGGTTTGAGACAGAACAAAAAAGATATATAAACCCGGGCAGGAAAGCAATCGTTTCCAAACCAGTGAAATACCGGCATGCGATGGAATTAGCAAAGCAGATCGGTAATATTAGTATTAACGATAGATACTTTGTTTTTTTAGATGGAAATTTTATATTCGGTGATTTTATAGAAGCCTGGATAATCCGAAATCAATGGAATGTTATATCCATGACAATTTCAACGCTTTCAATATCAGAGAATAACGTAGATAGTTTGAAAAATTTGTTTCTTGGTGATTATCTTCAGGAACTTAACTTGATTGTATCAGATTATTTTTTTGCACATGAACGGCATGATTTAATTCCATATCTTTACAAGGAGTTAGACACAGAAAATAAATTTCAATTGGCAGTTGCAAGGGTCCATACTAAAATATGTTTGATAGAAACTGAATGCGGTAAAAAAATTATACTCCACGGATCTGCAAACCTCAGAACATCAAAAAACGTAGAACAATTGGTGATTGAATGCGATTCAGAACTATTCGAGTTTAATAATTTATGGCATACTGAAATAATCGAAAAATACAAAACCATTAATAAAACAGTGGGGGCAGGTGAATTATGGCAAGCGGATCAAGCAGAGCAAAAGGGATTAAAAAATGGAGAGCAGGCAAAAAAGCAAGCGCGGCAAAATCAAGACGAGCAAGTATTCCCCAAAGGACTTACACAGACGTGGTCCCGTTCTAAAAAACATTTGGCATGGTAAGAAAAGTGTATCGATATTTTAGATAATGGATATAGATAAAATTAATGCTTAAAAAGAAGCCTAAAAAGAAGCCTAAAAATAAACCGTTGACAATACAACAGATTGATAGCGGTATGCGGGCGACGGGTGGATTTTTAACGTACACTGCCAAAAAACTTGGCGTGACGTATAATGCCATTTATGCCAGGATACAAAAAAGCGCACAATTAAAAAGGACTCAAGCAGAGATCCAAGAATCATATCTTGATTTGACAGAACATTCGCTTATAAAAAAGATTAAGGATGAGGACTTGGGTGCTATTATATGGTATTTAAAGTGTAAAGGGAAAGATCGCGGTTACAGGGAAAAAGACTCAGGAGAGCAGGAAGAAAAAGAGCAAATAATTTTTAATATCGACCTTGGCGATTAATAGAATGAAAATTAATTACAAGGGCGAAAAAACAATTAAACGATTCCACAAGTCAGATGCTTTTGTTCGTGGACTAAGAGGCCCTATTGGCTGTATTGCTGGTGATACCATGATTGTCACGTCAAAAGGTCTTGTTCCCATGCAAGATATAAAGCCTTCAACGCAAGTTTTAAGCTGGTCTGAGAATTTGGGTCAATTCCTTTTTCGACCATGTAGCGGCTCGTTCCTAAAAGGTAGGGACTTTCTATACCAAATTTCAACGAAGCATGGAGAATTTGCATCAGCCGGACATCACCTCGTTTTTTGCGGAGATGATAAGTATCGACGGGTTGATACTCTATCCCCAGGTCAGCCCTTGTCCCGATGTTCTTCAAGCCCTTTGCACTCCATTTACGAGGGAATCCTGATATGGTTGCCTTTAGGTGTGCGCTGTTTGTTTGAAAAACCCTTAAATTTAATTGCTCGTTGTGTAAATGCAGCCCGTCAATGTGGTCAACGGTTTCTGTCTTTGATAAATACCGGCCAATATGATTCTCAACGATCAATCTATGTTCAAGGATGTAGCCATAGTTCCGGGTACTTCTCTTCCTTGCATGAGGATGACCCAAAGGGGCTTGAACAAGAGCATAACCGTCAAGGTCTATTATCCTACCTGTCTTGTAAGATGGGTTTTTCCCGCCGACAGGGGCACCGCAACCTGGGCGCGGAAGGTTGCGCTTATTCCGAATACGCCGGATATAGCGGGCCGAGGCATTTATCTTTAAGGCCATTTCGTTACTTGAAATATCTACGCTTGACATTTTTATCACTTGTTCGGTTATTGCGCTCATACTATTACTCCTATTCCAAAAGGGTTATAAATATAATAGGTATAAAGCGAGAGAAAGTCAAGCGTGAATATTATGATATGCAAGTTCCAGGAACTCATAATTATGTTACTTCTGACGGATCTATCCACCATAATTCCGGCAAATCAGTGGGGTGTTGCTGGGAGATATGTCTAAAATCAATACACCAAAAGGCCCACAAAGGCATAAGAAAATCAAAATGGGGAATAGTCCGGGGAACATACGGAGAACTAAGAACAACTACCATATCAACTTTCCTTGATTGGTTTGAGCCCATTACCCACATATCATACGGGCACCCTATCCATGGGATGATGAGGTTTCCACTCAAAGACGGAACTATTGTCGAGTGTGAACTTGTTTTCCTTGCCCTGGACCATCCCAAAGAT
>CAYLOL010000087.1:0-2080 GCA_964385295.1 uncultured Candidatus Peribacteria bacterium
GAACAAGACGAAGAAGCCTGTATAGATGAATGCAAAGACGATTGTGAAAACAAATATGATCCAAAAACAGCGGAAACAGAGATCGAATTTGCTGCTTGCAACCACAATTGCCAATTCGTACCAATTCCTCCAGGCCCAGCCCTTTGCTTTGACTTATGCGAAAAAGAATATGACGAAGCAATGGAAAACTACAAAGACAACTTTGACGACTGCAAAAACGACTGCTAGATCAATCCACTCAATTCATGCTTCACTAGAGGCCTGTGTTCACGTTCCCCATTAACAATCATAGAAAAAGCTTTGAGTCCATGCTCAAAAGTATTTTGTGTAAAAATTGCATCGCAACATGCATTCAAAAGCACTCCCAAAATTCTCTCCCAATTCTCATCATATTTCTCCTTCCAAATCCCCAAAACCTTCCTTACAAAATCTCCTCCACGTGCACGCAAAGCTGTCATATATCGATCCCTATGTTCCAAAACATGCATATACAAAGCATCATTAGAAATCGCAATAAAATCAAACACCCGCTCAATAACAATGTCATATTTAGTATCCGTTGCATCAAGAATGTCTCTCACATGACTCATCCCAAACTTCACAAAGGCATCAATAAAAAAATCACCACTATTTGTCACGGCCTTATAAAGCATATTGTGCTCAAACACCAAATAATCAAAAACAACCTCCCATTCATGCTGCTTCACTCCCATGGCAACTTTTGTAGCAGTTGGCCCAGCCATAATGTATGACTCGATAAGAGCATCTTCTTTACTCTTCACTCGGCTTTCTATAAGCATTTGTTTGTCCTTTGAATTCATAGTGTATAATTATGATAGCCAGTGATTATACGTCTATTTCTTAAATTGTCAACCCCAACAATCCCGCAACAAACTTCAAACCCCACCCCTTGACAAATTCCCCAAAAAGGCACATAATTATTAGCACATATAACCAAATATCATGAAAAGATTAATAACTCTTATATTACTTGTTTTCGCCACTTCCCTATTCGCGGGATGTGGAGAAGTGCCAGAACCAAAAGATAAAGTCCTACGCGAAGAAGCCGCAAAAGAAGTCTCTGTATTCAACCTTTCGAAGGATCAAGTAGATCTAAGTTTCTCAAAAACCGGGACTGCAAAAGCAGAAAACGTCGTATACATATCTCCACAAGTTCCGGGAAAAGTAACGGATATACTAGTTACGGTAGGTGAGAAAGTATCCGAAGGAGACCTCTTAATCTCTCTCGGAGACTCACTTGGAACGGACGCAAATGCTATCCAATACCAAGCAGCCGCAGATGCAGCAAATATTGCCTCACAATCAAGAGATCTTACATATGAATTGTCAGATCAAAGCGTAATTGCAGCAGAAGGCTCTCTTCGATTATCAGAAGATGCATATATTCTTTCCTTACAAAATCACGAGAACTCAGATGGAATATACGAACAACAACTCAAAAGCGCAAAAGCTAGTCTAGAAAGCGCTCGTAACAGAGTAGAAAGTGCTGAAGAAGCTCTGGAAAACATAGAAGACGCAATAGATGATCTAGAAGATGAACTTGATGACGTAGAAGACTTACTTGAACTAGATCCAATAAATCCTGAACTTTTGGCCCTAGCCGAAAGCCTAGAAGACGGTATCGACACATTGGAATCCCAGGAAGACACAGCAGAACTACAATTATCAATTGCGGAAAATGGCGTAGATCAAGCTGAAGCAGGAGTTCAATTAGTAAAAGAAAATTATAATTCGCAATTAGATCAATTAAACTTTTCTGTAACTTCAGCTTACGAACAATACACCCTAGCCTACACTCAACTTGAGAGCACAATCGCAAGCGCAGAATTACAAAAACTCGGAGCAGACTCACAACTAACACAAGCTCAATCAGGCAAGGAAATAGCAAAACTATCGCGAGATTTATCGGATATCGTATCCCCTATTGATGGAGTAATAACATCAATCTCAGCCGAAGAAGGCAATTTTACATCACCAGGACAAGTAATTGCGAAGGTCGAAAACTAAGAAGGATTAATAATCACAATGGTTGACTACGGAAAGTTTGTCGAGTTCGGAA
>CAYLOL010000087.1:2090-2616 GCA_964385295.1 uncultured Candidatus Peribacteria bacterium
TGCTTAAGTCAGGAGATGAAGTTGAAATAACTACGGACGCAGGCCAAATAATGGATGGAGAAATTGAATATATCAGTCCGGCAGCAAATGAAATCTCAAAAAAGATAGATATTGAAATTTCTGTAGATAATGACATTGATATCCCCGCAGAATCATTTGTAAAAATAGAATTCACTCCAGCACCCAAAAAACGCATCTTCATACCCCTAAACACTGTTCATCAAAACGAGGGAGAAGATCAAGTCCAGATAGTATCAAGTGGACAAATTCAATGTAAAAACATTGAAACAGGAAAAATTATAGGGAAATACATAGAAATCCTAAATGGTCTAACAGGAAAAGAAAAAATAGTAATGGCAACAACTAGCTTCATCGAAGAAGGAGACAAAGTTGAAATCACAAAATAATCTAAAAACTCATGAACCCAACGCAAAAAGACAAATTAGATAAAATGAAAAACTCCGTATGGAGCTTCTTCATAGAAAAAAGAGCTGTAACTTGGGTTATTTTAATCGCAATAATAATC
>CAYLOL010000088.1:0-2537 GCA_964385295.1 uncultured Candidatus Peribacteria bacterium
ATGTGTTTTACAACACTTTGCTCTTCATTTAGAAGAAAGGCTGATGTTAACGAAGACCCTGTTGTTCCGTCTACTACAAATAATGGTTTGAATCTTAAGTTTGGTTCGGTTGCAGAACCTCTTCCGTCATACGTAAGAATGTGTGTTGAAATTTCGTCGTTGACTTCTACTTGCTTGCTTTCTACTTCTGCGAAATCGACGAGAGTTTTTTTTGCTTGTGCTAGAGATTCTTTTGCGAAGTCTGTTGAACTTATTGAGGTTTCAAATTCGTTCATATTGATTCCTAGTGATGCTGTGAATATTTCATTTTGGACGTTGTTTCTGAATGCTGCTATTGCTGATGCTGGAACGTTTGAAGCAAAGTCGTCTTGCGTTAATACTTCCCAGTCCATTGGATATAACATTGCAAAATCTGAGGTTTCAAAGACTTTGTAGCCAATTTTTTCTGATATTGTTTCTGCTGACGTGTTTGTATCTTCCGTGCTTTCACATCCACATGATGCGAGGAATATTGAGGAAGTAATTAATAATAGACTTAGTAATTTTTTCATAATGTTTTGTTAATTTGCGACGCCAATAATATCATACATGTAAATATTTGCATTCTTTTTTTATTGACTTTAGCGTGAATATAATTAGACTGCTGGCGTAAAAATTAATCAATCATTTTGAAGATTGGAATTCTATCTTATAGGTCGCTGGATCGGAAAGCTGCTACGGAGGAGATTCGTATTAAGAAAGAGGCTCAGGCCATGGGCCATACTGCTCGGATTTTTCGATCTCAGAGGTTTCAAATGGTCTATGATCAAGAGTCACCATGGCTACTTTATGATGGTAAGCCTTTTCCAAAATATGACATTGTTATTACTCGACCTTCTATGTTGCAGAATGTGTCTTTGCATGGATCATTGATTGAGCAGATGGAGATGGCTGGGATTTTGCTTTTCAATAGATATACACCGATCGTGAACACAAAGAATAAGATTAAGACTATGCAGGTTTTGGACCACTTTGGGATTCCGATTCCAAAGACTATTATCTTACAGAGAGATAAAGATATTGCTCAGGCAGCGAAGTTGGCTGGAGGGTTTCCATTGATTGTGAAGCTTGCATTTGGTTCGTTTGGAAATGGAGTGACTATCATAGAAAGTATGCGTGCGCTTAAATCTTTTATTACATGGAGTAGGCCTGCGTATCTATTGCAAGAATATGTGAAATTTTCGAAGGGAAAGGATATTCGCGTGTTTGTTGTTAATGGAAAAGCGGTTGGTGCGATGATGAGAAGTGCTCAGAGAGGGGAGTTTAGATCTAATATTGAGTTGGGTGGGGCTGCTGCTCCTGTAGATATTACTGAAGAAGAGGAGCAGATTTCGTTGAGGTCTGTTCAGGCTTTGGATTTGAATTATGGAGGAGTAGATATAATGAGGGGAAAGAATGGTCCGGTTGTCTTGGAGGTGAATGCTAATCCTGGATTTAAAGGGCTTGAAGAAGCGACTGGAAGTAATATTGCTGGTGAGATCGTCAAATATGCCGTAGAGCATGCTCAGCGGCATATGAAGAATGTTGCTACGAATGGTGACTAAATACTTTTTGTGATTATTTTATCAACGAGTCCGTACTTCTTTGCTTCTTCGGCACTCATAAAGAAATCACGGTCTGTGTCTTTTTCAACTTGTTTTAATGGTTGCCCAGTGTGGTGAGCGAGCATTTTATTAAGATTGTCTTTTGTTTTTAATATGTGTTCTGCGTGGATACTAATATCCGATGCTTGTCCTTCTGTTCCTCCTAATGGTTGATGAATCATCACTTCCGCGTTTGGAAGTGCAAATCTCTTTCCTTTTGCGCCACCTGCTAGTAATACTGCTCCCATTGACGCTGCTAGGCCTACGCATACTGTAGTAACGTCTGGTTTGATGTATTGCATGGTGTCGTAAATAGCAAGGCCAGCACTTACATGTCCTCCTGGGCTATTTACATACATAATAATGTCTTTTTTTGAGTCTTCATTTTCTAAGAAAAGAAGCTGAGCGATTATAAGGTTTGCGACATTACTATCAATAGCTGTTCCTAGGAATAAGACGCGATCCTTCAAGAGTCTTGAGTATATGTCATATGATCTTTCTCCTTGATGAGTTTTCTCGATTACCGTTGGTATGAGAATATTGTTTGTTATTGGATCGTTGCTACTTTTAGTTTGTGTTGCCATTTCTGATTTTTTGTTAGATAAATTCAAATTGATCTGATTAAGTATAGCAAAAATTGGCTTAATAATCAGCTTTAAGGGCTTGACGAGGATATTAAATAGTTGTGAAAAAGGTGTTGACTTTGATGTTTGATTTCAATAGACTGCCTCTGCATTTTTCGTTTATTGGTTGGAAAAAGCCGCCCTTTAACATTTAGAGTGTAATAGAGCAAGCGTCCGTTGAGAACTATAATCTCAACAGTTGGATTTTATTATCCAACACAACTTATTGAGTCTATCAATAAACTTTTTTAAATGAAGAGTTTGATCCTGGCTCAGGGTTAACGCTGGCGGT
>CAYLOL010000089.1:0-2475 GCA_964385295.1 uncultured Candidatus Peribacteria bacterium
AGCATCTTTTGGGGTTAGTAATCCCATTTTGGCTGATACAGCAGCATAGTGCGTCAAAAATTCAGTCAAATTATCCATGAATTCTTTGGTTCTAACCATTGCAGATTTATATTCACGAATATTTTTTGCATTAGTAGTCATCTTGGTCACCATGGTCTCTTCTGGGGTTGTTGTTTTCCCTTTTTTATTTAACGCAGAATCATATCCCTTGTTAGCAACTTCCAAAGACTCAATCTCAGTTCCAAGCTTTAGTTCCTTTAAGGGATCAAGAAATTTTCCAATACCAGTAGCAGTTACAGTTAAGCCTTCCCACTTGCCAGCATCAGCACCAAAGAAAAATTCCTCAGCATTTTCGAGACTAACAAGAAGAGCTTTTGCATCTTTTAGTTGATCCTCATAATGTTCAGGCTTCTTATTCGGCCCAGGCATTTCAAGAGCTTCCGTCAAAATATTATCAATATTCACTTTGTATTTCTCTTTGCCTCTTGCAGTAAGATTAGGATTTGCAATTGCAGCATAGGCAAGCCGTTTCTGCACGATTCCTAATAGCCTCCTACTCTGAAAAGGATCATCGCCAACGATCTTCTTTTCCGCAACAGCATCGACTGCGATCTGGAATTTGGTATTCACCTCTGACGACCCATCCTCAGTCACAAATTCTCCATAAACTGCCTCAAATGCTCTAGCGTAAGCCACGAAATCTAGGTTGTCAGGATTGTGATACCTCTCTTTTGGCTTGAGTCTATCGTGTTGTACATTCGCTGCTTTCCGCCCACCAATACTCCCAAGAGACTTCAGCACTCTAGTAGTCTTAGAGGGTTTACCCTTTGCGGTGAGGCCAAAGTTTGCTCTTTCTTTTTCTAGGGCAGCTTTGAATAGGCCTTGCCCCTTATCAGTAATCTGCTTTGCTTTAAATATTTTGTCAATTTTCTCCCAAGTGTCCTTACTTATTAGTTTAATAGACTGCGAAACTCCCTCATTTACAGCATTAGGATTTGCAACATATACATCTCTCAAAGCCTCACCTTGAAGCTCCGCCTTGAAGTGCTCCTGATTTTCCTCCGTTATATCGTGTTCTGGTTGTGCCATCTTTTTGTTTTTATTTCAGGAAATTATCTTATTATTATAGCAAAAATCCGCTACTTTCTCAAGGGGTATGAGCTAAATCAGTCAATCTCAAGAAGGCGGGAACACGGTGTATGTTGACAAATGCGGAAGAAGTGGTGTATACAAGTGTGCCAAGACAATAATCCTAAGAAATGACGAAACCTAGATTCACTGGGATAACAGGCATCTCCATAGAGGAATCGGGATATATGCAAGGAAGGGAGCAGTTGAAGGTTTTGAAACAAATTGAATAAGGACTTCCCACACAACAGCCATCACAGGGAGTAGAAATTTTACCTCCTTTGGATATGACTGGTTTAGGTAGAGAATTAGAACCGCAATTTGGCGAACTTATCGAGACACAACAAGATCTGGCTAAATCCGTTAATGCTTTAGGACTCCAAGCTGGATATCAAGGGCGAGCATCATTGGAAAATGCAAAAATACGTGCAGATCTTCTTAGCAATTTGGGGCAGCACGCACAAGAGGCCTACACGCAACGCAACGAAGCATTACAGCAATTAGCGTTAGCCAATAGTACTCTTAGTTCAATAGATGCTGGCGTGACAGGTACAAATGAAAAGTTGGATCATTTTGAGCAAGAAGTGTGTAGCGTATTGGGAGATATAGGGGTAGACATTAGCCACTTAACTCATGAAGTTGTACAAACTCGAGTGGCAATTATTGAGAAAATTCAACAGTTGGGAGATATGTTTTTATGGGCTCATAGAGAAAATATGTGGATACAGAGAGCTCAATTGGGGACCAATCAACAAATATTATTTGCATTGGAACGACCAGCGCAAACAAAAGCTTATGAGCTTTGGACAATAGGAGAAAAATACAGAAGAATAGGTGGATTGGAAGAGGCAATCGAATTATATAAAGAAAGTCTAGATTCAAATCCATTCGAATCACGAAATTATTTTTCAGAAGCATTGATACACTTAAATTCCGGGAATGCTGAGTCGGCCAAAAAACTACTTAGTATCACAACGGAACGCGCAATTGATCAGCCCAAAATTCAGGCATATACTCATATGCATTTTGCAAAGATTTTGATGTATGAGGGGGACTTCAATCAGGCATGGACAATCCTTGTAAAAGCATTGGATTTGGATGCAACAAACCTTGAAATATGGTATACCCTAGCCCTTTGCGCAATAAGACTAGGAAATTCTAAGCTAGCACTAAAATGTGTAACAGATTTATTGTCAAAAAAACCAAAATACGCATATAAAATTACTATAGAATCTGCTTTTGCACCGATAATGCCGCAGATAAGACAATATATGAAAAAAAATTCTTAACAATCTAAATATGGCAAAAAAAGGAAAACAAAATTCATTCAAAAAGGGATCACACCCT
>CAYLOL010000090.1:0-2407 GCA_964385295.1 uncultured Candidatus Peribacteria bacterium
AAGGAAATTTTGATGCTCGTGTTGATGTGAAGACGCATGATGAGATGAAATATCTTGGAGATGCTTTTAATCAAATGGCTGTGGATTTGAAGAAAAGTTTGGAAGCACGAGTGTATAAGGAACGAGTTGGAAAAGAGCTCGAAATTGCTGTAGATATCCAGAAAACTATTATTCCAAAGGAACTTCCAAATGTTGCCGGGCTGGATGTGGCTGCTAGGATTATTCCTGCGGCTGAAGTTGGCGGAGATATGTATGACGTGATTGATACTGGTAATGGTAGATACTTGATGTACCTAGGTGATGTGACTGGGCATGGTGTGCCAGCGGGGATCGTGAGTTCGATCTCGAATGCGCTTTTCTATGCGTATTCTGGAGAGGCTGATCTAGTGAAGTTGATTGTAAATGTGAATCGCGTACTTACTGCGAAGACTATGAAAAATATGTTTATGACTTTATGTTTGATGGAGTGGGATTCTACTCCTGGGAAGTTTAGTTTTGTGAATGCGGGTCATGAGAAGCTGATTCATTACAAGGCAGTTGAGAAAAAGGCGGTTTTGGTTGATCAGCAGGGGATTGCTCTTGGTATGATTCCTGATATTTCCGGGAAAATTCAGGCGAGTTCTATGGAACTAGCGACTGGAGATTTTGTGGTTGTGTATAGTGATGGATTGCCTGAGGCATGGAAAAATGAGACGGAAAATTACGGTATGGAGAAATTGGTTGCGACTGTTGAGGCTGCGTCTAATAGAGCTTCTGCAAACGAGATTCAAAAAGCTATTCTTGATGATATTTCAAGCTTTACGGCTGGTTATGAACAGAAAGATGATATGACTTTGATGGTGATCCGACGTTCTTAGTTGATTCCAGGAACTGGAAATTTCAAGCACATTTCTTTAACTTCCTTTTTTATTGCTGCTAGGTTTTCTGGGTTTTCTGGATCTTTGATTGTTCTATCAATCCAATCTGCTACTATTTCCATGTCATCCTCTTTCATCCCACGAGTAGTCATTGCTGGTGTTCCTAGTCGGATTCCAGATGGATTAAATGGTGGTTGTGGATCAAATGGGACTGTGTTTTTGTTGAGAGTAATGCCGATTTCGTCGAGTGAGTTTTGGGCTAGTTTGCCAAGTACTTTCTTGTTTGTTAGATCTACGAGAAGTAGATGAGTGTCTGTACCATCTGAAACTAATTCAAAATCTCGTTTTTTGAGTTCCTCCCCTAGGCGTTTTGCATTCTTTATTACTTGTGCTGCGTATTCTTTGAATTCTGGCTGTAGGGCTTCTTTGAACGCAATGGCTTTGCCGGCAATCATGTGTTCGTGTGGTCCGCCTTGAAGCCCTGGGAATACTGCTCGGTCTATTGCTTTTGCGTATTTTTCCTTACACATTATTATCGCTCCTCGTGGTCCTCGGAGGGTTTTGTGTGTAGTAGTCGTAATGATGTCGCAGTATGGTACTGGATCTTCTAGCGCTTTTCCAGCGATGAGTCCTGCAGTGTGAGATATATCTCCCATTAACAGTGCTCCTGTCTCGTCTGCAACTTCTCTGAATCCTTTCCAGTCAATGTCACGAGGGTATGCAGTGAATCCTGCTACTATCAGTTTTGGTTTGTTTTCTTTCGCTGTCTTCATAACTTCATCCATGTCGATTCTTCCAGTTCTTTTATCTACTCCATATTGAACGAAATTGTAAGCTTTTCCAGAATATGAGATTGGAAGTCCGTGGGTAATATGCCCACCGTGATCTAGCTTTAGGCCCATTACCGTGTCTCCGAACTCTAGCATTGCGAAATAAACTGCCATATTGGCTGGAGATCCTGAATATGGCTGGACGTTTACGTGTTCGGCTCCGAATAGTTCTTTTGCGCGGTCTATTGCCATATTTTCGATAGTGTCGATATTTTCTTGTCCTCCATAGTAACGTTTACCTGGATACCCTTCGGAATATTTATTTGTGAGAATTGAACCCATAGCTTCTAGAACTGCTTCCGATGTGTAATTTTCAGAAGGGATTAATTCAACTCCTTCTGCTTGTCGTTTTTTCTCACGTTCAATTGCCTCAAAGATCTCGGGATCTTGAGCTTGGATAGCACTCATGGGTATAGGGTTAAGGTTTTAGTTTGTAATAATGAAATCGACTTTGACGTCGTGTGATGCCACAGGGACATTCTTCAGTATTTGAAAGTCGTAGGCAAGTGCAATTTTTGTAGCGTCAGTTTTTTTAAGTAGGCGGTCATAATACCCCTTGGAAAAGCCGATTCTGTTGCCTGTTTTGTCGAATGCAATGCCAGGGACTATCACTAAATCAATTTCTTTTGGCTTGATCGATGGGCAAGATTTTTTTGGTTCGGGGATGTCAAATTTTCCATAAATTAAGTCATCTAGTGATTCTATGAGACAGATTTCAAT
>CAYLOL010000091.1:0-2391 GCA_964385295.1 uncultured Candidatus Peribacteria bacterium
TGGGGGTGATAGTAGAAGGCAAGCAACTCTCGTTTCAAATCAAAACAAAGACAATGGCTTCGACCTTTCACCCCACCCTAGCCCTCCCCTAACAGGGGAGGGGAAACAATAATGCCTCCTTACACAAAACAATAGAGACGCGATAAATCGCGTCTCTATAATCAATATAATCTTCAATCTTGAATCTTTATTCTTATCTACTATTCTTTACCACCAATCTTATTCTCCTGAATCTGATCCTCCATAATTTTACTAAACACATCCTGCTCCACAGTTTCTTTTTCTAGTAAAACTTTTACCAACTCATCCATTTTATCCTTATTTGCTTTTATTACTTCTTCAGATGTTTTCAAAGCATTATCTAACAACTTATCTATTTCCTCATCAATTGTCTCAGCTGTTTTTTCGCTATAATTTTTCTTTTCATGAATATCTTGAGCTAAGAAAATAAGTCCTTCATTATCAGCATACATACGAGGTCCAAGTTTATCACTCATACCATAGTGCATTACCATTTTCTTGGCAATCTGAGTTGCTTTTTTCAAATCACTCGATGGGCCAGTTGAAAGTTGATCATCACCATAAACAATTTTCTCAGTCATATAACCACCCAAAATCATAGCTAGATCATCTCTAAATTTAGCAATAGTAGAATAACGGATTTCCTTTTCTGGCATAGAAAGTGTATAACCACCAGCCATACCACGACCAACAATAGAAACCTTTCTTATTGAATCACAGTTTTTTAAGAAGTGTCCAACAACAGCGTGACCAGCTTCATGATAAGCAGTCATCTCACGCTCCTTATCACTCATAACCCTAGACTTTTTCTCTGGTCCTAGCATCACCTTCTCAATACTCTCTAACACTTCCTTTTCGTCAATTTTTTTCTTACCAAGACGAACTGCTAAAATAGCAGCTTCATTCAAAAGATTGGCAAGATCAGCTCCAGAAAATCCTGGGGTTCGTTCGGCTACTTTACGAATAGAAACTTCTTTAGTAAGTGGTTTTCCTTTGGCGTGAACATGCAAAATTTGTTCTCTATCTTCAATATCCGGCATATCAATCACAACCCGACGATCAAAACGACCTGGGCGAAGTAAAGCTGGGTCTAATACATCCGGCCTGTTTGTCGCTGCAATTACAATCACGCCAAGATTGGGATCAAAACCATCCATCTCAACTAAAATCTGATTTAGCGTTTGTTCTCTTTCGTCATGAGAACCACCAAGACCAGCACCACGCTTACGAGCTACAGCATCAATCTCGTCTATAAAAATAATTGCCGGTGCAGCTTTTTTAGCCTTATTAAACAAATCACGAACACGTGAAGCACCAACACCAACAAACATTTCTACAAATTCAGATCCTGAAATATGAAAAAAAGGTACGTCAGCTTCTCCAGCCACAGCTTTGGCAAGTAAAGTCTTACCAGTACCCGGCGACCCCATTAGGAGTAATCCTTTTGGAATTTTGGCACCCATCTCTGTAAACTTTTTTGGATTTTTTAAAAAATCTACCACTTCATTCAATTCTTCCTTAGCCTCTTTTGCACCGGCAACATCTTTGAATGTCTTTTTACTCTTATCATCTGGTTTGTTTTGTTTTGCCTGAGATTGCCCAAAACCCATAGCCTTATTATTCATGCCCTGCATCTGGCGAGACATAAACCAAATAATACCTATGATAAGTAAAATAGGCAACATGGCTGGCAAAATCAAAGTCAACCAATAAGTAAGCCCGGATTCTTCTTTTACTAGTAGGTTTACTTTTTGTAATTTGCTAGATTCCACCCCATAATCAGACATCAGCTCGGCAAATGACTGGCCTGGTTCTTTTTTTACCTCCAATACAGTTTCTTCGTCAAATAATGTAGCCAGTAAAAAATCACCGCGAACTTCTACTTCTTTCACTCGCTCATCATTAATATTTTGAATCAATCTATTTACTCCGACTTTTTCCGGCTCCACATCACCAGAATAAGTAAAGCTGAGAATTGCTGCAAAAGTAAGCAGGACTAAGAAAATTATACTAAAGTTTTTGACTAGGTTTTTCATAAAAAAATGCTTGAAACGCTTGAAAGGCTTGAAATGCCCGAAAAGCTATAATTAGTTTCTTAATTATAGCGGAATTGTGGAAAATGTCAAGTTGTGCACCAGATAAACAAAAAGAGACGCGATCTGTCCCGATAAAGTCGGGATAAATCGCGTCTCTAGTCAATTACTTGGAATCTGATTACTTTTCTTCTTCCACCTTCTCTTCCTTTACTTCTTTCCCGCCTTCTGCAGGGATCCCGTCCGCAGGCGGGACAACTTTTTCCTCAGTAACCTCTTCTTTTTTCTCAGCTTTCTTAATCTTCTTAACCTTTTCTTTCTTCTCTACTTTCTCTTC
>CAYLOL010000092.1:0-2313 GCA_964385295.1 uncultured Candidatus Peribacteria bacterium
TATGAAGGGGCCAAAAAACAGATTATGATTGTGGATATTGAGGAGGTTTTGAAATGACAAAAGAAGAAAAGGATTTTTTAGAACGTTTTCAAGACAAAGGGACCAAAGCCATTTTTATTGAAAAGATAAAACTTAATAGGAGAAAAAAAAGAAAATTGTTAAAAAGTGATTTTTTTCTTTGATATTAAGGTTTTCTTTTTTATACTTGGAGGAAATATAAATTTTTTACTAATTTAAAACCGGGGAGGAGCTGTTATGACGTTAAAGATTATGTTAGAAAATCTGGATGAGTTGGACGATGCCACCAAGGCATTGTACGTTGAAAAGGATGGAGCATTTCACCTTGATGTGGAAAAAGTGGAAGATCCTAAGCTTAAAGCGAACATTACGGAGTTCCGTAATAAGAACATTCAATTGATGAAGGAAAAAGAGGATCTGAAGTTGGAAGCTGAGAAGTACAAGGAGATTGATATTGATAAATATAACGAAGCCGTGAAGGTATTGCAGAAATTGGATGACAAGAAACTGTTTGACGATGGAAATATTGACGAGATTATAAGTAAACGAACAAGCTCAATGAAAAGAGACTATGAGAAACAGATAGAGAATCTTACCAAGATAGTAAATGAAGTAAAAGAGACCTCCGTCAAGTCAAAGAAGGCTCTTGAGGTATCCACCATAGACAATCGAATTCAAATTGAGATCCAAAAGGTAGGTAAGATCAGAAAAGGAACAATGGAAGATATCATTGCTCGCGGTCGTAGAATATTTGGCATGGATGAGAATGATACTCTGGTTGCTCATGAAGCGGATGGAAGTGCAAAATTCGGAAAGGACGGAGTGACTCCATTAAACATTAAGGAATGGGCGGAGGAACTTCCTCTTGAAGCGGCTCATTTTTTCGAGCCTTCAAGTGGCAGTGGTGCTGCTGGTGGAGCTGGAAGTGATAAGAAGACAAAGATGTCTGTTGAAGAGCTTTCAAAATTACCTCCATCAGAAAGATTGAAACTTGTTCATAGTGGTAAAGCAAAGTAAAGAATTTGCAGGCCCTCAAGCTGACCGAACTTAGAGGCATAAAGGCAAAGGTCGTAAACCAGCTGCCTGCAATTTAAATAGTAAAAGAGTATAGCGATTTAGTAAAACCCTTGATTCGGTGAATTGAGGGGTTCTAACAAGCCTCCTGACGGAGTCTGGTAGGCAAATCCCGGTGGGATTAAACATTCAACTTTTGTTTAGTCAATCTGCCGGGATTTTTTTATCCGGGCATACAAATTTAAGGAGGTTTTATCATGGCATTGACACTCGTAGAGGCGTTAGCACAGATCATTAGTTAATTTAAATGAGGGCATTAAGATAATGGAGTTTAAATTAACAATGACAATGGCGCAGTATAGCAGTGATGCTATATGTAAAGCCCTTTAATTCAGGGAACACCCAAACAGGTAATGCTGTGGGCAATCCTGAGCGAAGCCCAATATTTATTGGGAACGTGCAGAGACTAATTAGTAGGTTGCAAGCTATTGGCAATCGAAACGGGGGCCATCTGATACAAAATCAGATGATGAGATAGTCCGATCTTATAGGAAACTATAAGCAGCAAGTATTGCTTGCGGGTAAGGTTTAGCGAACCTTGTCGAACATAATGCAAAAGTGGCGTTAGGATTGGATCAAGTGCACAAAGCTACTATTATGGAGCTTTTTGCAAGGGGTTCTGACATTCTTCAGTATATGCCCTTCGAAAATATTCCCGGAAATTCATTAGCGTTCAATAGGGAGCAATTGCTTCCTGGAGTGGGTTTCAGAGGTGTTAACGAAGCGTATGCAGAAGGCGTTGGGGCATTAGACAGGGTAGTTGAGAGTCTGGCGATTGCCGGTGGTGATTTGGATGTTGATAAGTTCCTGGTTGATACAGGCGGTCCAGATCAAAGAGCTACTCAAGAAGGTATGAAAGTCAAAGCTTTATCTCTGGCTATTACAGAGACCGTTATCAAGGGTGACGTGCTTGCGGTTCGGAGGGAATTTGACGGATTACAGGTCAGGTGTACTGGTAATCAGCTTATTGCTAATCGAGCTTCTATCGCTACAGGAATGGCACTTACCTCTCTTGATGAGGCAATTGACGCAGTTGACGAGCCTACCCATTTGATTATGAGTAAATCAATTCGGAGACGTCTTTCCGTTGCTGCTCGTAATCCTAACATTGGCGGTTACATTGATTATAAGCTGGATGAATTTGGACGTAGGGTAACCACGTACAATGATCTTCCCATATTGATCGCTGATAGGGATCAATTCAATAACGAAATTCTTGGC
>CAYLOL010000093.1:0-2308 GCA_964385295.1 uncultured Candidatus Peribacteria bacterium
ACAAAGCTAAAGTATCAACACTCATAGGCACAGCAAAAACTCTCTCGGCACCCTCATCATCAACTCGAACCAAATCTTTATATGCAACATCAACAAAAGTCTCCTCAAAATCAGCTACCCCACCAAACTCCTTTGGCATCGGGGCAAGTTTACGGAAATTCGCCGCAAACCAAGTATTTTGCATCGAGAAAATATCAGGACCCTCACCCTCTGCCATCTCATTCAATATAGTTTTCTGATATTCATCAAAATCTGAAAACTGGCGATAATTAATTTTCAAACCAGGATGTTCAACAATATAAGCATCAATCATTGGCTTAATAACTGAAGAATCATCAAACACTTTATAATAAGTCAGCTCAACTCCAAGATAATTTTCCGCTTTAGGACCAGGCTCTTTCGATCTACACGAAGCTAGAAAAGCAGTAGCAAAAACTGCAAGGATAAGTACAACAGTGGTTGATTTTTTTAAACTAAACATAAGAATGAGAATTTAGTCTTTATTTGTCTAAGCATGCCACATATCCGTCTCCGCCACAACCAGATGTTTTTGTGAAACCAGATGAAGTTAATTTTTCAAAGTTTTTACTTCCACACTGAATACAAAAAACATCGAATTTATTACCTTTAGAGGTCAAATGTTCAAACACTGAAGCACAATCTTTACATTTGTATTGAAAAATAGGCATACAATAGGTTAACGAGGGAGATTATAGAACACGAAATACATATTGACAATATGTGAAGTTTTTAATAAAGTTTTGCGCAAAGAGGTCTCCCATAGGAGGGCAAAATGGGAAGGTGGCCTTGTCCGTGAAAAGTTAAGGATTACTAGCGTCCTCTTCAGCTTTTCAAAAAAGGAAAGGCACGCCAACTCGACCGGGGGTTCGACTCCCCAAGACCTCATAGGTAAAGTGTTACGGGAAAACTCCGGGCAGACCACGATAGTCACCACCCAGGGGACAAGCTCCCCCAAACACTTCACCATAGTGACGGCTCATATCCCTTTGAGTTCGCCACTTCCCCCCTTGTGACGGCCGCTCGATGGGCCGTCACTTTTTTCCAACTCCCTAAGCCACAACTGCCTCCTCCACATTCTCGGCTACCTCAGGATCCAAATCCTCAATCCCAAGTTCTTCCTTGCCAGCCTTGCTTTTCTTCCAGGTCAGGATATTGAGCTTCTCGGCAACAATTTCAGTCCTATAATGACGATTTCCTTCTTTGTCATCAAAAGACCGATTAACAATCTTGCCGCTAATGTAAACAGCCATTCCCTTCACCAAAAACTCATTGCAAATATCAGCAAGCTTCCCCCAAGCGACTACACGATGAAAATCCGCAATTTCTTTCTTTTCTCCATCAGCCTTCACATTGCGATTTGTGGCAACTGGAAATGTAGCAACACTCAGCCCATCCTTCGTCTGCCGAAACTCAACGTCAGCAGCCATACGGCCGATCAGCATCACCTGATTCAAACTTCTCATAATAATGAGGTTAATAAATAGTGATTAACAAATATCAAATAAACATTAAATTTTCTTAAATTTTTTCTAAAATTCCTCTAGTATGCATTCGATGTTTACAGGAATAATTGAAGAAAAAGCTGTAGTCACAAAAATCGACAAAGCCCCAAAGGCTTGGACTTTTACTGTAGCCACAAAATCAATCCTAAAAGGCAAAAAGAAAGGCCAGTCAATCGCTATAAACGGCGCCTGCATGACAATCACCAAAATCACTAGCAAATCATTCGAATTTCAAACAATCCCTGAGTCATTGGGAAAAACAAATCTCAGCGAACTAACGAAGGGCAGTAAAGTAAATCTCGAGCCAGCAATGAAGCTCGGACAAGAAATTGACGGACATATAGTCCAGGGACACGTCGACTGCACCGCCACAGTCAGCTCACTAAAAACAATCAAAGATCACGTTCGATTAACGCTAAAAATCCCGAAACAAATCCACGAATACCTCGCACTCAAAGGTTCGGTAAGCATAAACGGCGTAAGCCTAACAATATCACGACTCACAAAGACAGAATTCGCAACAGACCTAATCCCATTAACACTAAAACTCACAAACCTTTCATCATTAGGGAAAAGTGATAAAGTAAATATAGAAGTCGACCTAATGGCACGCTACATAAAACAATTACTCAATGGAAACTAGCAACAAAACAGTAGAAATCGACGGAAGCAAACTCCACATCGCAATAGTACTCCCCTATTTCAATGAAAAACTCGGACTCAAACTCCTCGATTCCGCAATGAGCGAACTAATTAAAAACAAAGTCAAAGAAGAAAACATCAGC
>CAYLOL010000094.1:0-2298 GCA_964385295.1 uncultured Candidatus Peribacteria bacterium
TTTATGTTTTGCAGAGTGATAAAAATGTTCGGGATAGGGATGCTCGTGAGGTTTTGAAATTTATTAAAGAAAAGTATAAGACGCGACCGTTTTGTTTGAGGTGGTTGGCGAAAGAGGGATTTAGTAAATTGAAATTTGTTTTGGCTATATTGGTTAAGCAGGATATACTTCATCATTATCCGATGTTGATTGAGAAGAGTAAAGCGCCGGTTAGTCAAGAAGAGAATACTTTTGTTGTTTCGGATGGTAAGGTAAGGTCTACTACGGGTTAATCCCTTCTTTTAGAAATTATTTTTATCTGCTTTAATATTTCTTTTATATCTTCTTTATTGAGTGGCTTTAATTTTTTGTAATATTTTGAACTTTCTGTGGGGAAATATAATGCTTCGCCTCTTTTTTGATATTTAGAATTTTTTGCGCGCCCGTAAAGGTGTAGGTGTAACGGTAACGTCTTGTTTTTTTTGAGTGGCCAATTGCCATTTTCTTGGAAATTTATTCTTTCTACAGGAATTCCTCGTTTGTTTAATGCTTTTTTCATAGCCTCTCCAATAAGCATAGAGAGTTTCATTAATTTTGTTGCTTCTCTTGATTTTAGTTGCCACCGATTTTCAACAGGTTTTTTTGGAGTAATTTTAATATGTCCTCCGTCGGTTCTGGTAATATGAGGATTGTCGTGAGCCTCGACTATGAAGTTTTTTGTTTCGTAGAATATCACCATGTTTTATTGAGATAAAAGATCTATATAAAATTAACCTGCGTAACTTGCGCTGCTGTCTGTTAATGCTGCTTTTGCGCTCTTGAGATATCTTTTCTCAACTTGTTTGTATCTCTCTTGATCATTTTTCGAGACGGAAGGTAATACTTTTTCCATTGCTTTGTCGAAGTGTTTCTTTGTGATTTTTTCTGAGTTTATGTCTGCTCTAAGGGCGAGCATTGCGGCTTCTCTTGCTAGGGATTCGATATCTGCTCCGGTATACCCTTCTGTTTCTTCTGCTAATTTGTTTAAATCTACTGATTTGTCAAGGACTCCGTTTTCTTTCATTTTTTTTGTATGGATTTCAAGTATTTTTTCTCGGCCTTCTTTTTCTGGGACTGGTACGTATACTATTCTGTCGAATCTACCTGGTCGCATTAGTGCTGGGTCTAGGATGTCTGGTCGGTTTGTTGCGCCGACTACGATTACGTTTGTTAAGTCTTCGATTCCGTCCATTTCTGCTAGCAGTTGGTTTAGAACGTTTTCTGTTACTTTTGCTCCGCTGCCCATTCCTCCTCCTCGTTTGCCTGCTAAAGAATCTATTTCGTCGAAGAAGATTACACAGGGTGAGACTTGTCTAGCTCTTTCGAAAATTTTTCTTACTCCTTCTTCAGATTTTCCGACCCACATGCTTAGGAGACTTGGTCCTTTGATTTGGATGAAGTTAGCTTCGGATTCGTTTGCTACTGCTTTTGCTAATAGAGTTTTACCTGTTCCTGGGGGGCCGTAGAGTAGGACTCCTTTTGGTGGGTTGATGCCCATTCTTGTAAATGAGTCTGGGAATTTTAGTGGCCATTCGACCGCTTCTTTTAGGTCTCTTTTGACATCTTCTACGCCGCCGATATCGTCCCATTTTGTGTTTGGAGTTTCAACTAAAACTTCCCTCATTGCTGAAGGTCTTACAACTTTTAGGGCTTCGTCGAAATCTTTTTGCGAAACTCTTAGTTGTTCTAATACGTCTTGTGGAATTTCTTTTTCTTCCTCTAGTTTGAATTTGTGCAGATTCTTTCTTAAAACAATCATTGCGGCTTCTTTACCTAGGGAGTTTATGTCTGCTCCGACGAAACCGTGTGTTTTTCTTGCTATCTCTTCTAGGTTTACAGATTTTGTTAATGGCATTCCTCTTGTATGGATTTTCAAAATTGATAGTCGACCTGCTTTGTCTGGGACTGAGATTTCTACTTCTCTGTCGAATCTTCCTGGTCTTCTTAATGCTGGGTCAATTGAATTTGGTCGGTTTGTTGCGCCGATGACTACGACTTTTCCTCTAGCCTGAAGACCGTCCATCATCGTTAGTAATTGTGAGACAACTCTTCTTTCAACTTCTCCGCTAGCGTCTTCTCTTTTTGGAGCAAGGGAATCTATTTCATCTATGAAGATAATTGAGGGTGCATTTTTTTCTGCATCGTCAAATATTTCTCTGATTTTCTTTTCTGATTCTCCGTAGAACTTTGACATAATTTCTGGGCCGTTTAATAAAATGAAGTGTGCTTCGGATTCGTTTGCTACTGCTTTTGCTAATAGAGTTTTACCTGTTCCTGGGG
>CAYLOL010000095.1:0-2250 GCA_964385295.1 uncultured Candidatus Peribacteria bacterium
CACTCTCAATCCATTTTTTAAAGTTGTTTTTCTGAACATAAACGATTATTTTAATCTTTGCTTTCATGAATTATAGCATGCACTCCTACAGCAAAAAAGAGCTCGTAAATCGCCCAAAATTTTTAATGTTAACGGCAACAGTTATCACCGCTGTTTTAATAATTCATCTTTTTACCGTTCAAGTAGTTCGCCATAATTATTATCAAAATTTGGCTTCAGCAAACCAATTTGGATACACCGAAATCCCTGCGCAAAGAGGTGAAATCATCATCACAGACTTCCACTCAGACGAAGAATTTCTACTCGCAACAAATATCACCCTGAACCTCCTCTACGCCGACCCAGCCCTAATAAAAGACCCTTCATTTATCGCAGCTGCATTAACTGAAGCGCTATTCGACATCGAAGATGCACGCGCAGAAGACAATGAACGCATACGGGAAGTAGCAAGAAAACTTGGACCAGAACTAACAGAAGAAGAAATGAACGAACTCACACGCCCACTATCAGATCCAGAGCTTGAGGCGAAATTCAAAACCACACTTGCAGAGAGTATAGGCCAAAAACAAAGACAATCAGTGCTCCTAAGAACAGATGTTTCAGAAGAAAACGCACGAGAATTAATATCACTCGGAGTAACCGGAATAGAAGTAATAGATAGTTATGTCTACGCCTATCCTCCAGAAATCTTCAATCAAGAATTCACTGCCGAAGCAATAGCTCCATACGTAGAAATTCCTGTATCACAGCTAAAGAAAGTCTTAAAAGGGGAAAATCGATATGTAGTAATAAGAAAAAAAATAGACCCATCTGTCTCAGACCAAATTCTCGACATAATTGAAGAAGATGAGAATGGAATGTTCACAGGACTAGGCCTCCGAGAAGAATATTTCCGATATTATCCAGAAGACACTTTGGCTTCAAATCTAATAGGATATGTAAACAACAGCGGGATAGGACAATACGGAATTGAAAGTTCCATGAACACAAAACTCTCAGGAGCAAAAGGAAAATTTGAAACTAAAAAAGATTCAATAGGACGACAAATAACAGTAGGAGAAAGCATACTTGAAGAAGCAGTAGACGGTGACGACATTATATTAACAATAGATCGCTCAATCCAACTCCAAGTAGAAAAAATTCTCCAACAATCAGTCAACGAATACCGCGCAGATTCCGGCCAAGCCCTAATAATGAATCCAAAAACAGGTGCAATAATAGCGGCCGCACATTATCCAACGTTTAATCCAAACAATTACGGAGACGCGTTCAAAAGAGTAGAAATCTCACTCACTCAGCAAGAAATAAAAGACTTATACCAAACAAAGGACGAAGGAATTTACTATTTCTACACAAATCCTGTAACACTCGCATATTATCTAGTATTTGAAGAATTCGACGAAAACGGGAACCCTCATTATTACAAATACGAAAATCTTGTCGGACCTGAAGTTTATCAAAACAAAATCACTACACTTCCATATGAGCCAGGATCAGTTTTTAAGTCAATCGCAATGGCAATAGGAATCGATGACGGAGACATAACTCCAAACACAACATATAACGATGTAGGCCCAGTAGCAGTAGACTACAATGTATTCACGGAAGAATACGACTTTGAGATAAAAAACTCAGACGGATATCTTGGCCTGGTAAACATGCAAACCGTCCTCGCAAAATCCCTCAATACAGGAATGACCTTTATCGCAAAAACCATAGGGCCGGCACTTTTCTATAGCTACATGGAAAAATTTGGACTTCTAGATCGTACAGATATTGAGTTTGACGGCGAAATCCCAGGGAAAGTCGAATATTTTGAAGATTGGTCAGAATCAGAGCTCGCAACTCACGCATTCGGGCAAGGTATCACGACAAATATGGTTCAACTTGCAAATGCATATTGTGCACTCGCAAACGGCGGAGTGCTAATGCAACCACACATCATCAAGGAAATTCGGCATGACGACAGAACTTCGACGACAACTAATTCTCAACAAATACGACGCGTAATATCCGAAGACACCTCTGCGAAAATGACAGCAATGCTTACATACTCAACAGAAAACGGAGTCGCAAAACTAGGGCAAGTAGAGCATCATTTGGTAGCGGGAAAAACCGGGACATCTCAAACATACAAGCACGGCAAAGCGCTGTCAGGGACAGGAACAACCCTCACGGGCTTCGTAGGATACGGCCCGGTATCAGATCCAGAATTCGTAGTAGTTATCAAATATGACCATACAAAAGACA
>CAYLOL010000096.1:0-2206 GCA_964385295.1 uncultured Candidatus Peribacteria bacterium
TGGCTCCCGGGGCCGGATTCGAACCGGCGACCAATTGGTTAACAGCCAACTGCGCTACCGCTGCGCTACCCGGGAATATTTAAATAGCAGACCTAATATACGTAAGGGGGGTGGTGATTTCAATGGAATTTAGAGTTTTTCCAGTACTTTGATGTCGCGGGCGACTATTTGGTCGGGTCGATCGTAGAGAAATGAGGCAACTATGCGATACCCAGCTTCGTGTACGAGGCGATCAAATTCGGGGAAATATTCGGCTCTGCCGTTATTTTTGAAAACTGTTGTACATAGGACTACTTTGCAGTTTTCTGGGGTAATTGTGTGAGCTGCTGTTAGCCATGCTTTGTGAAGGCGGGCTATTGAGTTGAAGGCGGCTTTTCGCTGATTTTCCGGTGGGAGTTTTGATACTGGTTTGCCGAGGTATCCTTCGGTGATTATTGCGTCAATTTTTTCTGGGAGGTCTTTTGCGGTTAATTTTTGGGCGTCCTTTTTGAAGATGCGGAAGTTTTTGCCGGATTTTTCGAATTTTTCAGTGAGCCATGTGCAGTTCTCTCGCGAAAATTTGACTAGTCGTTCTTCTATATCTGATCCGACGGCTGTTTTGTGCATTAACATAGCTTCCATTGGGACTGTTCCTGTGCCACAGAATGGGTCGTAGATCGTTTTTGTTTTTGGTCCGGCTAGGTTGATCATTATTTGTGCGAGCTTTGGTGGGAGCATGCCGACTCGTGCGTCGCGGCCTGGCTTGTGGTAGTCGCGGAGGGAATAATTATCGATGTTTTGCATTGATACGCTATATCCGAGGAATGTTTCTTCGTTTCCTTTGATGATGCAGATGTCGATTCCTTTTTGGATGACTCTTGCTTTGTATATTGCTGCTGGCTTTGGATTCTGGAAGTTTTTGTTAACGAAACGGCAGTTGAATCCTATGGATTTTATGATTTTTTTAGAAAAATTTAATAATTGTTTGATATTAATATCTCTGGTGTTGCGAAAGTTTAGTAGGCTTATGGAGAATGGAATTTTGCCACTGTGATCTTTGAGAGTTTCTGTTAGTAATTTTTCGATTTTTTGCGGAAGATTTTTGGTGAGGTTTGATTTTGACGATGGCAGTGTGTCGATAATTTTTACTATCTTAATAGTGCCACCCAAGCTGTCTTGTAATTTTTGCCTGTCCTTATCATCCAAGTCTTCTAGCTGAAAGATGATTGTGTCGAGATTTTCTTCAACAAGATTATTTTCTCCGAGTAGGTGTATTAATTCGGCGCTACAGAGTTTCTTTTTTCTACCTAATTCAAATGCGTATAAAGACATACAATCTGGAACAAGTGTTTGTTATCATTTCTATTGTACTGAGTTTAATGGTTAGTTTTCTTTTTGGCTACATGGTTTTTCGGTATGAGAAAGCTGAGATGTGTAAGGTTGATATTGAGGTCGTGGCACAATAGTTTCGTAGGTGCAAGGCGAGAGTGTGAGAAGATGTTGAGTTTCGGTACTGCTGACGGTATTTTTCAGTGTGCAATTATAATTAACCTAAGAATTATGGCAATGAGTCTAAATAGAGTTCAGTTGATCGGAAATCTGACACGTGATCCTGAATTGAAACAAATCCCTGGAGGACAGGTTGTGGCGAGTTTTGGTATTGCTACAAACAGAACATGGAAAGATGCAAGTGGAGAGAAGCAGGAAAAAGCAGACTTTCACAATATCGTTGTATGGGGAAAACTTGCTGAGATTTGTGGGCAGTATCTCAAAAAAGGTGGAAAGATTTTTATCGAAGGGCGACTGCAGACGCGTGACTGGGAAGGTGACGATGGAGTGAAGAGGTATAGAACTGAGATTGTTGGTGAAAACATGATCATGCTTGGTGGGCGCGGAGAAGTTGCGCCAATGGATCGTGATGCTGGTGGGATTGAGGCCGTCGTGAAAGATGAAAAACCTGCTGCTGCGCCTGTGAAGGCTGCTTCAGACGATGAGGTCAAAGTAGACGATCTTCCATTCTAGTTGGATTCTCGCAGTTATAATTAAAATAAGGGACGCCCAATCATTTACACATGGAAGGCCTTTAAAAAAGGCGACTCACAGAGGTGGACTAGACGTCCCAACATATTGCTCTTTAAGGAGTTTTAATTGCGCGCTTTTAGAGGCGGCGATCAAATACTCTTTTAAGAGCGGTGGTGTAAAAAATGTAGCTACTGCATCTTTTACG
>CAYLOL010000097.1:0-2155 GCA_964385295.1 uncultured Candidatus Peribacteria bacterium
AAATTAGATAGATCGGCCACACCATTAAAAGAAACAACGCAAAAGCATTCGGCCAAACATTTGCATGATACAAAGTATTGAAAAACGGCCCAACCATACGCGGTACAGCCGAAGCAAAATACATTACAAACCCAAGGATGACCGCCAAAATCCCACCTACCCCCACAATCTTCAGAAACTTATCACTCCACTTTATCTTCTGATTCGCGAACATTAGATACAAACCCACCCCGCTCAAAAAAGCCAAAACTTCACTAAACCCCACATTAGCAGTCTGCGAAAAAATAAACGATAGCCCAACAAACACAGAAAAAATCCCAAGCCCAACATTCTCCCATGCATTCCGCTCCCTCGCTCGTCGCATCTCAAACACCAACATCACCAAAAGCAACACGCAAAAAATCAAAACCAAAGGAAACCCAGCCCCATAATCATACTTCTTGAACACAGGATTCAGCAGCGCAATCAGCCAAAACGCACTCAATGCAATAAATGAAAAATTCATAGCCAAAGTATACCAAACTTTTGTAGAATTAGAACAATGAAACCAAAAGCAATTTTAGTGGATGTGATAGATGACGAGACCTCGAAGCGTGAGGCTCACACAAGGCTCCAAGAGCTCGAGTATTTGGTGAACACGTATGGCGGGATCGTTGTGATAAAGGTGATTCAGCGCAGAGGAGTACCAAATTACGAGACCTATGTGGGAACGGGGAAGCTCGATGAGATCATTGAGATTGCGAAAAATGAGAAGGCTTCATACCTGATTTTGAATAATATTTTGAAGCCTGGGCAGATTTATAATATTTCGGAGCGAGTGAAAGAAGCTGGTCTCGAAGTGTGGGATCGAGTTGATCTTATCTTGAAAATTTTTGGTAAACACGCAGAAAGTACTGAGGCAAAGCTACAAATCCAGCTCGCAAGTATTCAGCATATGGGGCCGCGGATCTATGGAATGGGGGAAGAACTGATGCAGCAGACAGGTGCGCGAGGGCTGCGTGGTGGTGCAGGGGAGACGAATGTTGAGGTAATGAAACGGCATTTGCGAAAGCAGGAACAGGCGATTTTGAAGAAATTGAAGCATTATGAAGTTATCCACGAGGGACACAGAGCGCGGCGGCGTAGGCAGAATTTCAAAACTATAGCGCTTGTTGGATATACCAATGCGGGCAAAAGTTCGATCCTTAAAGCCCTTACTGGAAAGGATGTCTATATCGCGGATGAGCTATTTGCGACACTGGATACTCGGATCGGTAAGATATATGATCACGAAAGTAAGACTGAAATTCTGATGGCAGATACAATTGGGTTCATTCAAGACCTGCCGCCAGATTTGATTAAGGCTTTTAAATCCACGCTTTCCGAGGCAATAGAGTCGGATCTGATCCTGCATGTGATCGACGTGAGTGATCCAATGGTTCATATGAAGATAGAGGTAGTTGAGGACATACTGAAGCAGCTGAAGGCGGATAAGAAGCCGAAGATATATGTTTTTAATAAGACTGATCTTGTGGTCGAAAAGGTAGTGGATGACAATGGAAAACCCCCTCCTAGAACCTCAAATATTCTAAAGGCGGGAGAAGAAACTGCAAAACGTCTAGGATGGCTCAAGGAAGACCAAAAAGCTGCAGGCGCTCAATCAGTTTCAACTCCAGCATTGAAAAAGAAATACAAAAAATTCGATCCAATCTTCGTGTCAGTAAAGAACAAAGAAAATCTAGATGTACTAAAAAAACTTTTAAGTAAAAAAGTGTGTAGCAAGTATAAGTAAATCTCGAGTTCTACTTTCGCAACCTTTTTATGATTTTCAAAACCACCCCTTCATACAATACAAAGTAGGCAAGAATTCCCATTGCAATCCCACCCAAAACGTCAAGGAAGAAATGATACTTGATAAACACCGTAGAAGTGATGATGGCGATAGCTAGAGGTAGATTGATCCAGGACAACTTCCGCCATTTGTAGAATAGGAAAATGGCAATAAATACCATGGGGGCAACATGATAACTAGGGAAGGCATTGTACGGAGTACCTGTGCTGTATATTTTCTGAAGTTCAGTAATACTCGGAATTAGTTGATGGTCAAAATGGCTTGGATCGATCATTACACTCGTGGCGGTGGTAGGGAATATGACGTAGACCAAGAAGCATGAAA
>CAYLOL010000098.1:0-2149 GCA_964385295.1 uncultured Candidatus Peribacteria bacterium
TAGTGCTGATTGATAGAATGTAGTGACTGGCTATATATGTTCACCGGATATTACTCTAGCGAGTTGCTTTTTTGAAGCTCCTAGAGCAAGAAGAGATTTAATGATGAGATCGAGAGAAACAGTTGGATCACCAGTTTCAATCTTGGCTACTCTTGACTGGCTAGAGTGGAGAAGCTTGGCGAGTTCTATCTGTGTAAGATTCTGTTCAGCACGCAATTTGCGAAGATTCGCACTTAGATTGAGCTTTAGGTCAATGTATGCGGATTCCTCAGGTGAGAGACTGAGAAAATCTTTTGCAGAACCAACTTTCCAGCCCTTGCTTTCTAATCTTTTAATTTTCTCTTTACGCATTGTCATATTCCTTTATTCTTTTTTTGCAGACATCTATCACTTTTTTGGACGTCTGTTGAGTCTTTTTGCTGAATACTTCAAGAATGATAATAGCATCTTCATCAATTCTATAGACCAAACGCCATGTAGCTGCCTCATCATTGATGCGCAATTCGTGACATTTCGCTCCGATGCTTGGAATTGGTCTGGAATGCGGCATGCCTAAATTCTCGCCCATTTGGAGAGATCTCAATAAATATCCTGCTTCAATTCTAGCCGCAGAAGAGAATGGAGGTGTTTTGACTTCTCCATGTAACCAGACGAGAGGTTTGTCATTCATGTTCATCGCTGTTAAAATATGTCAGATATGACATAATACAATGGAATTAAAATGAAAAAATGCCAGCCTAACAAAGAGCGGACTCACATGCAAAGATGTGCAAGGGGGAAGATGATGTGGAAGGATACATTGATTTTATCAAGCGAGTCTGTTTCGGGAAGCAGCCTAAAGCGTTAGCCAGTCCTAGAAAATAAATTATGTGTTGCCCTATGACGTTATGCGTTATACATTGGAGCTAGTATGATAGAGAGCTTTAAATGCAAAGAAACTGAGAAGATATTCTCTCGCCAATTCTCACGAAAACTTCCCACTCATATTCAAACTGTTGCATTCCGTAAGCTTAGAATGTTGAATCGAAGTTCAACGATCCAGGACTTGAGGGTACCGCCTTCCAATAGACTTGAAGCTCTTCCAGGCAAACGAAAGGGTCAACACAGTATACGGATTAATCAACAATGGAGACTTTGCTTTACATGGAAGAATGGAAGCGCATATGAGGTTGAAATTATTGATTATCATTAGGAGGATAAGATGAGTATTAAAAGAATAGCCCCAGTACACCCCGGAGAAATTCTCTTTGAGGAGTTTCTAAAACCCATGGAAATAAGTCAGAACCAAATTGGACGAGATCTTGGCGTTTCTCCTCGAAGAATAAATGAAATTATTCATGGAAAACGCAGCATAACTGCAGACACCGCACTGCGTCTAGCAATATATTTTGGTAACTCTGCAACTTTCTGGCTTGGTCTTCAAATGGATTATGACTTGGATATCGTGATGGATACGAAATCAGCCATAATTCATGAGCAGATTCATCAGTTTCAGGCAATGTAATCGGCTTTCTAACACCTTTTACAAGGTAATAGTCAACAGAAAAAAAGAGTCCTACTCAATAAAAGATAATTGATTCGCTTTTTCTCAATTTTAGTACAACAAAACCATAAGAGATTATTTAAAGTGAGGTAATTATGGATATTAAACTTGATAAATATGAAGAAGAGCTACTTAGAGCCTATGAAAGCGATGAGATAAAATCTGTCGGTTTGACGAAAGAGATGAAGGAAAAATTTGTGCAATACACAAAAAATACCTTCCAGAAAAATAAGCGCATTACCATTAGAATTTCTGAATGGGATTTGTTGCGTTTAAAGGCAAAATCACTTGAAGAAGGAATTCCATACCAGACGCTAGTTTCAAGTTTGATTCACAAATACGTCAAAGGAAATGCTGAAGTACAACTATAGAAGCGTAGATCTAATAACTCAGTATTTGGCAATATGTCGAGTGTCTATCACCTTTTAAAAAGGATGAGTCAACATGTCCTTCATTTTTCACAATACTGGCTGTGAATAGCCCGATCCCTCACTTTTTTTAGTATAGATCTTCAACAGCATCTATCTGCACTCACATTCCTGTCGCTTCCCAAGTCCATAGATTGGCAGTGGGAGAGTGCAAGTGCTTGGTGTGTAGTGGGTTGGG
>CAYLOL010000099.1:0-2092 GCA_964385295.1 uncultured Candidatus Peribacteria bacterium
GACTCCCCGAGTTCATTCTTAATCAAATACATACAAATCTGTCGTGGCTCCATGACTTCCTTATGCCTATTACCTCCAACTAAATCATCAATCGTTACCTTGTAATACTCAGAAACAATCCTCATTACATCCTCAGCATTTCTTGCAATATTTTCACGCTTACTCTCGAGATCAAATCCAATAATTTTATGTGCCTTGTCCATTCTTTTCAAAACCTCTGAAACAGATCGCAAAGTAGGCATCCGGTTTGTAAGTTGTGCTTCAGCAATAGCCTGTCGCAACACTCCTTCAAGTTCACGCACACTTCTCTTTACATTACTGGCAATAAAATCAATAACCTCAGGATCAATAATCATCTGAAATTCCTGACATTTCTGCTGCAAAATAGCCACTCGAGTCTCAAAATCCGGGAAAAGTAGCTCAACCACCATCCCCATACCAAATCGGCTCTTAATCCTTTCATCAAGCCCATCAAGCTCTGCTGGAGATTTGTCAGAAGTTATAACAATTTGCTTATTATTGTTGTAAAGTTCGTTGAAAGTATAGAAAAATTCTTGTTGAGAAGAATCCTTTCGGGCAAAAAACTGAACATCATCAATCAAGAAAACATCTACTTTTCGGTATTGATCCTTAAATTTCTGCATATATCGCTTTCCAATAGCCTCAACTACCTCAGTTACAAACTTCTCGGCAGTAACATATTTGACCACCTTGTCAGGAAAAGACTTCAAAACTCCATTTCCAATCGCTTGCAATAAATGCGTCTTCCCAATTCCAGTATTGCCATAAATATATAACGGATTATAAATCCCTCCAGGCATATTAGTCACGGCCGTACAAGCCGCATGAGGAAGTTGATTCTCACGTCCAATCACAAAATTATTCAACCTATAACGGTCATTCAGCATTTCGCTATAAACTTTACCCGCAGGCCCACCAACATTGATATTTACAGCGTTCGAATTTCGGATTTTTCGTACCTTTTTACCATCAATAGGCTCTTCAAAAACAGTTGTAACATCAACTCCATCTTTATTTCCGTTATCTGCAAGTTTTGGGCACACCTCATACGCAGTTTTTGTTATACTAGAGTCCAATTCTTGTGCCGCCTGAAGGATTTTAAGGTCATATTTATCTTTTATCCATCTTACAGCAAAACTAGTAGGAAGCCCTACGACAAGACGCCCCTTATCACTTGAAACAGCTGTCGTATTTTGAAACCATGTCAAAAAATGTGCCCTACTTATAGTTGGCTGAAGTCTTTTTAATATAGAAATCCACAGGTCTTTTTGCGACATAGTTCTGTTTTGATAAAAAAATTGATACCCTTTAGCCCCCAAATCTTCAATGAAAGTCCAACGCCCAATGACTTTCTATGGCAGCATTCTATACACTCCTATCCCCCATTACAAGGCTTAAGTAAGCCTAAATCCTCAAACCCACATATTGATTCAATCCCCCGTCAACCCACTATATATTGAATATTTTGAACAATTAAAAAACATTAAGCCAAACCCCGCAATCATCCAAAGCCACAAATTTGACAACTCACGCAAGTAAAAAACCTATACACATACCAAGGTTGACATAAATTATCCACAAAGGCACAATAGCATTGGTTTTAAGAAATAAACGACAACTATGCTACAGAAAATTCTAGAGGAAGTAGGTCTAAACAAAAACGAAGCCAACATTTACCTGGCTTGCTTAAAGTTAGGGACTCAAGATTTAAAAGCTCTAGCAAAAGAAACTAACTTATCCAAAACTGACACAATGATGCTATTGGCAGATTTATTGGATCGTGGATTTATAAGTAGATTCGCACATGAAAAAGATTTTTTCACAGCAGAACAACCAAAAGTGCGATTAAAAATTCTAGAAAACAAAAAATACAAACTAGAATCAAGCATCAGGGATTTCAAGAAAACCCTACCAAAATTCGAAGACTATATGAACCCAGCATTCACAAAACCAGAAATGGCATATTATGAAGGTCGAGATGGAGTTGTCGCAGCTTATGAAGACACATTAACTTCAAAGACTGACATACATGCAATCGATTGACTTGTAGAAACGGTAACTATTTTCAGTA
>CAYLOL010000100.1:0-1858 GCA_964385295.1 uncultured Candidatus Peribacteria bacterium
GTTTCAAAGGCAGCTGTCAAAAAAGAACGGTCACCTTCAAAAATGAAAAAAGTCCTTAAGGCAAAAGGGCTTAAATCAGGCAAGCCACCAAAGGGCAAGGAAGCCCACCATGTTAAGCCTGTTGCCAAAGGGGGGAAGACAACTAAAAAAAATGTACGCGTAGTGACAAAAGCTAAGCATAAAGCCATCCATAAAAATCGCAGAAAAAAGGGCAAGATTTAACACTTAAACCAAACCTTATGCCAAAAAGCAAAACCAATCTATTAACATATCTGGGATATGGATGGACCATCACTGTAAATATTTTCATTGTCTTTGTTGTATTGGCAATTTTCAATTCAATATACGGCACCTTTGAGACGGTCATAGTCAGCATAGCCATTTTTATTTATCTGAATTTAAATTCTTTCTCTTCGGTTTGGGGATTCCAAAAACAAGAAGAATTATTTGGGTTAATCGAAGAGTTTAAGAAAATACGAAAACTGCTGAAGGAAAAAACCAACGAGTACGACGAAGAGTATGAAAAAGAGGAATTGGAGAAAGTTAAAAGTAAATCCAAGAAACAACGCGTTAAGTTTTACATTAATATTGGTTTTGCTGCTTTGATTTATATTATTACATTACTGAACCTACTGGGTAGCCTCTAATCTTTTCCCCAACCCATTAACAAATGAAACTAGACCACATCTACGTATCGGTGACTGATATGGATAGGGCGATTGCCTTTTATGAGGACTTGCTTGAGGTGAAGGTTGTGCACAGGGAGGAGAATCAATGGGCGGATTTTGATTTGGGGAATGGGGTGTATTGATAAGAAACGTGCGAGAGGGAACAATGCCATTCCTACTTTCTGGGCGGATGATGTGGATAGTGTTTATGAGAAAGTTCGGGAATATGGGGTGAAGGTGACGTTCCCGCCGAAAGATTTGGCGTCTACGACGTATAGGTATTACTGTTTTGAGTGTGAGGATAGTGAGGGGAATTTGATTGAGGTTGCGAATTATGAGAGGTGAGGGAGATTGTACTAATTTTGGGGATGTGATTTAATATATTGGCTGATTTATTAATTAACACGCAAAACATGAAAAAAACATTAATTCTTGCAATCGCTGGGATAACTGTCCTATTGGCTGGTTGTACTTACCAAGTAAGTGTAGATGAAATAACTGATGAGCCTTCTGCTCAAGTAGATGAAGAGGCAGGGTGGGCAACTTTTACTAATCCAACAGGTGAATACAGTTTTGAATATCCTTCAGATTGGAATGCAGAGATAAACCAATATGACAATGATAATTCTCTATTTGGTGCTGGCGCAACAACTAGCTCTAGTGCTGGTGGCGTAGAAATAACCGAATACTCAGATACTTTGGACGCATATCTTACTTACATGGAGGAAAATGCGGAAGTAGATTATATATCTCCTCAAGACATAACAATTAATGGAGTTTCGGGTGTTCGTACTAGCTATGAAGGATTCCCCGTTAGCGGAGATTCTGTCATCTTGAAAGATGGTGATCGTGTCTTCAATATTTTCATCAATAGCGATGTGGCTGCCGATATCGCGTTGTTTGATCAACTAGCTGCGAGCTTTACGCTTTTGTAAAGAGTAAGCCATATCAACCAATATTATGAAGTAATGCGAGTTTTGGTGTAAGCTATTGCTGTCCAAAAACAATAATTAAAAACCAACACCATGGGAAAAGGAACTGGCGCTAAGAAGGAGGGCAAAACGGAGCCGAAACTCTCAAAGGCGGAAAAAAAGGCAAAGAAGGCTGCTAAGAAGTTGAATAGTTAAATTTTGAGGGGCCCGAGCCGCAGAGGTTTTTGCCGAAGTCATTGTGGAGGTTTTCGAGAATAG
>CAYLOL010000101.1:0-1857 GCA_964385295.1 uncultured Candidatus Peribacteria bacterium
TAGAGCCATAACAAACAGGCCTAACAAAAATTGACGCTTCCTTTCTGTACTCATTGTAAAATTGATTAAATGATAAGTAACAGAGCCAAAAGTGATATGAAAGAAAGCTTAAACACGTCACTTTCGGTATCAATTTGGTGCCCGGAGCGGGGCTTGAACCCGCACTCGATTGCTCGAACAGGATTTTAAGTCCTGCGCGTCTACCAGTTCCGCCACCCGGGCCTATAATGGTCCAAATTCATACGAGAAACATTCTACGAGATTTGCCGATTCAAGACAACCCTATTGAGAAAAAGGCCATTTTTTGGTATAATAGTAGGATAAATTAAATATGAATGGCAAAAGAAGTTCAAGGACAATCAGGAGCAATAAATCCAAGGTTTGAAAAGCCAGAAACAGGCCCTCCAAAGACCCGGGGGATTATGAACATGGACTCAATAGCTGATTTAAGTAAAGAAAATTTAGAAATTGCAACTACACACAGCACGTCAAAACTTATGGAAAGAGAGATGAAAACTCCCGGGACATTGAGAACTTATTACACTAAAGAAAATACCGGAAAACAAAAAGGGATCATCACTGTGGGTTTTCGAGGCAATACTAATGCAGAGAAAAATATTGGAGCTGGAGATATGCTTCCATCAAACGTAAGAGAAGTAGTAATAACAAAAGCCAAAGAAGGAAAAATCACAGGATACCGTGCACCAAGTGCGGAAAATCCATTCCCACCACGAGTAGGATATTACACATCTCCAAGCGGAGGAGCATACATTCCCGTATTCACGGGAGACACAATAGAAAAAACAAAAATTGCAACCAAAGATGAAATGAAAACAATAGATGTAGCAATAGCAAAAGCTGCAAAAAACAACCCAGCATTACAAGGAATGTCTCTAGCAAAGTTAGAAAAACAATTATTCACACAAAGAATAGAAGATCTAAAGCAAGAAGAGGTAATGTTAGAAGAATTACACGAAGAGCTTAGGAAGGCAGGATATGAAGTTCCCGCAAAGACAGGAAATAAACAAAAAGACTTCATAAACGCACTTACCCCAATAGCAAAAGCAGCTGGGAAAAAATTCAACCTCCCATGGGAAGCAATAGTAGCTCAGGGAGCACTCGAAAGCGGCTACAAAATAAACGCAAAAACATTATTTGGAATCAAGGGAAGTGGAAACACAATGTCTACCAGAGAATTTGTAAATGGTAAATACATTACGATAAACGATTCATTCAAAGACTTCGGAGGAAAATCCTTAAAAGACCAAATAGTAAACTCAGTAGCCGGATATTGCAGTTTTATATTAAAAAACGGCCGATACAGCCCAGCCGTACAAGCATACAGAAATGGAGGTACGCCAAGAGATTATATGGCCGGAATTGCAAAAGCTGGATATGCAACAGATCCAAGATATGCTCAAAGCTTAATGGGCGTAGCTCAAAGATGGGGAATGAATATAGACAAACCTTCAAGCGTATAATAGTATAAATTATTTCTCCACAATAACCGTCTGTGTAGGGAACGCCATTTCGATCTTTGCTTTTTCAAAAGCCTCCTTTAGGGCAAAATTTATCTCCTGTTGAACCTTCAGATAATCCTCGTGTTCTGGCGAATTTACCGTATAGATAATTTCAAACATCAAACTAAAATCACCGAAAGTCGTAAAGTAACTTCGCACAAATTCTGCCATTTTTGCCTTCTTGATAATTTTTTCTACCATCCCATTTATCTTCTTCAATTTTGCCGAACTAGTCCCGTACACAACTCCAATTGTCATATTGATTCGCCTAGTTTTGAGCTTCTTCAGATTGTTAATACGCGCACTAGTAAGCTCATTATTTGAAATTACCACATTG
>CAYLOL010000102.1:0-1835 GCA_964385295.1 uncultured Candidatus Peribacteria bacterium
GGGATAGGAAAAGCGATGAGATGTACGGAATCGCTAACCTGAGTGTAATTAGAGAGATGTCAAAGTCGAAGGATGGGCGTAGCGGAGAATCATTAAAGGAATCGTTTCGATTTCTGAATACAGCATTGGCCGAAAAAGTTGACAGTGAAATCGAGGCGAGACTGCTATGTGTGAAGTATTGGATGATGTGGCAAAATATCGGAGAGGAATTTGATAAAGTCAGCATATCACATGAAAAGAAATTTAATGCAGAGAAATTGATGCTTAGTATCGATGATGCAATTAAGGCAAAAGATGTTGTTGCATCTGAAGTTTTCAGAGTTGAAGTTGAAAAGCTGGTTGCAAAAAGAGTTTTGAGTGGAGTAACAAACGAACAAATGGTAAAGATTGAAGAAGAGATTGAAGGTGATGCAACAAGGAAAAAGGAAGAAGAAGATTAACCAGTTAATCATTTACATTTCTATACGCTAAAGTATAGTCAGCTATTAATGTTTGGTCTACCATTCCAGAAATAATATCATAGTTGTATTCTGTATCCCGGAAAACACGGCTATCACCGTCCCAATTATCAATACAGTCTCGGATATTTTTATAAATCTTTTTATCTTCATCTGTTTCTATTGTAAATTGCCCCAAACCGTTTTCAGCATACCAATAACCGTCATTCCAATCGTTACGGTTCATCATTAAGGCGTGGGCCAGGGCTAAGTATTTGTCTTTTGCTAAAATGGTTTCAAGGATTTCAGGCCAATTACTTTCATAAGGCAGTTCATATTTGATAGTCAGTGCAGCCCGTTGCTTCTCTGCATTTTCAGTTGCAATTTCTCGTTCCTTTTTTTGCTGTATTGCTTTTTCTTTATCTTGCTTTTGTTTTAGGTAAGCGTTGATGTCTTTCCATTTTTCAACAAACTTTGTTTTGATATTTTTAAATCCATCGCTGGTTTTTATTAACCGCTTAATGTCATCCTCGAAACTTGCACTATGAGTAAATTTTGTCTTTTTAGTGCTTCGAGTGGTCTTATACTCATATGTTGTGTATTGAGTTGCAATTCCGATATTTGACATTATCAATCTGATTTTCGCTTCAAGGGCTTTGTTATTTTTTATGGCAGGAATGTTTTTTTTATGAGTTTTGACTGTGGGAATATAGAGAGATTTTAAATAGGTTTGTGCTCGTTTTGCAATTGCCTTGGGTGAGTTGCTGGAACGAATGCTTGATTCTTTGAAATGATTGCCTATGTTAGAATACCATTGCCCAAATGTGTTGCCAACATATTTGACAGGCATAATCTTTCCAGTAGCTTCGTCAGCTTTTTGTTCTAATGTCAGAATTTCAGTTTTTAACTTTTCCAGGCTTTCTGCTGCAATTTCTAATACTTTCGTCGCCTCAGTGCCTTTATGTGAGCTAATTATCATGTCATTTTCTCCTATTTATTCATAAAAATATTATGGATTAACTGGCATCGCCCATCGAATAATCGAATAAATCTTTGCATTTAAGGCTTACTATTGTTGGTAGATATTTCCGACTGTTCTCTTTTGGGTGGCCATGAATGATTACATCTGCTTTTAGCCCTGGAAGGATTTCAATCTGATCAGAAGAAGTTGTTCTGTTTTGAAGACAAAGATAGATATAGCGCCTTCCAGTGGAGCATCTTTCAAGCATTTGGTTTAAGGATGCCATTATGAGTGGTCTCCATCATTTTCGTTTAGGAATTTTACTATCTTTGAATAGCATCCAACATTAAATGGATCATCCCCAAGCTCGCTCATGAGGTGGTAGATCTCTTTCGATGCTTGATCTAAAAGTTGAAAAGCTTCTACGACCATTGATT
>CAYLOL010000103.1:0-1819 GCA_964385295.1 uncultured Candidatus Peribacteria bacterium
CCAAATAAAGAAGCGCTTTGAAGTTACCTTTATCAAAATTTTCGCCAAATTTCTCCCCGTAAAACTCGCACCACCCGCTATCTTCATCATCAACGGCATTACCGATACTCTCCCTGATGTTACTAAGGGGCATAATGTTAACTCCTATCCCATTAATAATCTGATCCAACGCCTCGCCAACAAGAGGATCAATAGAACTGGATAGCTCTTTTGCAGCTTCTCCCGACAGCGAAGCCCTATCTTTACCACTTTCACTAGTCACCTTCTGTAGCCATTCCAATCTGGGAGTCTTGTCCTTCCCAGTATTACTGGAAGTCTCAGGACTCTCAAAAACCATCCTTTTCTCTCCAAACATTTTGTCTCTATTTTTCGACATGTTTTGTTTTTATTTATCCAGACATTATACCAAAAAACGCCTAAAAAAACAACCCTCAAAGGCCACTCCAAGCCAAAACCTAGAATTCCAACAACTTTTCCAATTCAGCACCATCTCCGTATGGACCAATCACCGCCATTCGCACCAAATCCCGCCTAAACAAGTCATTACAAACCCTCTCAATATCCGAAACCTTCACCGCATCAATCTTTCTCATAATCTCTTCAGGACTTTTTGCAGAACCATGTAACAACTCATATTTCCCTAATAAATGGGCATATTCTTCACTATCTTCCAATGTAAGAACCATTTTCCCCTTCAAATACGCCTTCGCCTTATTTAACTCCTTCTCTGGGACACCTTCGTCTCTCACCTTCCTGTACTCCTCAATAATCCCAGAAATCGCCTCCTCAACCCGTTTCAAATCAACACCCGCATTCGTAACAATAGTCCCCGCATCTCTATAATTATCAGTAGAAGTATGAATATAATACGCCAATCCCTTTGCCTCCCGAACTCCCAAAAACATCCTACTACTCATGTTCCCACCCAGAATTACCGACAAAAGCCTCAACGCCATATGGTCATCATGAGTCTCAGGATAACCCGGAAATCCAATAGCAATATGCGCCTGTTCAGTCTTTTTGTCCTTCACGGTAACCCGATCAGTTTCCCTTGCCTCACAAGCCTTAAATTCTCGCGCCCTCTTTGTCCCTTCCACTTCAAAATACTCGCCAATCAATGCCACAGCATCCTCATGGCTAATATTTCCAACAACCGCAATAACAGTATTGTCAGCAGTATATAAAGCTTTTTTATAATCAACAAAATCCTTATGCATCACCCCATTAATAACCTCTTTCGTCCCAATCTGATCCCATCCAAGCGGCTGATCCCCGAAAATCAAACGCTCAAAATTCCACCCAATCTGATACATAGGTGTGTCCTGATACATATTGTATTCCTCCAAAATCACTCCCCTTTCTTTATCTATCTCTTTTTGCTCAAATTTCGCATTAATAAGCATGTCAGACAAAACGTCCGCCGCCACTTTCGCGTTTTCACTAGCCACTTTCACATAATATCCAGCATATTCTTTCCCGGTAAAAGCATTGAATTCCCCACCCACGGAATCAATAGCCTCGCTAACTTCCTTTGTATTTGTGTATCGATCCGCCCCCTTGAAAAACATATGTTCCAAAAAGTGTGAAATCCCTCGTTCTTCACTCACCTCATATCGACTTCCCGCCCCCACTAAAACCAAAACCGTGACAGCTTTTGTGCCATCCAATTTTTTCGTAACCACTCTCAATCCATTTTTTAAAGTTGTTTTTCTGAACATAAACGATTATTTTAAACTTTGCTTTCACGAATTATAGCATGCACTCATACAGCAAAAAAGAGCTCGTAAGTCGACCAAAATTTTTAATGCTAACTGCCACG
>CAYLOL010000104.1:0-1771 GCA_964385295.1 uncultured Candidatus Peribacteria bacterium
TGGCGAATACCCTGGGGGCAAAAGTTACTGGTTTTGATCTCCCAACTTGGTTGGCAATGCCACTTAATGTTGTGTTTTTCCCTGTCACATGGGCTTTTAGCCAGATTCTTGTGTGGACTGGGAATGATCCTCTTGGGTTTCATTTTTTCAATACAATTAGTGTCTCTGTGGGGATTTTGACTGTTCCTATTATGTTTTTGATTACAGATATAGTGGAAGAAGTGTGGGGGAGAGAGCATACTAAAGATTTTGTAAAAATTGGGATTTTTGCGATGCTTATTATGATATTGCTTACATACGTTTCGGTAAAGGTTCCTGTTGGGCGTTTTGCGGGGATTTCTCCTGATAAGATTGAGGCAACTACCGAAGCGTATAACGCCTTTTTCTCAACAAGCATAAGGATGGCGGTTGCTAGTATTGTTGCGTTTTATTTGTCGCAAATGCATGATATTTGGGCGTTTAATTTTTGGAAAAAGAAGACAAAAGGTAGATTTTTTTGGTTGCGGAATAATCTTTCTACAGTTGTGAGTCAATTGATGGACTCAACTATATTTATGTTTGTAGCGTTCTATAATCCGGAGACTTTTCCTGCTCCATTGGTGATAAAATTAGTTATTCCTTACTATATATTCAAGATACTTTTTGCCTTTGTGGATACACCTTTTGCGTATCTTGGAGTTTGGTGGGCAAGAGGTGGGAAGAAAGCTCGTAAGGCTGAATAAATCAGTATTTCTCTAGATGAAGGGCTTTTGCTGGGAGCCCTTTTTCTTTTAGAAGAGTTGTTGTGTTTTCGATCATGGCTGGATTACCGCAGAGATAGATGTTTGTGTTCCCTGAAGCGATGTCTAATTTTTCTATGATGGTTGTGACGTAATCTTTAATTACTATGTCGTATGTGAAGTTTGGGTATTTGCTTTTTAATTCTTCCAAACATTCTTTGTAGAGTTCGTCTTTTTTTTCTGCAAATCCTGAAATTAAATGTAGCGGCTGAGTGTTTCCTTTTTTCAATTCTTCGTAGATGATTGCACGAAAAGGGGATACGCCAGTGCCTGTTGATATGAAAATGTGATTGGATTTACTGTCGTCAAATCCAAGTTCTCCTAATGGGCCTAGGAATTCTATTCCGTCGTTTATTTCTAATGAATTTAGCCAATTACTTCCTCGCCCATTTGGGACTACCTTGATGCATAATTCGAAGTGATGGCTGTCTGTTTGGGCTGAGGCAATGGAATATGCACGAAAGCATATAGAGTCGGGTACGTCGGCGATTTTGATAGAGACGTATTGTCCTGCCTTGTGCTTGAAACTTTCTTCAACTTTGAAGGTTAATTGAAAGCACATATCCGTGAGCTGAATTTTTTCTGTGACGGTGGCTTTTTGCATGGGGCTATTATATTAACAAAAACCGGCCCTGGGCAAGCCCAAGACCGGTTTAATACTAAAAGTCTATTCATTATCATCTTCAAAATCAGATAGACAATCTTCTTCATCATCGAATGTCCTTAAGTCATGGTACATATAAACACCACAAAATTCATGATATTCACAAGTAACTGAATCGTCATCAAACCAATACCGCCACTCGCAATCATCGTCATCATTGTCATCATTGTCGTTGTCATCATCATCTCCAAAATTTGGAACCTCACCATTTTCGATATACGAAAGCATCCTATCCAAAATTACAGCTAGCTCTGCTCTATTCACTTTCTGGCTTGGCTTAAATGACCCATCATCATAACCTTGTATAATCCCTAGGTCAGAAAGTGTT
>CAYLOL010000105.1:0-1660 GCA_964385295.1 uncultured Candidatus Peribacteria bacterium
GTATTCTGAGTTTTTTTTGTGCCCCGAGGATTAATAATGCCCTGGCAAATGACCATGACTTGCTACTGTTGTGGTGCAAAATGTTTTCTGCGAAATAGTTATTATAAATTGGGACGGTGAAATCATAAAATTCTTCAATACTGTGTTGCTCAATTGATATTATCTTGCTATTATGGTGGACGAGGTTACAACTATTATATAAAGGAGTTAAAAATGAACCACCGGGCTCGTTACAAAAAGACTTGTTTAGAAGCTCTGAAGGACTTTGAATTGGATTTTTCGACAATCCGAAAACGCTTTCACGAAAGATCTGTTTCAATCTTAAAGCTAACAAGAGAGGGTTTGTACTCAAAAGAAATTGCTGAAAAAATCGGAGTATCACCAAAGACAATTCAAAAGTTTTGGAGGCGTCAGGACTTTCCAAGTCTTCAAAATATTTGCCCTCCACTCCTCGATGAGCGCCACGGCTGGAAGGGGGGTTTGAGCTATGGCTCAGCAGGGCACATCTATGTGAGGGCTGACAAGCACCCTTTTGTGAATAAAAGTGGATATGTCGCTGTGCATCGACTTGTGATGGAGAAGCATCTTGGCAGATATTTAACCAGGAAAGAGGTTGTTCACCACAAAGATAAAGACCCTTCGAATAATGACATATCGAATCTACAGCTTTTCGCATCAAACGGCGAGCATTTGAAAAAAGAATTGAAAGGCCAGTGTCCAGATTGGTCAAAGGCGGGGAAAGAGAAAATACGGCAGCACGCATTGACTCGGCCTCGTGACCAGACAACCAAGCAGTTCCTGTAAAAAATTTATGGTTTTTTGTGGCAACAACCGACGAACCATTACAGAAATTGTATTTGTATAGCATCTCTGGTTCAAACTTAGTGGGAGCCTTCGCATAGGCTTCCACTACTTTGTTCATAGCTTCATCAAACGAATATACAACTCCTCCAGTAAAATCACGAACCTTTTTATCCCCACACGGCGTGTTTATCATGGTGTCCCCATGTACGCAACCCCTACCTCCATAGGCTATCTTGTAGCGCATCTTTGCGAATAGGAATTCTAACTTTCTTGGAAATTTGGCGGTCTCATTCATTTTTGTCCGAATCTACGAACTCTATTTTGATTCCCTTTAGGTTAGTATTGAGATTAATCTCTTCGGGAGAGAACAGGCCTTTTACTTTCAGTGCCATTTCAAGGTTTTTTGTTTGTATCGATAACGCATCTGTTTCGACTGCGACCAATGTGTCACCGGCTGAGAATTTCTTTTGTCCGTCTTTGGTTTCTTCGACAAGGCCTGATGTTCCGATTGCTGTTACATGATCTGGAAGGTCTTCGTTCGAGATGAAGCCTTTTATTTTTATAAACTTGGTTTCCTTTGCCTCGGACAGCTGTAGAAGCTTTTCTTTTAGTGCTTCATCCGACAGCCCAACATCGTCAAGCCATGTATTTATGCGGCTCTGTAGTTTTCCGTAGTTCTGATATCCGATACACCCAAACGAATTATCATCCTTGCCTCTGTACTTTGCGGCCTTTGCGGATTCTGTTTTATTTAGAAAAGTTTTCTTGTTGCTCTTGTCAACATAGAATTTAAACCATAAATCGAGTTTGCTTTTCCTTGCCATTTTTAAAAGTCTCCCGCCTACGAAGCGCTATC
>CAYLOL010000106.1:0-1638 GCA_964385295.1 uncultured Candidatus Peribacteria bacterium
AATTGTTTATGGAGGGTTTGTGTACATCTTCTCTGGGGTGGGAGGAGAAGCAAAGGATAAGGGAAAGAATGCTATTATGTATAGTATTATTGGGCTTGTGCTGACTTTACTAGCATGGGCTATAGTGAATCTTGTGATTGCACTAGTTACTACTTAGCTGCCATTTGTCCCACTTGCGTTCTATGTAGTCCATGAGTTTTTTCTGGAATTGAGTTTTGTCGAACTGAGCTGCGTGTTCCTGCAGATCTTTACGAATAAATTTGCTTTTGTTTGTTTGGTATTCTTCAATTGCTTTCTTGAGATGCATGGGGGTTTGCTTATCAAACAGAACTCCTGTTTTGCCATCTATTACCGTGTCTAACGCCCCACCTTTCCCATATGCAATTACTGGACGCCCTGAAGCCATTGCTTCTAGTGGCGTTATACCGAAGTCTTCAAGCTGCGGGAATATCAATGCTTCGCATTCTGCATATAATCTTTCTAATTCATCGTCAGGAACATAACTTAAAAATTCGATGTTTGATTTTGCTCTTTTGCGAAGTTCTCCTTCCATTATTCCTGTTCCTACTATTTTGAGAGGAAGTCCTATTTGATTGAAAGTATCTACTATCAAATCAAACTTTTTGTATGGAATTAGCCTTCCGACTGCTAGATAATATCCCTTGGTGTGATCTGCTGATTGATATTGCTTTGCGTCAATCATTGGGTGAATTACTGTTGATGGCTTCCCATAATATTTAGTGATTCTTTGTTTTGTGGTATTTGAATTTGCCATGAAGTGATCGACTCTTTCTGCTGATAATCTATCCCATATTCTAAGCTTATGGATTCGTCGTTTCCCAAGCCATTTTATGATTGGGTTCATCTTGTACTCTCTGATATATGAATGCCAGTTGTCCCAGGCGTATCGCATTGGTGTGTGGCAGTAGCATACGTGCATCGTTTCAGGCTTTGTGATGATCCCCTTTGCGCATGCATGTGAACTACTTATCACAATATCGAAATTACTTAGATCGAATTGTTCATATGCGTATGGCATCATGCTTAGGTAAAGTTGATGCTTATTTTTTGCAAATGGAAGCTTGTTTACAAAAGATGTATTAATAATTGCGTTCGAAAACTCTGGAAGTTTCTTCTCATTGTAAATAGATGTGAAAATTGGTGCATCAGGAAACATTTCGTGAAGCACGAGATTTACCTTCTCGGCGCCTCCAGGAGTGGTCATCCAGTCGAAAACCAATGCTACTTTAGCTTTTGTTAGGCTCATAGGAACGTTTATGCTCCTATCTTATTTCTTTTCTGGAGAATCATCAATGCGAGATTTTTTGTGTGCCTCTTTTTCTCCTAAATATTTTTCGATTATACTGTTGTCTTTGGTTGACCTTTCTTCCTTTGACTTCAGTATTGTTCCGAGTATTTTTTTGTACGTATCATTATCGTTCATCTTGTCTTTTGCCTTTGCCTTAAAGATTTTTACGACATTGTTGTCTGGATCTCGCTCTAGTAATCTTTCACAGATGTGGATTACATCTACGTAGCGCTTCTCGTTGAACCACATTCCCATGAGTTCGATTATTACGTCTTCATCACGCTTACCTAATGTTGATTTTTGTTTAGTCGATACGTCAGTTGTGAGAA
>CAYLOL010000107.1:0-1614 GCA_964385295.1 uncultured Candidatus Peribacteria bacterium
TTATTATCAATTGCCATCTCACGCTCACCTTGAAGTACATTGATTTCTACGCTTGGCTGATTATCAGCTGCTGTAGAAAATACTTGAGATTTGCTAGTAGGACTAGTAGTATTTTTTTCGATAAGCTTTGAACAAACACCACCAAGAGTTTCAATCCCAAGTGAAAGCGGGGTCACATCAAGCAACAACATTTCTTTTCCAAGATCACCCTGAAGTTGGCCAGCCTGAATGGCAGCACCAGTGGCTACTACTTCGTCTGGGTTTACAGAGATATTTGGTTTTTTACCAAAAAACTCTTCAACTTTCTTTTGTACAAGTGGCATACGAGTCATACCACCAACAAGAATAATTTCTTCAATATCACCTTTTTTAAGACCAGAATCTGTAAGAGCTTTTTCCACTGGAATCATAGTGCGCTCTACCAAATCACCAACAAGCTCTTCCATTTTGGCACGAGTTAATTTCATGTTTAGATGTTTTGGACCTTCTGCCCCAGAAGTAATAAATGGCTCATTAATCTCAGTCTCAGGAGTGCTTGAAAGCTCTATTTTGGCCTTCTCAGCAGCATCTTTTACTCTTTGGAGTGATAATGGGTCTGCAGACAAATCTATACCTTCTACCTTTTTAAATTCATCCAAAATCCATTCAATAATTACTTTATCAAAATCGTCACCACCAAGATGAGTATCACCGTGAGTAGCTTTTACTTCTACGGTAGATAACTCACCATCGTGAGTTATATCCAACACTGACACATCAAAAGTACCACCACCCAAATCATACACTACAATTTGCTGATCATTTTTCTTATCAAAACCATAAGCAAAGGCAGCAGCAGTAGGCTCGTTAATAACACGAGCAACTTTCAAACCAGCAATTTCACCAGCAGTCTTTGTAGCCTGACGCTGAGAATCATCAAAATAAGCTGGCACTGTAATAACAGCTTCTTCAATTTTTTCACCAATCTTTTCTTCTGCATCAGCTTTTAACTTTTGCAAAACCATAGCAGAAATTTCTGGTGGAGTATATTCTTTATCTCCCATTTTTACTTTTACACGTTCACCATCTGGAATAATTTCAAATGGAACATGCTTTTTTACATCTTGTGTTTCTTTGTCATTAAACCTGCGACCAATAAGGCGCTTGATAGAATGCAAAGTATTTGTAGGATTTGTTACAGCCTGACGTTTGGCTAGCTGACCCACAAGACGTTCACCTGTTTTTGACATTGCAACGACAGATGGTGTGGTTCTGTTTCCTTCTTTATTTTCAAGAACTTTTGGTTGACCACCTTCTATAATGGCCATACAACTATTTGTTGTACCTAAATCTATTCCTAATATTTTTCCCATATATATATTATGTTATTAAACTTTATTATTAATTATTTTTTTTCTTAATTACCTTAACTTCAATCTTTTTAGCTTCATCAGGAGTATCTTTTGGGCAAGTAATTTTTAAAACCCCATCTTCAAATTCTGCTTTTACTTGACTCTCTTTTACAGGAGCAGGTAATACTATCTGACGAAAGAAAGATCCGCTATGCATTTCTTTTCTATAATAATTCTTTTCTTCCACCTCATACTCCTTTTTGCTAAAACCCTGCAAAGTAAG